>JANXVI010000052.1 GCA_025351745.1 Rhodoferax sp.
GCCAAGTTCAAGGAATACGGCGACGAGTTCCAGGCCAAGATGGGCGCCGAAGGCATCAAGGATCTGCTGCAAAGCATCGACATCGAAGGTTCGATCGAGAAACTGCGCAACGACCTGACGGGCTCCGAGCTCAAGATCAAGAAAAACGCCAAGCGTTTGAAGGTTCTGGAAGCGTTCAAGAAATCTGGCATCAAGCCCGAGTGGATGGTGCTGGACGTGCTGCCCGTACTGCCACCGGACCTGCGTCCGCTGGTGCCATTGGACGGTGGCCGTTTTGCGACCTCCGATCTGAACGACCTGTATCGCCGCGTCATCAACCGCAACAGCCGTCTGCGCCGTTTGCTGGAGCTGAAGGCGCCGGAAATCATTGCACGCAATGAGAAGCGTATGTTGCAGGAAGCCGTGGACAGCTTGCTGGACAACGGCCGCCGCGGCAAGGCCATGACGGGTGCCAACAAGCGTGCTCTGAAATCCTTGGCCGACATGATCAAGGGTAAATCCGGTCGTTTCCGCCAGAATTTGCTGGGCAAGCGCGTCGATTACTCTGGACGTTCCGTGATTACCGTGGGCCCAACGCTCAAGCTACACCAGTGCGGTTTGCCCAAGTTGATGGCGCTGGAACTCTTCAAGCCTTTCATCTTTGCGAAGCTGGAAACAATGGGCATTGCGACCACCATCAAGGCCGCGAAGAAAGAAGTCGAATCCGGCACACCCGTGGTCTGGGACATCCTTGAGGAGGTGATCAAAGAGCACCCGATCATGTTGAACCGTGCGCCGACCTTGCACCGTTTGGGTATCCAGGCTTTTGAGCCCATCTTGATCGAAGGCAAGGCCATTCAGTTGCACCCCCTCGTTTGCGCGGCCTTCAATGCCGACTTCGATGGTGACCAGATGGCTGTTCACGTGCCCTTGTCGGTCGAAGCGCAAATGGAAGCCCGTACGCTGATGCTGGCCTCCAACAACGTGCTGTTCCCCGCCAACGGCGAGCCTTCCATCGTTCCTTCGCAGGACGTGGTGCTGGGCCTGTACTACACGACCCGCGACCGCATCAACGGCAAGGGCGAGGGCCTGATTTTTGCCGACACCGGTGAAGTGCAGCGCGCGTTTGATGCGGGCGAAGTCGAGTTGAACTCGCGTATCAATGTGCGTTTGACCGAGTACACCAAGGACAAGGATTCGGGTGAATTCACCGCCTCGACCAAGCTTTGGGAAACCACTGCCGGCCGTGCACTGTTGTCCGAAATCTTGCCCAAGGGTTTGCCTTTCTCCAACATCAACAAGGCGTTGAAGAAGAAGGAAATCTCCAAGCTGATCAACGTGTCCTTCCGCAAGTGCGGCTTGAAAGAGACCGTGGTGTTTGCCGACAAGCTGCTGCAAGCCGGTTTCCGTTTGGCGACCCGCGCTGGTATTTCCATCTGTATCGACGACATGCTGGTGCCGCAGGAAAAGCACGCCATCATTGCGCGTGCCCAAAAGGAAGTTAAAGAGATCGAGCAGCAATATGTGTCCGGTCTGGTGACCTCTGGTGAGCGCTACAACAAGGTGGTGGATATCTGGGGCAAGTCGGGTGACGAAGTGTCCAAGGTGATGATGGCCAAGTTGTCCAAGGAAATGGTTACTGATCGCCATGGAAACCAGGTCCAACAAGAGTCCTTCAACTCCATCTACATGATGGCCGATTCTGGAGCCCGCGGCTCTGCCGCCCAGATTCGCCAGGTGGCTGGTATGCGGGGTCTGATGGCCAAGCCTGACGGCTCCATCATCGAGACACCCATTACCGCCAACTTCCGTGAAGGTCTGAACGTGTTGGAGTACTTCATCTCCACCCACGGTGCCCGTAAGGGTCTGGCCGATACGGCATTGAAGACAGCCAACTCCGGCTATCTGACACGCCGTCTGGTTGATGTGACGCAAGACTTGGTTGTCACCGAGCAAGACTGCGGCACGCACGGTGGTTACCTGATGCGCGCAATCGTTGAAGGCGGTGAAGTGATCGAATCTCTGCGCGACCGCATTCTGGGTCGTACTGCAGCGGAAGACGTGTTGCACCCCGAGAATCGTTCCGTGCTGGCCGATGCTGGTGCCATGCTGGACGAAGACCTGATCGACGAGCTGGAAGTTGCTGGCGTGGACGAGGTCAAGGTGCGTACTGCTTTGACTTGCGAAACCCGCTTTGGTATTTGCGCCAAGTGCTACGGACGCGATTTGGGTCGTGGCGGTCTGATCAACGGCGGCGAAGCCGTCGGTGTGATTGCAGCCCAGTCCATTGGTGAACCCGGCACGCAGTTGACCATGCGTACCTTCCACATCGGTGGTGCGGCATCGCGTGCCGCTATCGCTTCCAGCGTCGAAGCCAAGTCCAACGGCAATATTGGCTTCAACGCCACGATGCGCTATGTGACTAACAGCAAGAAGGAATTGGTGGTAATTGCCCGTTCCGGCGAAATCATCATCCACGACGAGCACGGCCGTGAGCGCGAGCGCCACAAGGTTCCGTACGGTGCGATTTTGACCGTCAAGGCTGACCAGACGATCAAGGCTGGCGCTATCTTGGCCAACTGGGATCCGTTGACCCGCCCCATCATTACCGAATTCGCCGGCAAGGCGCATTTCGAGAATGTGGAAGAAGGCCTGACGGTTGCCAAGCAGGTCGACGAAGTAACCGGTTTGTCAACCATGGTGGTTATCGATCCGAAGCGCCGTGGTGCGACCAAGGTTGTGCGTGCGCAGATGAAGCTGATCGACGGTACCGGCAACGAAGTCAAGATCCCGGGAACTGACCACTCTGTGACCATCGGCTTCCCCATTGGTTCGCTGATCCAGGTGCGCGATGGTCTGGAAGTGGGGCCCGGCGAAGTGCTGGCCCGTATCCCAATCGAAGGCCAGAAGACCCGCGACATTACTGGTGGTCTGCCTCGGGTCGCCGAATTGTTCGAAGCCCGTACGCCGAAAGACAAGGGTACGCTGGCCGAGATCACGGGTACCGTGTCCTTCGGCAAGGAAACCAAGGGCAAGATTCGCCTACAGATTACCGATCCCGATGGCAAGGTCTGGGAAGACCTGGTCCCCAAGGAAAAGAACATGCTGGTGCACGAAGGCCAGGTCGTCAACAAGGGCGAGTCTGTGGTGGACGGCCCTGCCGATCCACAAGACATCTTGCGCCTGCTGGGCTCAGAAGAGCTGGCACGCTACATCGTCGACGAAGTGCAGGATGTATACCGCTTGCAGGGCGTGAAGATCAACGACAAGCACATTGAAGTGATTGTTCGCCAGATGCTGCGCCGTGTCGTGGTCGAGAACGCGGGCGATTCCGGTTACATCAATGGCGAACAGGTCGAGCGCTCTGAGATGCTCAACACCAACGATGCGTTGCGCGCTGAAGGCAAGATTCCGGTCACCTTCACCAACTTGCTGCTGGGTATCACCAAAGCATCCCTGTCCACCGACAGTTTCATCAGCGCGGCTTCCTTCCAGGAAACCACCCGCGTACTGACTGAAGCTGCCATCATGGGCAAGCGAGACGAGTTGCGCGGTCTGAAGGAAAACGTCATTGTGGGCCGTCTGATTCCAGCCGGCACCGGCTTGGCGTACCACGAAGCACGCAAGATCCGCGAAAACATGGACGACGCTGAGCGCCGTGCCATTGCAGAAGCTGAAGCTGCCGATTTGGCGGGGGATGCAGAAGCCGTGGTTGAGTCACACGACAGCGAAGGCGCTGCCAGCGAGTAAATTGCACTGCTACATTAAACGTAGCACCCCAGGCCCATTTCACGAGGGGCTTGGGGTTTTTTCTTCATGGGCTATGGATAGTTCACTGTTACTGTGGGTATTGCTAGCGCTGTGCGTGTTTTGGAGCGTGGGCGTCTACAACCGTCTGATGCGCATGCGTGCGCGTGGGCTGCGCGCGTTGGGCTCGGTTGAAAAGCACATGCGGATCTACGCGGATTTGGTGCGCGATGATGTGGCACAGGCCGCAGCCAGCCATTCGCAGGCAGGCTGCGAGGACCACGCGCACGGCGACTGGACGCGGCTGCTGGATGCACTGCAGGAATTTGAAACGGCTTTGAAAGACGTCAATGCAAGCGCGATGCGCTACGAGCCGTTGGATCGGCTGGGACACGCATTTGATACTGTGCAAGAGGTTTGGCGCGCCGTGGATAGCGCTCCACCGGACTTGGCCGGACCGGTGGTGCCTGCGGCCATGCGTTCCCAATGGGATGCCACGACGCGGCGCGTAGAAACCGCGCGTGGTGGTTTTAACCAGATAGTGACCCAATACAACGAAGCCCTGGCCCAATTCCCTGCACGGCTGGTCGTTGGCTTGATGGGCTTCAAACCGGGCGGCCTCCTTTAAGGACACCATGAATCCCAATATAGAAACTGTGCCTCTGTGGCGCCAACTCAGCGCGACTGCGGCTGTGGTACAGGCGGTGCGCGAAGGCGCATCTGGCACCGCCGCTCTGGAGCGTGTTAGTGCCGATTTGCGCCCGGGGGTCCAGGCTTTGGCCTTTCACGTGTGGCGCAATCTGGGGCGGGCCGAGGCCCTGCGCAGGAAGCTGGCAACCCGCCTGCCGCCTCCAGCGGCCGACGCACTGTTGTGCGTTGCACTGGCATTGGCCTGGAATGATGCCGATGCGCCGTATGACGCGTTCACGCTGGTCAATCAGACGGTGGAAGCCGCGAAACACAGCGCATCCACCCAGCCCCAGGCGAACTTTCTCAATGCCTGTCTGCGGCGGTTTTTGCGGGAACGCGAGGCATTGGTCGCTGGCACAGAAACTGACCCTGTCGCTGTATGGAACCATCCAGCCTGGTGGATCAAGCGACTGCAAAAGGAGCGCCCCACCGATTGGCGCGACATCCTGTCAGCCGCCAACCTTCATGCGCCCATGACCTTGCGGGTCAATATCCGCAAGACCCGCCTCGCGGAATACCTGTCCGCTTTGTCGCAGTCCGGCATTGACGTGCAGTGGGCCACGGGTTCCTGCATCGTGCTGGAGCGGGCTGTCGGGGTGCAGCAACTACCGGGTTTCGCCCAAGGCTTGGTCTCAGTGCAGGACGGCGCTGCCCAAATGGCTGCTCCCCTGCTGTTGCAAGGTTTTGCGCATGACAGCGGTACCCGCGTGCTCGACGCGTGTGCCGCTCCGGGGGGCAAGACAGGGCACCTGTTGGAGATATCGTCAGGGCAGGTTGTGGCCCTGGAAATTGATGCGGGTCGGACTCCACGCATCTCCCAGAATCTGGCGCGACTGGGGCTGCAAGCCCAGGTGGTAACCGCCGACGCAGCCCGCCCACAGGACTGGTGGGACGGGCATTTTTTCGATGCCATCCTGCTGGATGCGCCGTGCACTGCGTCAGGCGTCGTGCGCCGCCATCCGGATGTGCGCTGGTTGCGTCGCGAATCCGACATCGCCCAGCTGGCTGCCGTCCAAAAACGCATGCTGCAGGCACTGTGGGCGCTGTTGCGTCCCGGTGGCCGCCTGCTGTATTGCACCTGTTCGCTGTTTTTGGCAGAAGGCGATGGCCAGGTCCAAACGTTTCTCGCACACAACACCGATGCAATGTTGCTGCCGTCGCCCGGCCATTTAATGCCCCAAAATGTCGCAAAAGCGGATGCTGTCCTGGACAATGGTTCTCGTGACCACGATGGCTTTTATTACGCACTGCTGCAGAAACAGATGGGCTGACACCGCCCTGCGTCAGCTATGCGTACTCATTTTTGTACTGATGGCGGGCGTGTGCCAGGCCCAGATTGCCACCGAAATCTCCCAATACCAAGTTGAGCGTTCGGATGAGGCGATTCTTGTATCGGCCCAAGTTACCTTTGAACTTCCGTCAGCCGTGGAAGAGGCCCTGCTAAAAGGTATCCCCATGGTTTTCGTGTCTGAGACAAATGTATTGCGCGAGCGCTGGTACTGGTACGACAAAAAATTGGCTTCAGTACAGCGCCATATGCGATTAGCCTACCAGCCACTAACCCGCCGCTGGCGGCTTAATGTCACCGCAGGTCCGGGGCGCGAGGCCAGCGTCGGACTGGCCCTGAACCCGAGCTTTGACACGCTGGAAGACGCTCTGTCGGCCATCAAACGGACCTCGCGCTGGAAAATCGCCGATGCAGCGGACCTGGAGGGCGGTGTCAAATACCGTGTGGATTTCAGTTTCAAGCTGGACTTGAGTCAACTGCCACGCCCCTTCCAAATCGGTGCTTTGGGCCAGTCGGACTGGGATCTGGCCGCAACTTCCAGCACCACCTTGACCATTGCCTTGGTTAGATGACGGTCGAGTTCCAAGACAGCGGGCCGGTGGCAACCTTGCCAAGTTCACGGACTTTGCGGTGGACAGTGGCGGCGGGCGCCATCGCCATGGTCATCATTGGTCTGGTACTGCTGTTCCTGCTGACGCAGGCCACCAATAATCAGGAATTGAACGAACGAAACTTTGGACGCTTGCTGGTCGTCAATGTGGTTGTTGCCTCCGTGCTGTTCGGGGCCATTCTGTGGGTGGGCTACCGTTTGGTGGTGCGCTTGCGCCAGGGAAGGTTCGGCAGCCGTTTGCTGGTTAAATTGGCGGCCATCTTCGCCCTGGTGGGCGTGGCACCTGGGCTGCTTGTTTTTGGCGTGTCCTATCAATTTGTGTCCAGCTCCATCGAAACCTGGTTTAACGTCAAGGTGGAAAACGCACTGGAGGCAGGCTTGAATCTGGGCCGTGTGACCTTGGACACGCTGGCCAACGACCTCACCGCCAAAACGCGTACTGCAGCGGCACAGATCTCGGAAGCTCCGGAAAGCACGGTCGGCTTGATGCTGGATCGACTGGTCGAGCAACTCAGCGCGGCCGATGTCGCGATTTGGAGTGCCTCTGGAAAACTGCTGGCCAGCGCCGGGCAGTCGCGCTTCCAATTGACACCCGACAAGCCGGCTCCTGCCCAGTTCCGTACCGCGCGGGCCGATCGATCGTTGTCATGGGTCGAAGGTCTGGACGACGCGGCCGCAGCGAATCCAGGTAACGTGCGGGTCAAGGTTTTGGTGCCGCTGTCCAGTACGGTGCTGGGGCTTGCGCCGGAAGGCCGGTTTCTGCTGGTATCAAAAGTTTTGCCCCCTAATCTGGTTGCCAATGCCTTGGCCGTGGAGAGCGCCAATCGCGAATACCAGGAGCGCGCGTTGGGTCGTGAGGGCCTTAAGCGCATGTATCTGGGTACCCTGGCCTTGAGTCTGTTTTTGGCGGTTTTTGCTGCCGTGCTGCTGGCTGTCATTTTGGGGGATCAGATCGCGCGCCCCCTGCTGATGTTGGCTGAAGGCGTCAGTCAAGTGGCGGCTGGTGACTTGACGCCCAAATTGGCGCTGCGGGGCAAGGACGAATTGGGCGGGTTGACGCGGGCTTTTGCCTCCATGACCGAACAACTGGCCGACGCACGCCAGGCGGTGCAACAAAGCATGACGCAGGTCGATGCCGCGCGCGCCAATTTGCAGACGATTTTGGATAACCTGACGGCCGGGGTTATCGTCTTGGATGCGGAAGGACAGATCCAATCGTCCAACCCCGGTGCCGCCCGTATTCTCAAGGTTCCTTTGTCGATTTACGAGGGTCAATCACTTGCGGCGCTCGAGGGCCTGCAAGAGTTCGGGAGCGCAGTGCAGACACAATTTGCGGACTTTCTGGTGCACCGCGCCGAAGAGGGCTTGGACCATTGGCAAAAATCCTTTGAGCTGGGCACGGGCTCCGCGCTGTCGATGCATGGACCTTTTGACCGGACGCTCACTTTGGTTGCGCGCGGGGCAGAACTTCCTGGCAATGGGCGGCTGCTAGTGTTTGACGACATCTCCGACATCGTGTCCGCGCAGCGGGCGCAGGCTTGGGGCGAAGTGGCGCGTCGCTTGGCCCACGAAATCAAGAACCCGCTGACCCCCATTCAGCTTTCCGCGGAGCGGTTGGAGAAGAAGCTCACCGGCAAGTTGGCAGTAGCCGACCAAACCGTGTTGACCAAGTCGGTCAAAACCATCGTGGACCAGGTGGATGCCATGAAGCGGCTGGTCAATGACTTCCGCGACTACGCCCGTCTGCCCGCGGCGGAACTCAAACCGGTGGACCTCAACGCGCTGGTGTTGGACGTCTTGCACCTGTATGAAACCGAAGGACAAAGCGTGCCGGTGCGCACTGAGCTGGACGCCGCATCGCCCAAAGTCATGGGCGACGCGCAACAGTTGCGCCAAGTCATACACAACCTGCTGCAAAACGCACAAGACGCCAGTGAGCCGTATCAAGATTCAATGGGCACGGACCGCAGTGTGGTGGTTCGGACCCAATACCAAAGCACGCCGGGGCGTGTACGCCTGAGCGTGCTGGACTGCGGGGGCGGGTTCCCCGAGCATATTCTCAAACGCGCGTTTGAACCCTACGTCACCACCAAGGCCAAGGGCACCGGCCTGGGCCTGGCAGTGGTGAAGAAAATAGCAGACGAACACGGTTCGCGCATAGACATCGTCAACCGTGTTACAGACGGTAGCGTAGTGGGCGCGCAAGTATCGTTATCATTGGCGATCGACGGCAACGCTCCGGCTTGAGCGCGACACACAGTCAAGAAAGAGACAACGCATACACCATGGCAAACATTTTGGTTGTTGATGACGAGCATGGCATTCGGGATTTGCTCTGGGAAATTCTCAATGACGAAGGTCACAATGTCGAGCTGGCAGAGAATGCCGCGCAAGCGCGCTCCGCCCGTTCGCGGGAGCGTCCCGATCTGGTGTTGCTCGACATCTGGATGCCCGACACCGATGGTGTGACGTTGCTCAAGGAGTGGTCTTCCAATGGCCTGCTGACCATGCCGGTGATCATGATGAGTGGCCACGCCACCATCGATACGGCGGTTGAGGCTACCAAAATCGGCGCATTGGCCTTT
Organism: Rhodoferax sp.; assembly: GCA_025351745.1. Taxonomy (GTDB): domain Bacteria; phylum Pseudomonadota; class Gammaproteobacteria; order Burkholderiales; family Burkholderiaceae_C; genus Allorhodoferax. The sequence continues at coordinate 8,900 of JANXVI010000052.1, forward strand.
CTGGAGAAACCCATCACCCTGCAAAAACTGCTGAAGGCAGTGGAGCAGGGCCTGGCCCGCAGCAGTTTGCAAAAGACGCTGCCGGTTGCCGTGGTGCGACCTATCCTGACGACGTTGGAAACATCGGTCTATGTGGCGGCGTCTGCAGCTGCACCGGCGGAAGCAGGCTTGCAGGCGACCCAGAATTTTGTGTTGGACAAACCCCTGCGCGAAGCCCGCGATGAATTTGAAAAGGCCTACTTTGAATACCACCTCGCGCGCGAGAACGGGTCCATGACCCGCGTCGCCGAAAAAACCGGTCTTGAGCGCACCCACTTGTACCGCAAGCTCAAGCAGTTGGGGGTGGACCTTACGCGCGGCAAGCGCAACGGAATTTGATGAGCCGTTTGTCGATTCTGAAATTCTTACTGCTATAATTGAAGGCTTAGGCCCGGTAGCTCAGTCGGTAGAGCAGAGGATTGAAAATCCTTGTGTCGGTGGTTCGATTCCGCCCCAGGCCACCAGATTGTTGAACCCCACCTCCGTGGTGGGTTTTTCTTTGATCAAATGCGGGAATAGCTCAGTTGGTAGAGCGATACCTTGCCAAGGTATAGGTCGAGAGTTCGAACCTCTTTTCCCGCTCCATTTGGCCCAAAACGAGCACGATGCCCACACAATGGGGCCGTGTCTTGCGATTTATTCTGGGCTTTTCCAGGGCTGCTGCGCCGCGATGGGTAGCGCGGATGTTCGTGCTGGAGTAGCATTGGTAGAAATTACGGAGAATTTCCATGTTCAGTGGTTTTCTTGGTAGGGGCAAAAAGCCAGACGGACCGCCCGACGCGGTCGATTCACGTGGGCTGGAAGTGGTGGAGGACGACCCTGACACTGCCTGGGGTTTATGGGAAAGCGCAGTAGCCGAGCAGGATTCCAAATTCAGCGCCCTTCCCACTCTGGACATGGCGTTTCAGAACACCACCCCTTTGGGACTGCCTCAAGCACCGTTGCTGTCGCGCGAAGATCGAACGCTGGAGCAGCGCAAGGACGACGCCTTGCTCACCGTTGAGCTGCACCACCACCGCATCGCCAACACGATTCGCGGCCTGTGGGGCTACCAAGAGTGCAGCGACTATATTTCCAAGCTGATTCTGGCCGGTGGTGACGGCATGGGCCATGCGCGCATGGGGTTCAACCAGGATGCCGCTGATGCCATGATGCAGCTGGCAGAGCTGCACGATGGGCAGTTTGGCCGAACCGAGAAGAGCGTCGGGTCGGGTTTCGCTGATTTGACCGTGCGCACGGGATACGACGGCCTGCGCTAACGATTTTGCGCAGCCGCTGCGGCTGATTTCAACGCCTTCAGTGCAAACTCCGCGCGCAAGGCTTTCAATTTTTCCCTCGGGTCCTCGCGCACAGTCGCCTGATTCAGGCCCATCTCGGCAATAAATCGACTCGGCAAGGCGGCTACCATCTCGCGCCCCTTCTTGCGGCGGCGCGTCCAGCTGACTGCCAGGCTGCGCTGGGCGCGGGTAATGCCCACATACATCAGGCGCCGCTCTTCCTGCAGGCGCAAGGCCATGTCTTCATTGGCAGACTCGTGCGCTTTCTCGGACCCACCCATGGATGCCGCCCCATCGTTGAGTTTGAAGGGCAGCATGCCCTCGGTCACGCCCACCAGCAGAACATGCGGCCATTCCAGGCCTTTGGACGCATGCAACGTGGACAGGGTCACCACATCCTGGTCCTTCTCGCGCTCGCTGATGGTGGACAGTAGCGCGATGGTTTGTGCCACTTCCAACAGGGTTTTGACTTCGCGCGCCGTCGTCACACCCGCTGTATCGTCCAGCTCACCACCGCAACGCTGCGACATCCAGTCGCAAAACTCCAGCACGTTGGACCACTTGGCTGCGGCGACCTTCTCGCTGTCTTCGCCGTCCAGCAGATGCTTTTCGTAGCCGATGTCTTTCAGCCAATCCATCATGAACACTTTGGCCGACTCGGCCCCCTCGGTGTGGCGCGCCCGGTATTGCAGCTCGTTCACATAGCGGCCAAATTCGTGCAAACTGCCGACTGCTTTGGCGGCAAGCACCGAGCCCAACGAGTTGGAAAACAGCGCTTCGAACAGACTCAATTTGTACTGGCTAGCAAACACGCCCAATGTACCCAGCGTCTGGTGGCCAATGCCACGCTTGGGCGTGGTCACCGCACGCAAAAAGGCCGGATCGTCGTCGTTGTTAGCCCATAAGCGGAACCAGGCACACAGGTCGCGAATCTCGGCCCGGTCAAAAAAGCTTTGTCCGCCCGATACCTTGTACGGAATGCCAGCCTTGCGCAGCGCTTTCTCGAACGGCTTAGCCTGGTGATTGGCGCGGTACAGCACCGCAAAGTCACGGAATTCCTTGTACTGCTTGCCCTCTTGGGCCAACAGGCCCTCGGCACGCAGGCTTTGTATGCGGGCCACGGCACGCTCGGCCTCGTGCTCTTCGTTGTCGGCGTCTACAACGCGTACCGGTTCGCCTTCGCCCAGCTCGCTGAACAGCGTCTTGGGAAACAGCTTGGGGTTGGGGCCGATGACGTTGTTGGCGGCGCGCAGGATGGCGCTGGTGGAACGGTAGTTTTGCTCCAGCGTAATGACTTTGAGTGCCGGAAAATCTACGGGCAGTTTGCGCAAGTTGTCCAGCGTGGCGCCGCGCCAGCCGTAGATGGACTGGTCATCGTCGCCCACCGCGGTAAAGCGCGCTCCGTCAGGCGCATTGCCGCCCACCAGCAGCTTCAGCACCTCGTACTGCGTGGCGTTGGTATCCTGGTATTCATCAACCAGCACATGGCCCATCATGCCCTGCCACTTGTGGCGCACGGCTTGATGGTCGCGTAAGAGCTTGAGCGGCAGGCTGATCAGGTCGTCGAAATCCACGCTTTGGTAGGCGGTCAGCCGCTCTTCGTAGCGGCCCATGACGATCGCGGTGACGCGGGCGTTGTCGTCTTCGGCTTGTGCCAGCGCCTGCTCCGCATTCAAACCAGCGCTCTTCCAGCCGCTGATGGTCCATTGCCACTGGCGTGCGGTGGCAACGTCGGTGCTGCCACCGGCGTCTTTCAGGATGCTGGTTACATCGTCGCTGTCCAAAATGCTGAACTGGGGTTTGAGCCCCAGCACCGCACCATCCTGGCGCAACATGCGAACACCCAAAGCGTGGAAGGTGCACACCACCACATCCTTGGCCACCTTGCCGATCAAGCCCTTGGCGCGCTCGCGCATTTCGGCCGCTGCCTTGTTGGTAAAGGTGATGGCGGCAATCTTCTGCGGCGGCATACCAGCCTGGATCAAGCGACCAATCTTGTGGGTGATGACCCGGGTTTTGCCCGAACCAGCCCCAGCCAGCACCAGGCAGGGGCCGTGCATATAGTTGACGGCTTCCTGCTGGGCGGTATTCATGCCCTGGGCCAGGGCGGCGGCAGATGGTGATTGGGAAGAGGGGGGAGAGGCAGACATTCAGGCGTTGCAGACAGACAAGCGCGCCATCTTACCGGGCGGCGGGCGGCCTCCGGCAAGCCGGTCCACAACCTGTTGACAGGCTGACCGGTGGCTAAAAACCCTTATTTGGGTTTATTGAGCGATCCTTTAAGTAAAATCAGGCTCTAGCCCTCGTGGGACATGCGTAGTTTGCTATCAAAATAATAGTATGCTGCCCCTCCCCAATCCCCGCCGACCTCGCGGCAAATACCGCACAATAGCCCCGTGCTGCAAACCCTCACCATCACTTTCCCCTTCTTTGCGCTGGTTTTGTGCGGCTACATTGCCGCCCACCGCGGCATGTTGCCGCTGCCTGCAATCCCCGGCATGAACGCCTTTGTGCTGTTCTTTGCGTTGCCGTGCATGCTGTACCGCTTTGGTGCCAGCACGCCGATTGCGCAGCTGCTGGACCCCAGCGTCGCGCTGACCTATCTGCTGTGTGCGCTGGTCATGGTCGGTTTCGTCGTGGCGGTGACGCGCCACGGACGCATAGGCTGGAACGACGCCGCCTTTGGCGCGCTGGTGGGCGCCTTTCCCAACACCGGTTTCATGGGTGTCCCACTGCTGGTGGCGCTGTTGGGGCCCAAGGCCGCCGGGCCGGCTATCGTCACCATTCTGGTGGACATGGTGATCACCACCTCACTGTGCATTGCGCTGTCGCGCCTGGGCAGCCACGGCCCTGAGGATGCATCGGCCGGGCAAGCAGCCAAGAAGGCGCTGAAGGGCGTAGCTACCAACCCCATGCCCTGGTCCATTTTGCTGGGCGCCGTGGTGTCGGCGTTGCAGCTCGACTTTCCCAAGCCTCTCGTGCAGACCGTGGGCTTGCTGGCGGATTCGGCGTCGCCGGTTGCGCTGTTTACCATCGGTGCGGTGCTGGCGCGCTCCCACATCCTGACGCAGGCCGGTGAATCCCACCCCGTGCACTGGATGGAAGTGGTGCCGGTCGCAGCGATCAAGCTGTTCCTTCACCCGTTGCTGGTCCTGCTGGTAGGAGCCGGCGCCATCCAGATGGGTGTGCCACTGGACCGTTTTGCGCTGACGGTGCTGGTGCTGCTATCGGCCTTGCCCAGCGCCAGCAACGTGTCGCTGCTCGCCGAGCGCTTTGGGGCGGACAACGGGCGTATTGCGCGGATTATTTTGCTGTCGACTGCGGCGGCGTTTTTGACGTTTTCGGGCGCCGTGGCGCTGATGACCTGAAGAGACTGCAAGCCCCGGCCCCCCTCCATGCCCAGACGCACCAAGCCCTATCTGCTGCACGCCAATTTCCGGCCCGACGCTGAGATTGACTTTGATGCCTATCCGTACTGCATACCCGCGGTACGCGACATGGGGAGCATAGACTTCCATCCCAACGTCACCTTTTTGGTTGGAGAAAACGGGTCGGGCAAGTCCACCGTCGTGGAAGGCATCGCCGTGGCACTGGGCTTTGGCGCCGAGGGCGGCACCAAGAACGTCAAAATCCAAACCACAGATTCGATATCGCCATTGCAAGACAACCTGCGCCTCGCGCGTAGCACGCCTGCGCCGCGCGACGGCTACTTTTTGCGGGCAGAGAGCTTCTTCAACGTGGCGACCTACATGGATGAAATGGGCTACCTCGAAGGGTATGGCGGAAAGTCCCTGCACCGGCAGTCCCACGGTGAGTCGTTCATGGCAGTGCTGCTGAATAAGCTCAGGGGCAATGGCATCTACTTGCTGGATGAGCCAGAGGCGGCGCTCTCCCCCAGCCGACAACTTGCAGCCCTTAGCGCCATCCACCAGTTGGTTGAGGACCAATCGCAATTGATCATTGCGACGCACTCTCCCATCCTGCTGTCGTACCCCCATGCCAAGATCATCTTGTTCGACAAGACCGGCGTCAGCGAGGTCGATTTTGAAGACACCGAGCACTTCGTAGTGACGCGGGATTTTCTCAACAACTACCCGAGACGGCTTGAGCAGTTGCTGGCTGACGACGAAGCCTAGCTGCCCGCCTTCAAGCTAGCCGCGTTTGTCTCGGTAAACCCCGGGGCTCTCCCCCGTCCATTCCTTGAACGCGTGGTTAAACGCACTCTGCTCCTGGAATCCCAGCAGGAAAGCAATATCCGCCAAGCCCAGTTCGCGTTGCAGCAGATAGCCTTGGGCAAGCTCTTGGCGCGTCTGGTCCAGCACCTGTTGGAAGCTGGCACCCGCATCGGCCAGTTTGCGTTGCAGCGTGCGCTGGCTTAAGTTCAGATCTTCGGCAATGGCAGCCAGGCGGGCACGGTCGCGGGCCAGGTTGCTGGCAATGCTGGCGCGCACCTGGGCCACGATGCCAGCATCGCTCTGGGCCCGCAGCTTTTGCTGCAGCAGTTGTTCGGCATGCTGTTGCAGCACCGGGTAGAGGCTGACATCGGCATTGGGCACCGGCAGGCTCAGCAGCGCCGCGTCAAAGCGCGCGCAGTTGGTCTCGGCGCCAAACGACACGTCCGCGCCAAACAGGCGGTGGTGTTCGCGGGTGTCTGCGGGTGCGGCATGGGTGAACGAGACCGGCGCTGCAGGCAAGGGCATGCCCGCCAGCCAGTTGCCAAACACGCGCACGCCAGCAAAAACACTCTCGGCCAGATGCCGGCTGGCGTGGGGGAAGTGGCTGCGCCACAGGTATTCGGCACCGCCGCCGTTCACGGTCAATGCCGAGCGGCCAAGGTCGTGTGCCAAACCTTCGTAGCGCAGCGTCTGCTGGAACACCTGGCCAAAGTCGCGACAACTCAGCAAGATCAAACCGTAGACGCTGTAGGTGCCTAGCTTGACCCGTTCGCCCACGTGAAGGCCAAAGTGCGGGTGCTGGGCCAGCTCGGCACCGGCGTCCAGCAAGCGCACATAGTCGGCGGCGGGTAATGACTCGGGCACCGGCGACAACGCGTTTTCGGACAGACCCGCCGCGGTGGCCAGTGCCCGCAGGCATATGCCGCGCTCCACCGCAAGCTCCAGCAACGGCTGCAGATACGCACCGACCACCCGCCCGCCAGCGGGGCGGCTTGCAGCAGTAGCGGGCACGGTTGGCACGATAGAACAAACCCTTGTCATGAAAGCGCAATACGGCCGCGGTGTGCGGGGCTACAGTGGCGGCCAGTGTAGCAATGCATGCTGCGCGCACGTGCGAGGAACGGATCATGAAGCGATGGAACGGTTGGGGTGATGACAGCATTGAACTCGTCGTGCAGGCAGATGCCCTGCAATTTTTGGCGCAACGCATTGGTGCGGGCACGCCCACGCCAGACGCGACGCTGGCGCAGGCCTGCGCGCAGATAGCGACCAGCCGCCTGCCCGCGCATCCGCTGGTAGACACCAAGCCCGAGACCCGCCTGCGCAACAGCCTGGGCCATAGCTTGCCCGACTGGCTCAAGATGCGCAGCGGGCAGGTGGGCAGCGTGACCGACGGCGTGGCCTACCCCGAGAGCGCCGAGCAGGTCCGCGAACTGCTGCACTACGCCAAATCCTGCGGTGCGTCCGTCATCCCGGTTGGGGGTGCCACCAGCGTGGTGGGCCACTTGACAGTACGGGAGGGTGCGCAGCCGGTGCTGAGCATCAACCTGTCACGCCTGAGCGCACTGATCAACCTGGACCGTAAAGCCCAACTGGCGACTTTCGGTGCTGGTGTCTTGGGCCCCGACCTGGAGGCCCAATTGCGCGCCCACGGCTACACGCTGGGGCATTTTCCGCAGTCGTTTGAGTACTCCACGTTGGGTGGCTGGGTGGTGACGCGTTCATCCGGCCAACAGTCGCTGCGTTATGGCCGCATCGAACAACTGTTTGCCGGTGGCTCGGTGGAAACACCGGTCGGCACCTTGAACGTGGCGACTTTTCCGGCATCGGCCGCTGGCACCGACTTGCGCGAAATGGTGCTGGGGTCCGAAGGGCGCATGGGTGTGCTGACCGAAGCCACGGTGCGCATAACCCCGCTGCCCGCGTGCGAAGAGTTTCACACCATTTTCTTCCCCGACTGGGCGCAGGCGCAAGCAGCGGTGCGCGCCATCGTGCAGGCCAAATTGCCGCTGTCCATGCTGCGCCTGTCCAATGCCGTCGAGACGCTGACCACACTGACGATGGCCGGCCACAAGAAGCTGATTGGTTTGCTGGAAGCTTACCTGAGCCTCCGCGGCTGCAAGGACCAAAAGTGCCTATTGATGATCGGCGCCAGCGGCCATGCGGACACCGTGGCCCATGCGCTGAAAAGTGCTAAGCGCATCGCGCGCAGTCACCAGGGTGTGGCGATTGGTCAGGCTATGGGTAAGAAGTGGAAAGAAAACCGCTTCCGCAATGTCTACCTGCGCAACGCGCTGTGGGCCAAGGGCTATGCCATCGACACGGTAGAGACCGCCTGCGACTGGAGCCGCGTCACACCCATGGTGGGCGCACTAGAAGGCGCAGCCACCAACGCGCTGGCCCGGGACGGTGAACGCGTGCACACCTATACCCATCTGTCGCACCTCTACGCGCAAGGTGCCAGCGTTTACACCACCTTTGTTTACCGCCTGTCTGGCGATTATGCGACCGACCTGGCCCGCTGGCGCACGATGAAGGCAGCGGTGTGCGAGGCCATCGTTGCCAACGGTGGCACCATCAGCCACCAGCACGGCGTGGGCACTGACCATGCCCCTTACCTGGCGGCAGAAAAGGGCGCGATGGGTATTGCGGCAATGCGCAGCCTGTTCCAGCATTTCGATCCCGAGGGCATGATGAACCCGGGCAAGCTGCTGCCTGCGGACAGCGCATGAGCAATAGCGCGACGACGGCTTTAGGCTCAGATGCGCAGCGTGCGCAACTGCTCGCCCAACTCAATGCGCAGCCGTGGGACATCATCGTCATAGGCGGCGGCATCACGGGCGCAGGCATTTTGCTGGAAGCCTCACGACGCGGCCTGCGTGCGCTGCTGGTGGAGCAGCGCGACTTTGCGTGGGGCACGTCCAGCCGCTCCTCCAAGCTGGTGCACGGCGGCTTGCGTTACCTGAAGGAAGGAAAGCTGGGCATGACGAGCGACTCGGTGCGCGAGCGCCAGAGCCTGATGCATGAGGCCGCTGGCCTAGTCGACCCGCAAAGCTTCGCCTTTGCCGACTACAAGGGCCGCAAGCCTGGGCGCTGGATGTTCCAGCTGGGATTGGCCATATATGACCGGCTGGCAGGTCAAAAGGCACGCCACTATTTCCCGGCCAACGATTTCCTGATGCTGGCGCCCCATATTGCACGCACCGATTTGCAAGGCGGCCTGTGCTATGTCGATGCCAAGACCGACGACGCCCGTCTGGTGCTGCGCGTGCTGCAAGAGGCGCGTAGCCTGGGCGGCGCGGCCATCAACTATTTGGCGGCGCAGCAGTTACTGCGTGTGAGCAACAGCGCCGATGGTGCCGTCAGTGGTGTGCAACTGCGCGATGTCGTGCGCGATGCCGTGCATGGTGTCGCGAGCGGTAGCGGTGGCGACGTCGCTGCCGGTGCCCAGGGCGAAGCCAGCTTGCGTGTCCATGCCAAAGTGGTCATCAACGCCACCGGCGCCTGGGCCGACCGTTTGCGCCAGCAGCAGGGGGCCGCGCCCAAGTTGCGCCCGCTGCGCGGTAGCCATTTGGTGCTCCCGGCCTGGCGCTTGCCCATCGCGCAAGCTATCAGCCTGATGCACCCCGAAGACGGTCGCCCGGTGTTCGCCTACCCCTGGGAAGGTGCCACGCTGGTGGGCACGACCGACATTGACCACAGCGGCGATCTGCAGGCCGAGGCCACCATCACCGCAGCCGAGGTGCGCTATTTGCTGGCAGCGCTGCACTTTCAGTTTCCGCTGTTGCAGTTGACGCAAGACGACGTGATCGCCACCTATGCCGGCGTGCGCCCCGTCATTGACACCGGCAAGGCCGACCCATCCAAAGAAGGGCGCGACCACGCGGTCTGGATGGAGCAGGGCCTGCTGACCGTAACCGGCGGCAAGCTGACCACCTTCAGGCTGATTGCGCTGGACGCATTGCGGCACCTGGCACACCTATGGCCCGCGCTGGCAGAGCCGCTGCCGGCCGACGCCACACTGCTCAAGCCCAGCACCGCGCTGCCCGCATATAAAGGTTTGCGCACACAGCAGCGCCAACGCCTACAAGGCCACTACGGCGCAGAGGCTGCGGCGGTCGTAGAGGCGGCACAGCCTAACGAACTGCAAACCATCCCCGGTACCGAAACCCTGTGGGTAGAGCTGCGCTGGGCCGCCCGTCACGAGGCTGTGGTGCACCTGCAAGACCTGCTGCTGCGCCGCGCGCGGTTGGGGCTGCTGCTGCGCGGCGGCGGCGTGGACCATCTACTGCGCATACGCGCCATCTGCCAAACCGAGCTGGGCTGGGACGATACGCGTTGGGACAGCGAGCAGGCTGCCTACTTGGCGCTGTGGCAACAGCATTACAGTCCCAAGCCATACGACGACACCGCGATCACCACTTCGGGGAGCCCCCATGTCTGAGCCCACCATTCTTGCCATCGACAACGGCACCCAGAGCGTGCGCGCGTTGTTGTTTGATTTGCAAGGCAACATCGTCGCCAAGGCCCAGGTGCATCAGGAGGCGTATTTTTCGGAACACCCCGGCTGGGCCGAACATGACCCCGAGGATTACTGGCAAGCCGTCTGCACCGCCTGCCAGCGGCTGTGGGCAGAGAATCCCAACGCACGTGACACTGTCAAAGGCGTGGCAGTAACCACGCAGCGAGGCACGGTCATCAACCTGGATGCACAAGGCAAGCCTCTGCGCCCCGCCATCACCTGGCTGGACCAGCGCCGCACCGACACCGTGCCACCTATCGGCACGCTGTGGAAGTGGGCCTTCAAGCTGGCCGGCGTGCAAAGCACCATCAACTACTTCCGTGGCGAAGCCGAGGCCAATTGGATCAAGGCCCACCAGAGCGATGTCTGGGACAAGACCGACAAATATGTTCTGCTATCGGGTTATCTGAACCACCTGCTGTGCGGCAAGTTTGTGGACTCTGTGGGCTCGCAGGTCGCCTACCTGCCGTTTGACTACAAAAGACTAGCCTGGGCAAAACCCAGCGACTGGAAGTGGCAGGCGCTGGCCGTCAAGCCCGAGTGGTTGCCCGAGCTGGTGCCGCCCGGCACACGCTTGGGGCACATCAGCGCGCAGGCAAGCGCCGCCACCGGCATCCCCGAGGGAACGCCGCTGATGGCGGCTGCTGCCGACAAGGCCTGCGAAGTCATAGGCTCGGGTTGCCAGCAGCCACACATCGGCAGCCTGAGCTATGGCACCACCGCCACCATCAACACCACCAGCAGCAAATACATCGAGGCCACGCCCTTCATCCCGCCCTACCCATCGGCCATACCGGGCGCCTACAGCACCGAGGTGCAGATCTTTCGCGGCTACTGGATGGTCAATTGGTTCAAGCAGCAGTTTGGCCACCATGAGCAGCAGCAAGGCGTGGCGCTGGGCGTGGAGCCCGAGGCGCTGTTCGACGATCTGGTCAACTCCGTGCCACCGGGCTCCATGGGCCTGATGCTGCAACCTTATTGGTCACCCGGCATCAAGATTCCTGGCCCCGAGGCCAAGGGCGCCATCATCGGCTTTGGCGACGTGCACACCCGCGCCCACATGTACCGCGCCATCCTCGAAGGCCTGGCCTATGCGCTGCGCGAAGGCAAAGAGCGGATTGAGAAGCGCAGCGGCGTGCCGATTACCGAGCTGCGCATCTCTGGCGGCGGCTCGCAAAGCGATGCGGCCATGCAGCTCACCGCTGACATCTTCGGCCTGCCCGCGTCACGCCCGCACGTGTACGAGACCTCGGGCCTGGGCGCCGCCATCGACGCCGCCGTGGGACTGGGCCTGCACCCGGATTTCGACACCGCCGTCCATGCCATGACCCGCATCGGCAAGACCTTCACGCCGATTGCCGCCAACCACGCGGTCTACAACGCGCTGTATGGCAACGTTTACCAAAAGATGTACGGCAGGCTGCAGCCGTTGTACCGAGCGATTCAGCGGATTACGGGGTATCCGCATATGCAATAGGCGTGGGTTGCGGACAGGTTCTTTTGGAATTTTCGTAAGTAGAATCGGCCGCTAGCCCTCGTGAAATATACCTAGGCAGCTATAGTTTTTGTAGTGTATGTCGCTGAGTGCAGCTTCTCAGCGATGACCCTTCAGGGAATTCCCACAAACGCATTTTTTGAGCGGCCATTGAAGTTACCAGCACCGACACCATTTGCAAATGGTCTGTTCTCACCTAAGAATTCATGTTCAACTTCATCCACCCGCGGTCCGTGTTTCCGCGTAAACCGGTTGCCGCCATGGTCGTACGCCAATCTACGTACGCTGCGAAGTTGCCGACCACGCTGGTGATTCAGGGCAGCGAACGCACCGCGGCTAAGCGGGTGGCCGCTGGGGTTGCCTCCCCACCCAAGATCGCCTTTTCTGTCTCGTACTCACGCTGTGAATACCTGAAGTTTGTGAGCGCCCATTTGACTGCCACGCTCGCAAAAAGAGGCAAGCTCGGCGTTGGCAAGTCCCTGCCGCTTTATGCCCGCGGCTGTGTGTCCGTGATAGGGTCTGCCGTCTTCTACTTCAAACGGCGCAAGATGCCGAGGTGCCACTTCGAGATTGACGTTACAGGTATTTGTCGCACCACAGCGCTTGGTCGCCTGGTGTTACCGTGGTCTGAGGTAGTTGCCGTGCACCACTATGCACCTGGCCTGCTGGTCGCCAAGACAAACGGTGCGATGCCGCTGCCGTTTCGGTGCATGACAACGGCGCAAATCGACATGCTGGAGAAGTTTGTTGAAACCTGGAAGTCCGAAAGCCCTTGCGTTTAATACTTGTATTGCTATAAAGTGAATAGCAAATAGCAGTGGTCTGTTTCGTTGTTGTTTGGCATTCTGCAGCGTCGAAGCGTAATGAAGCGGGGCTTTCCCCGGCTGCTCTGCACCGCATGGCACACGCCTATACGGCGGGACGTCCTGTCGGTAAGATGGCGCACCATGAACCCATCCCCGTACCGATGTCCCTCTTGGCCGCATGCGGAGAAGACCGAGGACGAGTTCATCAACGTGATCGAAGGCACGCCGGACGTCTGGCTGGATGGTGCATTGCATCGCCTGCAAGCGGGTGATGGCGTGGGCTTCAGCGCGGGTGACGGCATGGCCCATACCTTCATCAACATCACGCAGACGGATGTGCGCCTGTTGGTGGTGGGCGATGTGAGCCGCGAGGACAACCAGTTCCACTACCCGCTGCACCCCCAGCGCAATGCCGCGCTCGAAGGCCAGCATTGGGCCGGCATACCTGCGCGCAGCCAAGGCCCGCATGATGGTTTGCCCGATGCGCTGCGGCGCGCCTGCACGACAAGTGATGGTCTGGCGCCGCCTCTGACTACTGCAACTACCAAGCCGCGAAGCAACAACCCATGCAAAAGACACTACAACATTGGCTCACGACGGGTTTGGTAATCTGCCTGATGGCCGGAGGAGCAAGGGCTGCAGATAGCCCGCAAGACTTCGTCCTCCAGGACCAACTGGCTGCTGTTGCACGAGCAAGCCGCGCCATCATCTACGACATCGGATGGATGCGACGGACCCCCAAAGTGATCGACGATTCAGATTGGGATGGGGCGAGTAAAACACTGAGCCTGCAAGACTCCGCCGACCTTCGCAGGTGGATGGCGGAAGCGCGTCGCCTCGACAGGGCGCCCGACCCTGCACAATGCCACTTCGCGCCGGGGTTTCAAATTCGTTTTCTCGACGACGAAAGAAAGACGCTGGAGACCTTGTTGATCTGTCTGAATTGCAATGTGTTTGCTATTGCGGACACTGGCCCCAAAGCTGCCACGACGGTCAACCGGTACCGCATTGACATGGCGCCCTCGCGCTATGGCGATGCCCTTGCACACAGGGCCGAATTGCTGGCGCTGGTCGCCAGATACTTCCCCAACCATTGAACAAGCCCGCACCGAAGAACAATCTCTCTATGACCCTCAACAACCTCGCCCAATCCTACGTCCACCTGGTGCTCGCGATCGGCCAGCAGGACAGCGGCTATGTCGACGCCTACTATGGCCCCGCCGAATGGAAAGAGCAGGCGCAAAAGCTGCCGCTGGAGCAGGTGTTGGCTATGGCCAATATCTTGGTTGCCCAGTTCGAGAAGTGCCCGCCCGCTGCGGGTGGCGAAGTGCTGCGCCAGCAGTTGCTGGGCTTGCACATTCGCGCCGCACACGCTTATGTGCGCAAACTGATGGGCGAGACGATGACATTCGACCAGGAGTCTCAGGCCTTGTACGATGCCGTGTCGCCCACCGTGACCGAAGCTCAGCTGGATGGAGTCTTGGCCGAACTGTCTGACCTGCTGCCCGGCGAGGGCGCGCTCAACACCCGCATGGCGGCCTTCACCCAAGCCTTTGCCATTCCGCGTGACCGGCTGGATGCGGTTTTCAGCGCGGCCATAGCCGAATCGCGTGCGCGCACCAAGCAGTTCATTGACCTGCCGGATGACGAGGCTTTCCGCCTGGAATACGTCACCGACCAGGTGTGGAGCGGCTACAACTGGTACCTGGGTAACAGCAGCAGCCTGATCCAGGTGAACACCGACTTCCCGATGCAGATCAGCCGTGCGGTTGACCTTGCCAGCCATGAGGGCTACCCCGGGCACCATGTGTTCCACCTGCTGGGTGAGAAGCACTTGGTGCGCGAAAAAGGATGGGTCGAGTACAGCATCTTTCCGCTGTACTCGCCGCTGGCATTTTTGTCGGAGGGCAGCGCCAACTACGGCATCAGCGTGGTCTTTCCCGAGGTCGAGCGCCTGGCTTTTGAGCGCGACGTGCTGTTTCCCCTCGCGGGGCTGGACGCCTCAAAGGTGGAGCGTTACTACCAGGTGCAACACGCCATGCAGAAGCTGTCATACGCGGGAAACATGGTGGCGCAGCGCTATCTGGATGGCGCCATCCCGCGCGACGCCGCCATTGCCCTGTTGATGAAATATTCGCTACAAGAAGAAGCCCGCGCCACGCAACGCATCCGTTTCATCGAGGCCAACCGCTCCTATGTCATCAACTACAACCTGGGCCAGGATGTGGTGAAGGCGTACCTGGAGCGCCGTGCGGGCGATGGCGGGCAGGAGGCGCTGTGGAAGGTATTTACCGAGCTGCTGGTGGAGCCGCGCAGCGCGTCGATGATGCAGGGTTGAGGATAGGGTCTTGAGCAAAATTGGCCTATAGCCCTGGCAGCAACGACAGCGGCGAAGTGCAGATCAAGGGCACAGGAGAGTGCCTGCCGGTCAGCCGGAGCTTTGTGCATCTGTTCCAGCAAATGTAGGCGTACGTATCGGTATGCAGACCTCCATTGAGTGGGGCGATAAGCCACCGCATTGCGTTACAGTGACGCAAACTCCATTCATCCAAGATGCGGATACCCGAGTCCTTGTTATTGCGCTTTCACAAGCTGTGGCTGCGGCTGCGTTCGTTGCGGGTGGCCATCGCGCTGACGGTAGTGGCGGGGGTGATGCTGGCATCCTTTTTGTCTTACGTGGAGCAGACCTCGGACTTGCGTGAGCGGCACATAGCGCAGATCCACACAGAGATGTACCACCTCGGCGCGTTGACCGCGTTGGCCCTGCGCGAGCCGCTGTGGCAGTTTGAAGCGGAGCAAGCCAACTCCATCATGGAGGCGGCCTTTGTCAACCCAGAAGTGGTCTCCATTCTCATCTGGGATGACAAGGGAAAACCCTTTGCCACGCGCACGCGCGATGCCGAAGACCCCAAGCTGGTTGATGCGAGCACCCATGTGGTGGAGCGCAACAAGACCATGGTTGGCAAGCTCACCATACAGATGTCCACCGCCGGTTATTTGCGCAAGGTCCAAGAGGTTCGCTTGCAATACCTCAAGCATGGCGCACAGATTTCGATTGGTGCGCTGTTGGTTATTTTGCTGTTGTTGCACTGGCGCCTGGTGCGCCCGCTGGAGGAGTTGGTCAGGGCCTCCGGGCGCATTGAAAAGGGGCAACTGGATGTGCCGATCCGGCATGTGTTCCGCGACGAGGTGGGGGCACTGGCGGACAGTTTGGAGGCCACGCGGCAGGCCCTGCTGCACCTGATTGCCCAATTGGAGAGTCGCAACCTGGAGCTGACCGATGCCAATGAACATCTGGAGCAGCGTGTGGCAGAACGCACCGAATCGCTGGAGAAGGCGCTGGTGACCCTGGAGCGGGCGCAGGAAGAAATTATCCAGACCGAAAAATTGGCGTCCTTGGGGCGCGTGGTGGCCGGCGTGGCGCATGAACTCAATACGCCGATTGGCAATGCGCTGACAGTTGCATCGACCATCCAATCCGAATTGGTGGACCTGAAGGCCGAGCTGGCCAGCGGTTCCATGCGGCGCTCCAAGCTGAGTCAGTTCATTGCGCGCGCGGACGAGGGGCTGGCGCTGTCGATGAGCAATCTGCATCGCGCGGCGCATTTGATATCGGACTTCAAACAGGTTGCGGTAGACCAAACCAGTGACCAGCGACGCGAGTTCGACCTGGCGGACGTGACGACCGAGATTCTGAACATGCTGCAACCCATGCTGCGCAAATCGGGTTGCGAGGTTCAGAAGTCACTGTGTACCGGCGTGCTGTGCGATAGCTTCCCAGGCCGCTACGGCCAGGTGCTGACGAACCTTGTCATGAATGCCACCATCCATGCTTTTGACGCCGGTACGGCCGGACGCATTTCCGTGACCATCGGCGCGGTCGATGCCGATACGGTCGAGTTGGTCGTGGCGGACAACGGTGTTGGCATGCAGGAAGAGGTGCGGGCCCGCATCTTCGACCCCTTCTTCACCACCAAGATGGGGCGTGGCGGCACGGGGCTGGGCATGAACATTGTGCATGGCATCGTGACCCGTATCCTGGGTGGGCAGATCACGGTGCACAGCGTGCCGGGCGAGGGCAGCCGCATTCGGGTGCTCTTCCCGCGCATAGCAGTGTAATTTTGCCCCGCCGCGCCACCCGGTTAGATGGCCAACGGGTCCACGTCTATGGCCCAGCGAATCAGTCCCTTGCCGTCAGGGCTTTGGCGGGTCGCGTGGAGCACGGCTTGCCAAGCAGACAAAAATTGTTGCAAGGCTGTGCGTGACGGGCTCTCAATCAACATCTGTGCGCGCTCGATATTGGCGACCCGCTGGATGCTCATGGGCACCGCGGGGTACAGCGTGATCTGGTCCAGCACCGGTGCCCAGCCGCCCCACTGCCCCATCTCTCCCCTGGCCGCGCCACTGGCCGCGTTCAAAAAGGCCTGGGCAACCTCTTGCGCGCGCGCCTCGGCCCGCACCAGGGCTTGGGCCGTAAACGGCGGCAGGCCAGCTTGTTCGCGCTCGCGCAACTGGGCAGCCGCAAAGGCCGGATAGTCGTGCCGTTTGAGTGCGGCGTACAACGGGTGTGCGGGTTGAAATGTTTGTATCCACACCTCGCTGCGCTCGCCCAGGGCGGCATCGCGCCCGGCCCGGCCGGCGGCCTGCATCAGCAGGCTGAACAGGCGTTCAGGTGCGCGAAAGTCGCTCGAGAACAGCGCGCCATCAGGATTCACGGCCGCCACCAGTGTGATGCGGCGAAAGTCGTGGCCTTTTGCAATCATCTGCGTGCCCACCAGCACGTCTACATCACCGGCGTGCACGGCCGCCAGTTGGCTTTGCAGTTCGCCCTTGAGTCGCGTCGTGTCGGCGTCTATGCGGGTCACGCGCACGGGCTCTCCATCGGGGAACTCTTCGCTGACTGTGTTCGGCCGGCGTGTATCGGTCAGCAACTCGGCCAGGTGTTCTTCCAGGCGTTCGGTGCCGCGGCCCAGTGGGGCGATGTCGGGGTTACCGCAGGTGGGGCACGCGCGGGGCACGCGTTCGGTAAAGCCACAGTGGTGACAGCGCAGTGTGCGGTCTATTTTGTGAAAGACCCGGAACGCGCTGCAATGCGGGCATTCGCTCTTCCAGCCGCAGTCGCTACAGTGCAGCACCGGTGCATAGCCGCGCCGGTTCAGGAACACCATGCTTTGCTCGCCGCGCGCAATGCGTTCGCGGATGGCTTCGAGCAAGGGCAGTGAAAACACGGCATTGCGCGGCTGGTGGTTCATGTCTACCCTGCGCACCAGTGGCAGGCCCTGGGGCGTGGCTGCGGTCGCGCGCATGGCTTGCTGCGCCGTGGGGCCTGCCTCGTCTGTTGGTGCGGTCGGCACGCCAATGCGGCTGGGCATATGCAGGCGCAGGTAACGCCCGCCCTCGGTAGCGGGGCGGCTATGGTGCCAACTCTCCAGCGACGGCGTGGCAGAGCCCAGCACCACTTTGGCGCCATCCAGTCGGCCGCGGTAGACCGCCAGGTCCCGGGCCGAGTACCTTGCGCCTTCGCTGCTCTTGTAGCTGGGGTCGTGTTCTTCGTCCACGATGATCAGCCGCAGTTGCGGCATGGATGCAAAAACCGCCATGCGGGTGCCCAACACGATACGTGCATGGCCGCTGTGGGCGGCAAGCCAGCTTTTGAGGCGCTGCGGGTTGGTCATTCCGCTGTGCAGGGAGACCACGGCATCCTCGCCATACAGCGGCGCAAAACGCGCTTTGAAGCGGGCCTCAAGTTGCGGCGTCAGGTTTATCTCGGGCACCATGACCAAAGCCTGCGATTGCGGATCACAGATCAACACGGTCTGCACGCTGTGCAGATAGACCTCGGTTTTGCCGCTGCCGGTGGCACCGAACAGCAGAAAAGGGCCCGCCTGGGTTTGGATCTGTTGCACTACCACGGCCTGTTCAGGGCTTAGGTCGGGCACCGCTTCTGCTGGCGCTTGCAAGACCTGTGCGGACTCAGGAGGGGCGACCTTGGCCTTCGTACGCTGCAAACGCCGTTGCACCTGCTGCGCAGACAACTCCCGCAATTGGGGTGGTAGCGCGGCCAACGCCACTTCACCCACCGAGCGCTGGTAATACTGGGCCGCAAACGTCAGCAATTGCTGCCAGCTTTTGCCCAAAGGCGCTATGCCCTCCAAAACGCCGACGATCGCACGCACTTTGCCGGGGTCCACTTCGCCAGTGGCGTGTGCCGATTCGGCGTCCCACACCACACCCAGGGTTTCGCGTTGGCCCAAGGGGACCCGCACCAAGGTTCCGGGAGCGAGTAGCGACTGACTTCGGTAGCTCAGTACCGACCCCAGTGCAGCGTGCGCGGGGGTTTGGACAAGGACGCAGAGCCAGTGGGTCATGGAGCGATAGGGGGACGGGTAGTGTCAAAGCGCACAAAAGAACACTTGAGTCAATTTATTGATGTGAACTTGCGAAACAGGGGCTAAGTCATTGATTTGCAATGACTTTAGACAAAACACAGGGTTTCTGTGGATAACTTTGTTGATATCTTGCACCGGGGGTCTGCCAAGCCTTGAAAATCAAGGCTTTCGCTGGAATGCCCACAAAAAAAGCAAAGTTTTAATTCCTTATAAATCAACGGCTTACCGGCGCTATGGCTTTCATAGCAGGTAACGACCAAATCCGGGTTTGCTCTAATGGGGTCACTCTCATTTTGTGCATAACTGCAGCGCGTCGCCCTGGATTCGGATCAAAACAATGCTAGGTAAAGTGACTATGCGCGCAATGTGCGGGAATGCTGATGCACGGCTTGCACCAACGCGGCCACATGTTCAGGGGGCGTGTACTGGCTGATGCCATGGCCCAGGTTGAAGATATGCGTAGGGCCAGTGCCCGTGCCCTGGTAGGGCGCACCAAAGCTGTCCAGCACGCGCGCCACTTCGGTGGCGATCTGGTCTGGCTGGGCAAACAGCACATTGGGGTCGATGTTGCCCTGGAGGGCTTTGCCGGGCCCATTTTCTGAGCCACCGATGGCCGCACGCGCCCGGCCCAGGTTGACGGTCCAGTCCAGGCCCAGCACCTCGCAGTCCAGCGCCGCCATCTCTTGCAGCCACAGGCCGCCGCCCTTGGTGAACACGATGCGCGGGATGGTAATGGTGTTGCCTGCGCTATCGGTGTGCGTCTTCTTGAGCTGCGCCAGCACGCGCGCGGTATAGGCCAAGCTGAATTGCTGGAACGCGCCATCGGCCAGCACACCGCCCCAACTGTCAAAAATCATCACGGCCTGCGCACCGGCGTCGATCTGCGCGTTCAGGTAGGCGGCCACGGCATCGGCGTTGGTTGCCAGGATGCGGTGCATCAGGTCCGGACGGCTGTACAACATAGTCTTGACCAGGCGGTAGTCGCTGGAGCCGGCGCCCTCGACCATGTAGCAAGCGAGGGTCCATGGGCTGCCCGAAAAACCGATCAGCGGCACGCGACTTTTGCCGTCGGCTTGCGTCAAGGCTTTGCGGATAGAGGTAACTGCGTCAAACACATAGCGCAGCTTGTCCAGATCGGGCACGGCTAGCTTGGCAACGGCCGCTTCGTCACGCACGGGGTGCGCAAAACGAGGCCCCTCGCCGACGCCAAAACTCAAGCCCAGGCCCATGGCGTCGGGGATGGTCAGGATGTCGCTGAATAAAATCGCGGCGTCCAGCGGGAAACGATCCAGCGGTTGCAGTGTGACTTCGGTCGCGTAGTCGACGTTGGTGGCCAAGCCCATGAAGCTGTTTCCCGCTTTGATTCGGGTGGCCAAGTATTCCGGCAGATAGCGGCCCGCTTGGCGCATGAGCCAGACGGGGGTGTGGGTCGTGGCTTGGCGCAGGCAGGCTTGCAGGAAGCTGGGGTTTTGGTGGTTGGTGAAGGTGGTGTCGGTCATGGTTTTGATTGTCGCAGGACTCTTTTGTTTGCCTGAGGGGTTGGGGGAGCGGGTTGTTAAAAAGGCGAGGTACAGCCAGCACCAACAATCCAACTTCAAAGGAACCGCCGGTGCTCCACCATCAAACACCGATCCTGCACGAACCGCAGCCCCGCAGCACGCGCCTTGGCAGCCGCCACGCCATGCACGACCCCCATCTGCAACCACACCCCCTGCGCGCCAATCGCAATAGCCTCATCCACCACCGGCGGCACATCCGCACTGTTGCGAAACACATTGACCAACTCAATGCGGTGGTGCCGCGCCGCTTCGGTCAACGACGGGTACGCCGTCTCGCCCAGGATGTTGGTGGCATTCGGGTTGATGGGCACGATGCGCCAGCCTTGCGCCTGCATGTAGCGCGATACAGCATAGCTGTCCCGGTGCGGTTGGGGCGACAGGCCCACCACGCCCACGGTGCGGCAATGGCCCAGGATATAGGCGATGTCGGTGGCCTCTGTCGGGGTGTTAGGGGTATTTGACATGGGGGAGCGTTGCCGTGTGAATCCTATAGCGTTGCCAGCGCAGAACGCAGCGCCTGCGTATCCAGAATTTCCGAAAACACCACTGGCGGTTTGCCCGCCTGGTGCAACACATAGACCGGCACGCCGCTGCGCCCCAGAGCCTCCAGCGCCACGGTGATGGCCGGGTCGCGGCGTGTCCAATCGGCGCGCAGCAGGGTTACGTTATGGCGGCGCATGTCGGCCAGCACAGCGGCGCTGCCCAGAGTGGTTTTCTTGTTGTACTGGCAGGTGATGCACCAGGCGGCCGTGAAGTCTACAAACACCGGGTGACCCGCGGCCAACTCGGCCTCTACCTTACCGGGTGCCCAGGCCTGCCAAGGCGAGTTGGGTGTTGCGACTGCGGCCGCCGGGTTGGCCGCTGTGTCATCCATCCGCAAGACCAATGGGCCGATAGCCCCAGTCAAACCTATGAGTACCGCTACAGAAATAGAAGCAAACACAATGCGGCTACGGCCGTCCAAGTTCAGCGACCAGACCAACAAGCTCAAGGTCAGCAGCAGTGCCAGCAACGCGCCCGCGCCGTCAACACCGGTCAGGTGACCCAGCACCCAGACCAGCCATACCACGGTAGCCAGCATGGGAAAGGCCATGAAGCGGCGCATGGTGTCCATCCAGGCCCCGGGCCGCGGCAGCCAGTTGCCTATGGCCGGCACCCAGGATGCCATCAGAAAGGGCAGGGCCAGCCCCAAGCCCAGCGCGGCAAAAATACCCAGTGCCTGGTAGCCCGGCAGGCTGATGGCATAGCCCAATGACGCGCCCATAAACGGAGCAGTGCACGGCGACGCAATGGCCACCGCCAGCACACCAGACAGAAAGGCATCGATCACCGGGTGTCGCGCCTGCATGCAGGCCACGCGATGGGGCAGAACGCTGCCAATTTCAAAAACGCCCGCCAGGTTCAAGCCCAGCAGCGTGAACAGCGTGGCCAACATGGCCAGCACCACCGGAGACTGCAGGTGAAAGCCCCAACCCAGTTGCTCGCCACTGGCGCGCAAGCCCAGCATCAGCGCGCCCAATGCCATAAACGACAGCACCACGCCCAGCGTATAGGCCAGACCTTGGGCACGGTGCGAAGCGCGGCTGTGCTCGCCGTGGCGCGCAAATGCCAGCACCTTGATGGCCAACACGGGCAACACGCAGGGCATCAAATTCAGAATCAAGCCACCCAGCAGCGCTGCCATCAAGGCCATGCCCAAACTCGCCGTCATCGCGCTACCGGTGCCAGCGCTGTTGGATGGCACGGCGCCAGCGGCCACGGGTATCGCCCCTCCTGCAGGGGCGTTGCCCGCCCCGCCCGGCAGTGCAGGCCAGGTGCCACTGATGGCGGCGACGCTGCGCAGACTTTGTGTGCCCAGTGCCAATACTACGGGGAAGTTGGTGGGAGTCGATTCGCGTTGGGCTGACAGCACAAAGCGCCCGGTCCAGACGCCATTGTTCCAGTCCTGGGCGGCGGGCTTTGGGGCTGTCGCTACGGCCATAGGGTCGCTGGCCTGCGGCGCACTGACAGGCTCTACGACATTGGGGGTTTCCGGAAAGGCTTGCAGCGCGCGGCCGATCCAGTCGGCGGGCAAGCCACGGATGCTGACGGTCAAGGTCTCGCCGCTGACCGTGGCTTGGGCAGTACCGGCATGGGCTTGCGGGCTGGCCCTGCGGCTGGCTTCAAAATCAGCACCCTGCGCGGCGGTAGAGCCCTTGGCGGGTACTTTCAGAACAAAATTGCCTTCTTGTGGAATGCACTCCTGGCGGCATACCAACCAGTTGGCGGCCAAGCCGAATTCCAGCATGCCGCCGAAGGAGGGTTTGAAATCGTTGCCAACGGTCAGTGGCACGGGCAGCAGCAGCGTGTCTTCGTAACCGAAATTGGCCAGGCTGCCAATGGCGATGCGCTGCGGTGTGGGCCAGACGATGTCGCCGGCCGTCACGCCTGCGGGCAACGTCCATCGCAAGGTGGTGGGCAGGCCCGAGTCGCCAGGGTTCTTCCAGTAGGTATGCCAATGGGGCTGGTGCTTGAGCTGCAGGCCCACCCAGATGGTCTTGCCCGCATCAACACCATCGGGCGCGTGGGCCAGCAGTTCGGCACGCACCTGCTCGGTTTGCACCACGGCCGAAACGGTGCCGCTCTGGGCAGGGTTTCTTAACAAAATCTGGGCGTTAGCCCCCGTCAACATTGCGCTAGAAGCTATCAAAAATGTAGCAATTCGCAGTCCGGGGGAGGGCAGGCTTAAGAGCGTGTGGCCGTGCGGCAGTGGTGTGAGAGCGAAGGTCATTGCAAATTGGGAGCTTGTGGCAGCCTAAAAGTTCCGCCCGGGCGCGGTACACCGCTGGCGATGCCGCCATTGTGGCATTGACCTGGGCTCGCCTTTCAATTCTGCGAGAACACCGGTGGCAACTTCTTGGGCGCCTTGATGCGCAACTGCTTGTTGATGTTTTCCTGGCCAAAGACCACCTCAATGTCGGACACAGCCACGCCAAACTGCGGCGCCAGAAAGCGCACCATGTAGTCCGTGGCCTTGCCATCCTTGGGTGCGGCGGTGACGCTGACCTTGAGTTGCGTCCCTTTGGGTCTGCCAATGGCATCTTTGCTGGCCGATGGTTTACCCAGTATGTTGACGATCAATGTGTCGCCATCCCACGCAAAAAATGAGTCACCAGTGGCGTAACGGGGGCGGCTGGTGGGCATGGGGGCATGATATCGCCCGCCGTCAATTCACCGGAGCGCGTTACCATGGCTCTACCATTCATCCGCTGCCCATGCATCCAACCCTTCATGCCTGAAGCCCAAACTTTTTCTGCTGCTGTGCCGGTGTTGCCAAACTCACGCTTTTGGGCGGACTGGAGTACCTACGACTTTGCCCAGTGCAGGGCCAGCGGTCGCCTGGAGCAGACGATTGCCGTATTGCCGGTGGCGGCGACGGAGCAGCACGGCCCCCATCTGCCACTCAAAGTGGACAGCGCGTTGGTGGATGGTGTGATTGCCGCTGCGCTGCCCCACTTGGCGGACACCGTGCCTGCGCTCTTTTTGCCTACCCAAACTGTGGGCCTGAGCCCCGAGCACGCCCGCTTTCCCGGCACACTGACCTTGAAGGCCGAGACCACGATACGCCTGTGGACCGACATTGGCGAGAGCGTGGCGGCCAGTGGCGTCAAAAAGCTGGTGCTGCTCAACTCCCACGGCGGGCAGGTGGGCATCATGGACATCGTCGCACGCGACCTGCGCGCGCGACTCGGCATGCTGGTGTACAGCGTCAACTGGTTTGGCCTGCCCCTGACGGGCCCTGCGGGCGAAGATGTCAATGCGCTGTTCAGTGCGCATGAACACCGCTTTGGCGTACACGCCGGCCAGATCGAGACATCGATGATGTTGGCATTGGCCCCCGAGGCGGTAGCGATGGCACGGGCCCAGAACTTTGCGTCCATGGCCGAAGAACGGGCGCAGCGCTTCAGCATTTTGGGCAATGGCAAGAGTGCCAAGCTGGGCTGGCAGATGCAGGATTACAACCCGCACGGAGCCGTGGGCAACGCGGCAGAGGCCAGCGCCGACAAGGGCCGCATGGTGCTGGACGCGGCGGGCCGTGCGCTCGCACGCCTGCTGGTCGAACTGCACCAGTTACCGCTGAGCACATTGACGGACAGCGTGACCTAGCCCGCTTCGCTGCGGTCGCCTGTATTTTTAACCATGCGCTCGGGTTTCAGTATCAACGCTTTGGCCCGCATGGATAGCTGCGTGGCGTGGTTCATTCCTCACCGGGCGGACCTGGATGATCGCCAGCTCAGCGCCACCCGCATGTTTGTCTATATCTGCCTGATCAATGCAGGATTTTCGTTGCTGTACGCGCTGACGTCGCTGGCCATCGGCTTCGACGTGGGCGCGGCGCTGATGTCCGCCGGCATCGTGTTCTTATTGTGTGCGCTGTTTTTCTTCCGCCACACCGGCAGGTTCCGATTGAGTGTGAACTGGTACATGGCCAACGTCACGTTTGTGGCCGTCATGGGCTGCAGTTTTTTCTCCGGTGGCCTGCATTCACCGGTGTTGCCGTGGTTTACGTTGATCCCCGTGGCGGCCGTGTTGTTGCTGGGCTACAGCCGGGATGCGCTGTTGTGGTTTGCGGTGTGCTTTGCGATTTCGGTGTCCTATGGTGCGGCCAGTCTGCAGGGCTACCAGTTCCCGGTGCTGTACCAGCAAGAGTATGCGACCGCCTTCAACATGGTCTGCGTCGGTGGCCTGGTGGCGGTGTTGTTCTTGTTTGCGCTGACCTTTGACCACATCAGCGCAACTGCCGTGCAGGCTGTGCTGGATAGCCGAAAGGCGCTGGAACACCTGGCCCGCAGCCAGGAGCGCATGGCAGAGCGGGGGCGCATCCTGCGCAACATGCATGACGGCGTGGGCTCGCACATCAGCTCGGCCATGCGGCAGCTGCAGGTGGGTGACGATGCGTACGACGCGCATGCGCGCAGCCAGGTGCTGCAAACCCTGCGCGACGGCCTGGACCAACTCAAGTTGTCGATCGACTCCATCCATTTGGCTCCCGGCGACGTAACGTCCCTGTTGGCCAATATGCGCTACCGCTTGGGGCCGCGGTTTGTCGGCATGGGCATCGAGCTACAGTGGGATGTGGACTTGCTCCCTATTTGCAGTCAACTGGATGCCAGTGCCATGAGTGAGCTGCAGTTCATGCTGTTTGAGGCGCTGTCCAACGTGCTGCAACATGCGCGCGCCCGGGTGCTGCGGGTGGAGGGCCACGCCCGCATGCATAGCGCCTGTGGCCCGGCAGGCGCTACGGGGGACCAGGTCTATGTGCGCCTGATCGACGACGGCTGCGGATTTGATCCCCAGAGCAAGCAGCGCAATGGATTGGCAACGATGCGCGAGCGCGCACTATCTATCGGCGCGCAACTGCGTATCAGTAGCCAACCGGGCAATACCGTGGTGGAGATTGAGCTGGCGGTGTGACTCCCGACGGCCTCACGAATAAGTGATCCACTGTGCATGTTCCGCGCCGTCCAAATGGGCCAGGGAGTTGAAGCTCAGCAGCAGGTGGCGCTTGGGCGTAAACAAAAACTCTGTCACGGCACTGTTGCGGATTTGCATATTGAGTTCAATGGTTTTCTCCGGCACCGTGCCCAAAATGTGCCCTATGGCGGTTGAGATCGGGCCGCCGCTGCTGACCAGCAGCACGTCGCCGGTGTACTGCTTGCGCACATGGTCCAGTGCGCTGGTCACACCGTGGACGAAATCGCCATAGCTTGGCATGCCCTTGGGGCTTAGCACGCCATTCATCCATTGCGTGAGGCCATCACGCAGCAAGCGGAAGTGCAGTTTGTACGATTCGGGTGTGTCGGGTGGAGTCAGCGGGCCGGGGTGGATGGCAGCGATCACCGCGTCGGCGTCGTATTCGTTCAGGCCGGGCCACAGCATGGGCTGCGAGTCCAGTCCAGCGCCTTGGGCAATACCGGCATAGGTTTGCGCATGGCGCTTCAGCGTCCCGGCGAGTACCGCTTCAAAACGGACACCCTTGGCGGCCAGGTATTCGCCCAAGCGCACGCTCTGTCGGTGACCGAGTTCGCTCAGGTTGTCGTAATCTGCGGCTCCGAATGAAGCCTGGCCGTGTCGTACGAGATAGAGTTTTCCCATTGCAGGAATCTAAGGCACGGCGGGCCTTTGTTCTTGTCATTGCGGCGACACCCGGGGGGCATTTTTGTCCTCGACAAGCCGGGTGCGAATGGGGTGCCCACGGCCATACGCCGCGCACCGCATTTCCGCGCACCGAACCGACTATGGGCGTCAGGTGTGGAGCTCGACCAAGCCCTTGGAGGTTTGCAGTTGCAGCTGCAGGCGCGCCGGGCCGTGGGTTGCCGATAGGCCGGACAGCCCCAATGCCCGGTAGGCAGCGTTCAGTGCGTTGGCTTGCGGGTGTTGCACGCACAGGTGGTGCAGCGTGACACCGCTCGCGGGAATGGTGTCAGTCGGGTGGGTGGCACCCCACTGGATCAGCGTCGGCAAGCATCCATCGAACAGGCGCTGGCCGTCTTCACGTACCGTTATCTGCCACTGCAGCGGGCCAGTAGCGGTTTGGCGCGAGGCCTGCACCACCGCACCACGGTCGATGCCCTGGGTGGCCAGAGCAGCCACGGCGGCGGTCACATCCGGCACTTTTGCAACAAAATGGGTCAGCGTGGGGCCGTGCTGCTCCACATGGGTGCGCAGCGCCAAGTCATCCATGTCAAACCAGCGCTTGGCCCTCGTCGATATTGATGGTGTTGCTATCGGGTTGATAGCAATTATCTCTAGATAGGCATCCGCGAAGCCTGGGCTGGCGACCTTCAGCAGGCGGTTGTGCGTGCCCATCAACGGGTGTTCGCCGCCAGGGCCCGGTGTGACGCCCAGTGTCGCTTCGCACCAGGCTACGCCCTGGTCCAGATCGCTGGCCATCAACACGAGGTGATCGATGGAGGCGCTGCGCTGATCGACTGCTGCCATGCCTACAGCAGTACTGTGCCGTTGATGCAGGTGACGGCATCGCCCCCCACCCAGACCTGGCCGCCGTCGTCCTGGCGGATGTGCACGCGACCCTGCACGCCCAGGCAGGTGCCTTGCGCGGCGGTGTACTGCAGGGGTGCATGGCCGTCGGCAATCAGCCACTGCGCCAGGCTGGCGTTGAAGCTGCCGGTAACAGGGTCTTCGCCCACACCCTTGCCGTGGTCGAAGAAGAAGCGCACCTCGACCGTGGGCTCGTCGGAAGTTGCGGTTGTCGATGTCGCCATCGCCGTGCCAGAGCCCGCGCCGGCAAAGGCCCGCGCTTCACGGTTGGAGCGGCCAATCAAACCGGCGCTGGGGCGGGCCTCGGTTTGCACCGTGGCCACACCCACGCCGCTGATGCCTGCAGCGCGGAGCAC
Organism: Rhodoferax sp.; assembly: GCA_025351745.1. Taxonomy (GTDB): domain Bacteria; phylum Pseudomonadota; class Gammaproteobacteria; order Burkholderiales; family Burkholderiaceae_C; genus Allorhodoferax. The sequence continues at coordinate 36,559 of JANXVI010000052.1, forward strand.
GGTATTGAGCTTGGCGGCGTCCGGGGTCAGGCCCAGCAGCACGGCATGGTCGTCCACCAACAGGCCGAAATGGCTCGGGCCGTTGTTCTGGTGCTGGCTGGCCACGATGTGCGCCAGCGGCAGGCCCAGCGCATCGGCCAGCGCCGCCACTAGTTCAGGCGCGGCGTCGTTGCGGCGCAGCGGCGGCGCGGCGAACGCGGGGCGGCCACCGGACTGGTCGATGTGGATGAGGCCGACCTTGCACTGCTGCACGACCAGGCCGGTCTTTTTCGGCACGCCGCCGTGCTCCAGCCAGGCGTGGCAACTGCCCAGCGTGGGGTGGCCGGCAAACGGCATTTCATAGCCGGGCGTGAAGATGCGCACCTGGTAGTCCGCCCCCTGGGCGGCTGCATCGGGCGTGGGTGGCAGCAGGAACGTGGTCTCCGACAAATTGGTCCAGCGGGCGAATTGCTGCATCTCTTCGGTGCTGAGGCCCGTGCCATCGAGCACCACGGCCAGCGGATTGCCCAGGTAGGCCTGGGCGGTGAAGACATCGACTTGTTTGAAGGGGCGTTGTTGCATAACAAATTCATTCTTGGAGATTGAGCGCTGCCGGGCCGCCCCAAAGCGCGAAGGCCCCCGCGGTGGAGCAGCGACCCGCGCAGCGGCGGAGCGTGGGGGCAATTTCAGCTTAAGGTTGCATCAAGCACACCACGGCTGGCCGGGCGCTGCTGCAGTTGGACAAACCAGCGCTGCACGTTGGGGAAGGCCTGCAGTTCCTGGCGGGTCACGCCATAGGCATCGAACTGTGCCGTGCGCATGCCCCACCAGCGGTGCATCTCGCAGCCCAGCGGAATGTCGGCCATGCCAAAGCTGTCGCCGCCCATGTAGGCATGGTTCTGTAGATGCGTGTCCAGCAACGCCAGCAAGGGCTCGGTGGCGGCGACCGATTGCTGGATCACATCGGCATTGCGGGCCTCTGCCGCCACGCGCACCAACTGGATGAACGCCGGGCCCCCTGCGCGATTGAACGTGGTTTGTTGCCAGTCCATCCAGCGCTCGGCGTCGAATCGCGCTTCCAGCTCGGTGGGGTAGAAGTTGAGCTCGGCCCCGAAGCGCGCGCACAGGTAACGCACGATGGCGTTGGACTCCCACAGCACAAAGTCGCCGATTTCCAGCAGCGGGACCAGCGCATTGGGGTTTTTGAGCTGGAATTCCGCCGTGGTGGTCACGCCAAAGCCGACGCCTGCATCGGTGCGCTGGAAGTCCAGCCCCAACTCCTGCGCGGCCCACACGGTCTTGCGCACATTCAACGAGCTGATGCGGCCCCACAGGTGGATGGTGCTGTCGGTCGTCATTTTTACGCTTTGCGGTGTTCGCGGATAGCGGCGGCCAGTGCGGCTACACCGGTGCGTATCTCGTCGACATTCGGCGTCACAAACGACAGGCGCATCGTGCGCGGGTCCGCATGGTCGTTGTAGAAGGCGGCGCCCGGCACAAAGGCAACGCCCTTGTCCACTGCGATGGGCAGCAGCGCTTGAGCGCTCATGCCCTCGGGCAAACGCGCCCACAAAAACATGCCGCCATCGGGCGAATTCCAGGTCACATCGCTGGGCATGTCTTGCTTCAGCGCGGCCAGCATCGCGTCGCGTTGCGACTTGTACAGCGCGCGGATGGTGGGGATGTGGCGGTCCAGGAAACCGTCTTTCATGACTTCGGCAATCATGCGCTGGTTGAAGCCCGGGCTGTGCAGGTCCGCCGCCTGTTTGGCCTGCAGCAGCTTGGAGTAAATGCCCTTGGGCGCCACGATAAAGCCCAGGCGCAGGCCCGGTGCCAATACCTTGGAGAACGAGCCCAGGTAAATGCAGCCTTCAGGGTTGCGCGCGGTCAGTGGAGCGGGCGGTTCCTTGTCAAACCACAGGTCGCCGTACGGGTTGTCTTCGATCAGCGGCAGCCCCAGCTCGGCCGCTTTGACCACCAGCGCAGCGCGGCGTGCCTCGCTCATCGTGCGGCCCGTGGGGTTCTGGAAATTGGGCAGCACGTACAAGAAGCGGGCCTTGCTGGCGCCGGTGCCAACCTTGCTTGCCAGGTCGGCCACATCCACACCTTCGTCGTCACTGGCGACGCTGACCACCTCGGGCTCCATCGGCGTGAAAGCCTGGAGCGCGCCCAGGTAGGTCGGGGTCTCCACCAGCACGCGGCTGTCGGCGTCGATTAATATTTTGGCAACCAGGTCCAGACCTTGTTGCGAGCCCGTGGTGATCAAAATTTGTGCGGGGTCCACGTTCCACGGCAGGCGCGCGGCGACCATTTCACGCAACAGGGCAAAGCCTTCACTGGCGGCGTATTGCAGCGCCGCGTGAGCGTCGTGGGTCAGCACCTGGGTGCAGGCTGCCGTGAATTCTGTGACCGGGAAGGTCTTGCTGGAGGGCAGGCCGCCGGCAAAGCTGATGATGCCGGGCTTCTCGGTGACCTTCAGGATCTCGCGGATCACGGACGGGTTCATGCGCGCAGCGCG
>JANXVI010000060.1 GCA_025351745.1 Rhodoferax sp.
TCAGCAGCGTCAGCAGCGTCAGCAGCGTCAGCAGCGTCAGCAGCGTCAGCAGCGTCAGCAGCGTCAGCAGCGTCAGCAGCGTCAGCAGCGTCAGCAGCGTCAGCAGCGTCAGTCCGAGACTTGCCTAAGCTGGCAAAGTTCCCGCGCCAAAGTGCAAAGAATTAGGGGTATTGCTGGCGTGAATGCAGCACACGCAAAATATCAATCACGTCGTCGCCTACCTGATACACCACGATGTAATTGGGGTGGACGACGTGTTCGCGGGTGCCTGCAACCCGACCGGGCCGAAACAAATACGGCATGAGTGGGAGATTTTCGGCAGACTGGACGATAGCGGCGTGCAGATTGTGCGACGCTGCGGCATTGCGTTGCTCAATGAAATCGATGATTTCCACCAGATCGGTGGTCGCCTCGTCAGACCACCGAACGGTTTGCACGGGCTTGGCGGCGCTCTTCGAGCATGGCCTGCACCTTAGCCATGGCGGCATCGTGTGGCAGGCGTGGTTTATCACTGTGCAAAGCTTCCTCAACCTTGGCACGGAACCACTGGTCGTAGCTGGCTTCCTGTTCTTCGGTCTCGAACTCGGAAACAATGGGGGAAAGCACTGCACTCATGGGGCAAAGATTAGCACACTGCGGGCGCGCTGCCAACCGATGTCAGCAGCGTCAGCACGGGACCTGCGTTTAGGTGCCAAGTTCCGTTTTTTGCTATGCAGATGGACTAAACTCGCCATGTCATCCACTTAGGTCATCCATTTTTCACCTGTTTTTTACCATGCTGGAAAAAGAAAAAGTGAGTTTTTATGCGGGTTTCAAGAGGTTTTTTGGCAAAGTGGGTTCGAGCCCCATCAGCCACCCCAAGTGATCTTAGAAAGCCTGCTATTTAACCCGTAGCAGGCTTTTTTTATTCAAGGAGAAGCCACCCATGAGCGACGAAACCAAAGCCTGCCCGGTTTGCGCAGAGATCATCAAAGCCGCTGCTCTCAAGTGCCGGTTTTGCAACACGGACCTGACCGCTTATGCAGCGGCAAAAGATTCGGTGGAGGAAAAGATTTTGTTCGCCGGGCATCCGGCAGTCGTTTTCTCTTTGTGGCAATGGGTCCTGGTCGTTTGCACGGTCGGAATTGCCTATGTGTACTACTGGCTTCAGCGCTTGTCTACCCGGTATGAAATCACCACCCAGCGGGTCAGGATTGAAAAAGGCATCTTGTCGAAGTCAAAGGAAAGCGTGGAGCTTTTCCGTATTGACCATTTCGACGTGCTCAAGCCACTGGGCATGCGCCTGGCCGGGCACTGCCTGCTGCAGCTGCGCTCCACAGACACCAACTTTTCTACCGTGGTGATTTACGGTGTTCCGGATTTGGAAAATCTGGCGGACACCCTGCGCGAGTGTTCTTTGCATGAGCGCGCCAGGAGGCGGATCACAACGATAGTGCAAGCTTGATGAAAGCGCCGAACCGATGGTGTTAAAATAAACCCAAATGAGGTTTATTGGTGGTGGCTGTATAAGAAACTGGCCTATAGCCCTCGTGGAATATACATAGTTCGCTACATAAAGCATAGCAAGTAGCGTTTTCACCCACCATTCGTTCAAGCCGGAAGGTGCATGCCACCGCGTCGCCTCAGTCTTTGGGGCTGAACACCAAAGTCAACGATGCCGGTACGCGGCCATCCACATCGCGCGGCAAGACCTCTGTTTTGTCGATGGCGTTGAGCACTGCGTCATCCCACGACTTGACGCCGCTGGACTTGACCAGCTTGCGGCTGATGATGGTGCCGTCCGGCGACGTTCGCACTTCGACCTCTGCCGTGGGGTTGCCGACGACCGACTCGGTGTAGGTGATGTTTGGCTTGACGCGCGCCCGAATGCGGCCTCCATAGCTGGCCGACGGCTCGGAGGCCTGCTTGGCTGACCCGGTGGCATTGGCGTCGCCCGAGCCTGTTGCCTGGTTGGCCATGCGGTTCATGCGGTCGATTTGCTGCTTGCGTAGCTCGGCAATTTTTTTGGCATCTGCATCGGTCTTGGCCGACTGCACCTTTTGTTGTTCGACTTGCAGCTTCTTGTCGCGGGCCAGCTTTTCGCGTTGCTCTGCCTCGCGCGCGTCCTTTTCGTCCTTGAGTTTCTTCGTTTTTAGCGCTGCTGCATCCTTCTGGCGCTTTTCCAGTTGCTTTTCGAATTCCAGGCGGCTGCGTTCCAGTTCTCTTTCCTTTTGCTGCTTCGCTTTTTCCTTTGCAATGGCGATGCTGGGATCGAGTGCCACCGGTACGGGGGGCGGACGCGTGACCACCTCTTTGACCTCGGACGCTGGGTCTGGCTGCGGATGTGGGGGGGCAGGGTCGGGTGCCTGTGGCGCGGCCTGTACCGGCAGCGCGGACCACAGTTCTGCTTCCACGGTAACGGGTGTCGGATCACGCTTCCATTGCACGCCCAGGGACAGCACGGCCAGCAGCAGTACGTGGGCAACAATGGCCAACGCCAGTGCGCGTACCAAGCCCGGCGTGGGCGGCGGGGCAAATTCCAGGCGGGCTTGGTCTGTGTTCACGGATGCAACTGTACGGTGTGCGTCGTACAAGGCTTTCAGTCGGCGAGTTGGACCGACAAGCCCACCCGCTGAATGCCGGCGCGTTGCAACGTGTCCATGACTTTGACGACGCTTTCGTATTTCACGTTCTTGTCTGCACTGATAACTACGGCAGAACCGGAGGTTCCGTTTGCAATGTTGGTAGTGCCTTGGGCGCTTTTGATGGTACTTGCCAGCTCTTTGAGACTCAGAGTTGTGACCTTGTCCTTGATTTTCATTTGCAGGCTGTCGTTTTTGCCCAGCACAATCTGGATGATCATGTCGGGCTGGCGCGAGGCCTTTCCTACGCTGGGTAGGTCGATCATGCTGGGCGTGATTAACGGGGCAGTCACCATAAAGATGATCAGCAGCACCAGCATCACGTCGATGAAGGGCACCATATTGATCTCATTGATGGTACGACGGCCACGGCCGCGGTGAGAGACGGCTGGCATGGCTGTTAGCGCGCGGTTGGGGCGCTGGGCTGCGCGCCCACATTGCGCTGCAGGATGTTGGAGAACTCTTCGATAAAGGTTTCCTGCTGTGTCGCAATGCGATCAATGTCACGAGCGAACCGGTTATACGCGACCACTGCCGGAATCGCCGCAAACAGTCCAATTGCCGTGGCCACCAGCGCTTCAGCAATGCCCGGCGCGACGGTAGCCAAAGTGACCTGCGTCAAAGCGGCCAAGCCTACGAAGGCGTGCATGATGCCCCATACCGTGCCAAAGAGGCCGACATACGGCGACACCGAACCCACCGACGCCAGGAACGACAGATTGGTCTCAACCACGTCCAATTCCCGCTGGAAGCTGGCACGCATGGCGCGCCGTGCGCCGTCCATCAACGTACCAACATCGGTGATGCGCCGTTCACGCAGCTTCTGAAACTCGCGCATGCCACTGGCGAAGATGCGTTCCATAGGACCGCCGTTGCCTGCAGCTTTAGACGCCTCCGCAAACAGATCGTTGAGACTGGCGCCGGACCAAAACTCACGTTCGAATGCTTCATTGAGCGACTTTATCCTGTTCAGCGCAAAGTACTTGCGGAAGATGGCAGCCCAGCTCGTAACGGACACCAACATCAAAAGCAGCATCACGGCCTGGACCACAAGACTGGCATTGAGTACCAGATGAAGGATAGATAAGTCTTGGTTCATTGCGTGAATTCAGGGTATTGGTGCGGAGCAGTTTTCTGGGAGCAATTTAGCGCAAAAAGGAGCGCAACCGTGCCACCGCTTCTTGCAAATGTTCCATGGAGCTGGCCGTCGAGAAACGCACAAAATGGTCGGTTTGCGCCGTACCAAAATCGCGTCCCGGCGTGACGGCAACGTGCGCCTTTTTCATGACTTCAAACGCGAAGTCCCAGCTGTCTTTGATGCCCAGCTTTGCACTGGCAGCAGAGCAATCTGCCCACGCATAAAAGGCACCGTCGGGCATAACGGGCACGGTCAGGCCCATGGCATTGAGTTGCGGTATGAAGTAGTCGCGCCTTGCCTTGAACTCGGTGCGACGGTGTTCGTACAGCGCCAGACTCTCGGGCTCAAAACAGGCCAGTGCGGCATGCTGGGCAATGGTGCTGGGACAGATGAACAGGTTTTGCGCCAGGCGCTCGATGACCGGCACCAACGGTTCAGGCACGACCATCCAACCCAGGCGCCAGCCGGTCATATTGAAGTATTTGCTGAAGCTGTTGATGCTGATGATGTCGTCGTCGAGCGCCAATGCGGTGTGTCCATACTGGGCCTCAAAGCTCAACCCCAGGTAGATTTCGTCAACCAAGGTGATGCCGCCGTGCATTTGTACTACGCGGTGGATGTCGCGAAGAGCGTCGGGGTGAATCGAGGTGCCGGTCGGGTTGGACGGTGACGCCAGCAACACGCCCCGGGTGCGGGGTCCCCACGCAGAGCGTACCGCGTCGGCGCTGAGCTGAAAGCGGTCTTCGCCCGTGGTCGGCACCAGCACGGCGCAGCCTTCGGCAGCCGACACAAAATGCCGGTTGCAAGGGTAGCTGGGGTCGGGCATCAAAATTTGGTCACCCGGCTCGATCAAGGCCAAGCAGGCCAGGTGCAAGGCTGCTGACGCGCCCGCCGTCACTACGATACGACTGGCAGGCACATCCACGCCAAAACGCTGTCCATACCACTGGCTAATACGTTCGCGCAGCAATGGCAGGCCGGTGGCTGGGGTGTATTGTGTACGGCCATCGTGGATCGCGCGTTCGGCGGCCCGTTGCACCAAGGGTGGTGCGGTGAAGTCGGGTTCACCAATGTTCAGAAAGATCATGGGCGCATTGGTGTGCGCCACGGCCTGACCAAGGGTAGCAGCGGCCTTGGCCACCTCCATGACGTAAAACGGTTCTATCTTTTGTGCGCGGGTCGATATATGCATGGGAGCTAGCAGCGCTTTATCAGGCGCGAGGCTTTTTGCCGCGGCTACCGCGGTCAGATTCGACTTCTGCTGCACGCAGAGTCGGGGCAATGCCATTGAGCACCGCGTTGACATACTTGTGGCCGTCGGTGCCGCCGAACTCTTTGGCAAGCTCGATGCATTCGTTGAGCACGACGCGCCACGGCACATCCGGACAATGGCTCAGCTCGTACACGCCAATCCACATGATGCCGTGTTCGATGGGCGAAATCTCGGCCAGCGGGCGGTCCAGCAAATGCACGATCAACGCGTCTAATTGCGCTGCTTCAGCGATACAGCCTTGCAGCAGCGCGTCGAAGTGCACGGCGTCGGCCTTGCTAAACCCAGCCAGATCGCGGGTAAACGTGTCAATGTCATCGACCGCGTTGCCACCGACGAGATGCTGGTACAAGCCTTGCAGCGCGAATTCGCGCGAACGGCTGCGATCAGACTTGCTGCCGGCCTTGCGGGCACCCGTGCTGGTCACACCGGTGCGGGCTTGGCGGGGAGGGCGCTTGGATGCGGCGGGGGTATTCATATCACTCATTACATGCCTTCCAGCAAATTTGCCATTTCTATGGCCACACGGGCGGCGTCGCGGCCTTTGTCGATCTGGCGTGCTACGGCTTGTGCCATGTCTTCGGTCGTCAAAATAGCGTTGGCGATGGGCAACTGGTAGTCTAATGAAATGCGGGTCACACCAGCGCTTGATTCGTTGGCGACCAGTTCGAAGTGGTAGGTCTCGCCGCGGATGATGCACCCAATGGCGACCAATGCGTCGTAGCTGTTCTTTTCTGCCAGGGCTTGCAAAGCCACTGGCACTTCAAGTGCGCCCGGTACGGTCAGATGCTCGATGTCCTTTTCTGCAACACCCAGGGCGACCAGTTCAGCCTTGCAGGCCTGCGTGAGGGCGTCGGTAACGCCGGCGTTAAAGCGTGCTTGCACGATGCCTATCTTGAGTTCCTTGCCGTTCATCCGGTCGTCGGTGGAGGCTACGCTGCCCTTGTCAGCTCCAAACATGGTGTGTTCCTTAATTTGTTGGGGTCAGAGCTAGCCTAGGCTTCGGCGGATCCGGCAAGTTTGTTTGTAGGGATGTAGCCCGTGATTTCGAGGCCGTAGCCGGTCATGCTGGGCATGCGGCGGGGGCTACCCATCAGGCGCATTTTGTGCACGCCGCATTGGCGCAATATTTGTGCGCCTATTCCATAAGTGCGCAGGTCCATGCGACCGCGCTCCGGCGCATGGGCCGAACGTGCCGTGCCTTCAAACTGGGCCAGCAATTGCTCACCGCTTTCGCCACAGTTGAGCAGCACGACAACGCCTTTACCTTCGGTGGCAATGTGCGACAGCGTGGCGTCCAGCCCCCAAGAGTGCATGGTTCGGCCGACTTGCAATGCATCCAGTATCGACAGCGGCTCGTGTACGCGCACCGGAATAGTGTCAGATGCCTGCCACTCGCCCCGAACCAAGGCCAGGTGCACGCCCTTGCCAGTCGTGTCACGAAAGGCGTGTGCGGTGAATTCTCCGAATGCCGTGTTAATAGTGTGGGTGCCCATGTTTTCGATCAGCGACTCGACCTGACTGCGGTAGGCAATCAAGTCCGCAATCGTGCCAATCTTGAGGCCGTGTTCGCCAGCAAACAACTGCAGGTCGGGCAGCCGGGCCATGGTGCCATCGTCTTTCATGATTTCACAAATAACGGACGCAGGCGAGCAGCCTGCCATAGCCGCGAGGTCGCAGCCTGCCTCGGTGTGGCCAGCGCGCATCAGCACACCGCCATCGACCGCTTGCAACGGAAAAATGTGCCCGGGTTGCACTAGGTCCTCTGGCACCGCATTTTTGGCCACAGCCGCTTGAACCGTACGCGCACGGTCCGCAGCCGAAATGCCGGTGGTCACACCTTCTGCGGCCTCGATGGATACGGTGAATGCCGTCCCTTTTTTGTCGCCATTGCGCACCGCCATCGGTGGCAATTGCAGTTTTTCACACCGTTCGCGGGACAAGGTCAGGCAAATCAGACCCCGACCAAAACGGGCCATGAAGTTGATGGCATCTGCAGTGACGTGGTCAGCCGCCAACACCAGATCACCCTCATTCTCTCGGTCTTCTTCATCCACCAAAATGACGATGCGCCCGGCTCGCATATCTGCCACGATGTCCTCTACAGGGGAAATGGGCACAGGGTTCTGGGGCGTCATGGTGTCAGTGGTGTGGCAGGGAATACCCGCTATTGTCCCAGATGGGGGACAGGCCCGGAGGGAATCACATTTCCATGCTCCGGGTGACTGCGATTGCCTATGGTATATCCGCGTCTTTACTCAATCCGGCAATGCAATTTCATGGTCCACGCTGAACTGGTAGTCCTTGAAGATGTGTTCGGCGCTCAGGGTTTGGTACGTGCCATCGGGCAGTTTGCGTGTGGTGTCTTTCAAGCGGTACGTCGTGCTGCCGCAGGTCCAGCAATTGAAATTGCGCATGTGGGTGCACAGACACGTCTTGTCCATCACCGAGATGTTTTTACCGTCAGGGTGGATGACGATTTGCTCGTTGTAGGCGGTGATGTAGGCACAATTGCCATTGCCGTCCAGCAGGTAGCCATAGGCTTCGCAATTGGGGCGAATACCGGCGCCAATAGCAGGTGTATTACGCAACATGCGCATCGGGTAGCCAGTGGGAGAAATGGTGTTGACGATGATGTCTTCTTCGCTGGCCTTGAAGTAGTCTTGCTTGACCTTGTCCGGCAACCCGCATTCGTTGGATACGGTAAAGCGTGTGGCCACTTGCAGTCCCGCAGCACCGTTCTCCAGAAACGAAACCGCATCGGTGCCGGTAAAGATGCCACCGGCGGCAATCAGCGGGATGTCGAGTTGTTCTGTCTTCAAAAACTGGGCAATCTCAGCCACGATAGTGGCCAAGTCATACTGTGCCCAGTCCATGCCAAAGCCTAGGTGACCACCGGCCAATGGACCTTCGATGATGACGTAGTCTGGCAATCGGCCCAGGCGCGAGGTCTTGCGTAGAAAGAGTTGCAACGCACGCACCGAGGATACGATGATGCCCAACTTGGCATCGCGGAAGCGGGGGTTGTCGGCCATCAGCGCAAATGATCCCAGATGCAAGCCTGCGCTCAAGGTGATGCCGTCAATGCCTGCGTCAAGCGCCGAGTTCAAGCGAACCTGCAGTGTCTCGCGCGGTGCATTCATGGTCAACTTTTCCATGCAGTTGACGAAGACCATGCCTTCGCCCTGCTTGGCTTCCATGGTGCGGCCCACATGCAGCTTGGTGGCTTCGGCAAGGCGCCCAAGGTCAAACTTGACATCGCTTTTGTCCGAGTTGGCGATGTTGTATTTGTAGAACTTGGTCTTTTCTTTTACGAATCCGGTATCGAAGCGCCGATCCGATACATCGGGCACCATCGCATCCGAAATGTGACCAATTCCACCCAAGCGCACTGCTTCCAGCGCTAACTCAGCGGTAGAGATATCTACGCCCATGCCGCCTATCATCAGCGGCACGTATTCTGTCTTGCCAAACTTCAAACGGAAATCATCGACTCGTTTCATTGTCTTCCTTGGGGATTTTTATGTCGGTATAACGTACAAATGTGTCAGCGTAGCGTTGCGGCGCCGCTGCCCAGCATGCGCTCAACGTATCGCGCGATCAAGTCTATTTCCAGGTTTACCCGAGAATCTGGCTCCAGAACACCCAGCGCTGTATTCTCCACCGTGTGGGGTATGAGGTTGATGCTTGCTTCGCAACCATCGGCCATATCGGTGATGCGGTTAACGGTGAGGCTGACGCCGTTGATGGTGATGGACCCTTTGTAAGCTAGGTATTTAGCCAACTCTTTGGGTGCCAGCACCCGCAATTCCCAGCTTTCACCCACCTGCGCAAAATGGGAGACGGTGCCTATACCGTCTACATGACCCGACACCAGGTGCCCGCCCAATCGGTCGTTGGCGCGCAGGGCTTTTTCCAGGTTGATGGGGCCAACAGAATCCAGCCCCGCAGTCTTTTGCAGCGATTCGGCCGATATGTCGATACAGAACTGTCGCTTCGAGGCATCCCATGTGGTGACGGTCATGCAAGCACCGTTTAGTGCAATGCTGTCGCCTAGACCGACGTCATCCAAATAGTGATCGGGGCAGGTGATGGTCAATCGCTTGCCGTGTGCGGGCGAAGTGCCCAGGGCGTGAACCGCTGCGATGCGGCCTACACCGGTGATGATTCCTGTAAACATCGCAGGATTTTCGCAGGGATTAAGCCTGCATCAAAAAAAGGGGCTAAAAAACGTCGCGCCCTCGGACGCTGGCCAAGAGCCGCAGATCAGGCCCGATCATGGTACTGGAGAGAAAGTCCAGCTGCAGGGCTTGGTCCAGACTGCTCAGCGGGCCAAAGTTGACCATGTTCCAGCCTTGGCCCAACAACTTGGGTGCCAGATATACCAATAACTCATCCACCAACCCCTCGCGGATCAGTGAGCCATTGAGGCGGTGGCCTGCTTCCACGTGCAGTTCGTTGATCTCGCGACGGCCCAGATCCAACAGCATGGCGGCAAGGTCTACCTTGCCTGTGGGGGTGCCGTCGGCCGCTGCGCCTGGCAGGTAAATGACCGTTGCGCCCCGCGCTTCTAACGCATCTTTCTTTGCATCATTAAGGGCTGCCGCATAGATAAAAACCGGGCGGCCTTCTATAAAGATCGCTGCGTCAGTGGGCGTTTGCAGCAGGCTATCCACGACAACAACCGGTGGTTGTCGATGGGTTGCCACCAAGCGCACATCCAACCGAGGTTGATCTTGCAACACCGTTCCTATGCCGGTCAAGATCGCGCCCGCTCTGGCTCGCCAGGCATGACCATCGGCACGCGCTTCTGGTGAGGTAATCCATTGGCTCACGCCGTTGTCCAGGGCGGTCTT
>JANXVI010000079.1 GCA_025351745.1 Rhodoferax sp.
GATCGGGGATGCATTGCCCATCGACACGCAGCGCCTGGGCATCACCGGCCATTCCATGGGCGGGCATGGCGCACTGACGCTGGCATTGCGAAACCCCGGTCGCTTCCAGTCGCTATCCGCCTTTGCCCCCATTTGCGCACCCAGCAAGTGTCCGTGGGGCCAGAAGGCATTCACCGGTTACCTGGGCGATGCGCCAGAGGCCTGGCAGAAGCACGATGCATCGGCGCTGATGGGCTTGCGCAGCGGCGCCTTGTTTCCGCAAGGCATCCTGGTCGACCAAGGCCTGGGCGACAATTTTTTAGACATGCAGTTGCACCCGCATCTGTTTGAGCAGGCGTGCGCAACTGCGGGCCAGCCGCTGACGCTACGCCGCCATGCGGGCTATGACCACGGCTACTACTTCATCAGCAGCTTCATCGAAGACCACCTGCGCCACCACGCAGCAGCAGCCGTTTCACGCTGAGGCAGTAGCCAGAGCCTGTGCCGACATCGGCAGCTTACGCACCCGCTTGCCGGTCGCGGCAAAAACCGCATTGGCAATGGCCGGCACCACCAGCGCAGTGGCGGGCTCGCCGATGCCGCCAGGCTTCTCGGTGCTTTGCACCAGCACGATGTCGATCACCGGCGCTTCGTGCATGCGCACCACGGGGAAGTTGTTGTAATTGGTTTGCAGCACGCGACCCTTCTCCATGGTGATTTCCTGCATCAGCCCTGCCCCCATGCCGAAAACGATGCTCGACTGGATTTGTGCTTCTACGGTGTCGGGGTTGATCATGTGGCCCACATCCGCAGCGACGGTGACCTTGTGCACCTTCACCTCACCGTCTTTGATGGACACCTCGGCAACCTGGGCCATGAAAGAGTCGTAGCCTTCCATAAGCGCGATGCCACGTGCACGGCCCGCAGGCAAGGGCGTGCCCCAACCGGCTTTGTCTGCTGCCAGCTTGAGCACATTGGCGAAACGCGGTCGGTTTTTCAGCAAGGCCATGCGGTACTGGTACGGGTCTTTACCGGCGGCGGCGGCTAGCTCATCCATAAAGCTTTCGTTGGCAAAAGCATTCATGTTGTGGCTTACGGCACGCCAGTAGCCCACACGCATGCCGGTGTCGTGGATGATGAGGTCGTGCTGGGTATTGGGTATTTCGTAGCCCGCCACTGCGGCCTCGGCCATGAAGGCATCAAACGTATCTTTGGGCAGACCAAACGCGCGCTGCGTGACGGACTGCGAAGCCACCTTGAAATGCAGCGCCACGGGCATGCCTTGTGCATCCAGCCCGGCTTCCAACTGGTTCACACCCATGGGGCGGTAGAAGTCGTGCGTCATGTCGTCTTCGCGCGACCACACCAGTTTTACCGGCTTACCCACAGCCTTGGAAATTTGCGCGGCCTGGGCGATGAAGTCCACCTCCAGGCGCCGCCCAAAACCACCACCCAGGAAAGTGGTTTGCACCGATACGTCTTCCGGCTTGATTCCAACAGCCGCAGCCACCACACCCGCAGCGCCGGTTTGGAACTGGGTGGAGCCAATCACCGTGCATTTGCCGTCCTTGAAGTCGGCGGTGAAGTTCATGGGCTCCAACGGCGCATGCGCCTGCATGGGGCTGATGTACTCGGCCTTGACGATTTTGACCGCGCCTTTCATGGCGGTGTCCACCTTGCCAACAGCGGTGCCGATGGGGATGACCTTGCCGGTGGTCAACGCACCGCGCGTGCCGGCCAACACGGTGGTGTGGTCCAGCGCGGCACCCGCACCCTCGTCCCACTTCACCACCAGCGCCTTGCGCGCCTTCTGTGCCTGCCAATAGCTCTTGGCTACGACCGCTACGCCATCGTTGATCTGCACCACGTCCACCACGCCCGGCATGGCCTTGGCGGCGGCGGCGTCAAAGCTCACCACCTTGCCCCCAATCACTGGGCACTGCTCCAGACTGGCATACAGCATGCCAGGCAACTTGACGTCGATGCCGTAGACCGCCGAGCCGTTCACTTTGACGGGGGTGTCCAGACGGGCGGTGCGTTTGCCCACGAGCTTGAAGTCTTTCGGGTCTCGCAAGGCCACTTTCTCGGGCACGGGCAGTTTGGACGCTGCCGCCGCCAAGGCACCATAGGTGGACTTTTTGCCGCCGGGGCCCGTCACCATGCCGTCTTCGGCCACCAGCGTGCTGCGGTCAACCTTCCACTGGTCGGCGGCGGCGGAGATCAGCATTTCACGCACCTGCGCGCCTGCGGTGCGCAGCTTTTCCCAGCCATCGCGCACCGAGGTGGAGCCGCCGGTGATCTGCGCGCCCAACAAGGCATTGTTGTAGACGGCAGCCGCCGGGGCGTTGGCTACCTTTACTTGCTTGAGGGACACATGCAGCTCTTCGGCAATCAGCATGGGCAGGGCGGTGTAAACGCCCTGGCCCATTTCGGAGCGGGCACACAACAGGGTAATGGTGTTGTCGTCCGCAATATGCACCCAGGCATTGGGCGTGTGCACTGTGCCCGCCGCCAGCAGCTTGCCGGGCAGCGCCACACCCATGAGCAGGCCACCGCTGGCCAACGCAGAAGTCTTGAGAAAGTCGCGACGTGATGGTGTCATGGTGTTGCTCCTCAGGCTTTGCGCATCATGGTGGCTGCATCCTTGATGGCCGCCTTGATACGAGGGTAGGTGCCACAACGGCAGATGTTGCCGCTCATGGCGGCGTCGATATCTCCATCGGACGGGTTCGTATTGCTGCGCAGCAGCGCCGCAGCACTCATCAATTGGCCCGACTGGCAGTAGCCGCACTGGGGTACCTCGTGCTTGATCCAGGCCACCTGCAAGGGGTGCGTGTTATTGGTAGAGAGCCCCTCGACCGTGGCTACTTTTTTGCCGGCTACGGCCGATAACGGGGTTTGGCAGGAGCGCACCGGTACGCCGTCCAGGTGCACCGTGCACGCGCCGCACAACGCGGCACCACAACCGAACTTGGTGCCGGTCATGCCCAGCTCATCGCGGATAACCCACAACAGCGGGGTATCGGGTTCGGCCTGTGCCGTGACAGCTTTACCGTTGACTTGAAACTTGACGCTCATGGGATGGTCTCCTGCGGTGTATGGCGATCGGGCCAATACCGCAATCGCACCCACCAGCGTAGACCTGTGTTGTCCAGTTGGTATCCGGGTAAACCCCGAAATTGCTTAATGAGCTGTCACGACTGCGACGCCCGATGCCCGTGCGGCATCCGTCAATACACTGCCGTTTGCGGCGCTTTGCCCTGCAACTTCTTGCTCAGCATCGCAATGGCCGGGTCCTTGGTGTTGATGGCGTTCATTGCGGCCAACTGCCGTCTGGCAGCGGCGTGCTGGCCGTCGCGCCAATAGGCCACGCCCAGATGAAAGTGCAATTCCTCAAAACCCGTGGTCAGTGACGCAGCCCGCTCCAGGGCGCTGATGGCAGCGCCGTTGCGTCCCTCGCGCAGCGCGGCCAGCCCGAGCCCCATCCAATAGTAGGGATCTTCGTCCTGGGTTTTGGCCAGCAGCTCTGCATAGTGCTGTGCTTCGGCACTGCGCCCCTGTGCCAGGAGCAGGGCATGCAGGGTGCGCAGCGGAGAATACGATGGACCGCCCAGCGCGATAGCCTGGCGCAGCAATTGCTCGGCAGCCGATAACAGACCATGCCTGGCATACAACTGCGCCAGATTGCCGAAGGCCGGCCCAAATGCGGGTGCCGTTTCTATCGCGGCACGGTAGTAGGCATAGGCCCGCACCTCGTCCTTTTGCACAAGGTACTCGGTGGCGCGGTTGTTGTAGTAGCGTGCCATGATGGCCTTATCGGTCAACCATTGGCCTGAGCGGCGCGTGCCGATTTGCGGTTCGAAATCTATGATCAGGCTTCCGGCACCAAAGGACTGGCCATTGATCCGCACTTCGTCACCATGGCGCACAACAACGTTGACATGGCCGTTGATGAAATCGACACCATCGCGCCGGTCTATGGACGGGGGGACTCGCACCTCTTGCATGTGGGCATCAATGCCCAAGTAGCGGGCCGAGGCGTATGCCAGGATGGTCAGAGACAGGCAATCACCGCGCTTGTTGTGCCAGGTCTCTGAGGCTCCGGTGGTGTGGCCGCTGGCATACGACAGTCGTATCCCATTGGTGCCATACAGGCGCGCCACCAAAAGGTCCAGACGCCTCTCGGTCGAGCGGGATGCGCCATCGTCCAGGCGCAAGCTGCGCACTACCTCGGGGTCCAGCGCAAAGACGGTTTCACGTGTTTCAGTCACCAGGCTGGGCTGATAGGCAAACTCGGTGTCCTGCCAGACCGTATCCGGAGGGGCCAGGTTGCCAGCCACCTTGGGCGCAGAACAACCGCCCAGACCCATCACGACACATAAGACCAGACACAGGCTTTTGCTTTTCATGGGACCCCCTTGGCAAGACGAATGACTCCCGCTAGAAGTATGGTCACTCACGCACCGGGGGTCAAGCGTATGACGGTGAGGCGCCGACTCTCCTAGGGTTGCCCCGCATTTAACAAAGCATTTGCTCAGCGAAAATACAGGCATGAGCAAAGTCATTGTTTTCGCCACCCCTGTTTTTTTGCTGCTGATCGCCCTGGAGTTGCTCTGGAGCCGCAGGCGCAGCAGCCGCACGGCCGGGCAAACGACCTATCGCTTGAACGATGCCATCAACAGCATCAGCCTGGGCATGCTGAGCCAGCTGTTGGGTGTGCTGAGCAGGCTGATGGGCATTGGCATCTATGTGCTGGTCTTCAGCGCCGTGGCGCTGTACCCGCATGTAGAGTTCTGGAACACTTGGTACGGCGTGCTGCTGGCGCTGGTGTTCTACGACCTTTGTTACTACTGGCTGCATCGCGCGGGTCATGTGGTGGCGCTGTTTTGGGCAGCGCATGTAGTGCACCACCAAAGCCAGCACTACAACCTCTCTACCGCACTGCGCCAGACCTCCAGCGGGTTTTTGTTTGGCTGGATCTTTTACCTGCCGATGGCAATTGCCGGCGTGCCGCCCATCGTGTTTGGCACCGTAGCGCTGATCGACCTGCTGTACCAGTTCTGGGTGCACACCGAGCAGGTGGGCAAGCTGGGCTGGTTTGACCGCATGTTCTGCTCCCCCAGTAACCACCGTGTACACCATGCCGTCAATGACCTGTACATCGACAAAAACTACGGCGGCATCCTGATCCTGTGGGACCGCCTGT
The DNA here is from genome assembly GCA_025351745.1 of Rhodoferax sp. GTDB lineage: Bacteria > Pseudomonadota > Gammaproteobacteria > Burkholderiales > Burkholderiaceae_C > Allorhodoferax. The sequence goes on from JANXVI010000079.1 coordinate 5,186, forward strand.
TTGGCACCTTCCAGGAAGAAGCGGAACCCTGCGTCTATGGCACCCGCGGCGCGCTCAATAGCTGGGAGCCGCTGTGGGCCAATGCCGATGTGTACTGGAACCTGGCCAGAGAATCCTGGCGCACGCCCCACTGGGGCGACAAGATCAAACTCTGGTTCAAGGCACCCGGCTGGCAAAGCGCAGAGATGGCGCGACTTAACCCCAAACCTGCATTCACGCTGGCGTCTGTCACCACCTTCAACCCGCCGCTGAGCAAGCCACAGCAGTGGTTTGCCGCGCTGCAGTTTCTGCTGGCCATGGGCGCCGTACTGGCATTCTTGTGGCACGCCGACACCCTGTCATTCACCAACGCTGCCATCTGGTGCTCCGCCATTGCGGCGGGGCTATGGGCAACCGGTCGCTTCATGCATGGCGCTCTGGGCATGCTGGAGGTGTTGGCGGTGGAGAGTGGAGCCCTGGCCACGCTGGGTGCCTTGGGACTGATGGACGGCTACACGTTGTTCAAACCGCTGACCATGGTCATAGCTATTGTTTTTGTAGCATCTCGCGCATATTCCACGAGGGCTACAGGCCGATTTAATGCATTGCTCATTGCTGCACTGGTATTTTCGATGGTCGGCGATGTGTTCCTGATGCTGCCAGGTAACACCTTCATCCCGGGTCTGGCCGCGTTCCTGGTGGCGCATCTGTTCTACATCGCGCTGTTCCGGCAGGGCCAGACCTGGTTCCCCAGCAAAAAGGCCCTGGTGGCCGTGCTGGCGGTGGGTGCCACCATGTACGCCATCGTATGGGGTGGGCTGGGCGACCCGGTGTTGAAGATCGCAGTGGCCGCCTACGTAAGCGTCATCGCCTTGATGGCGTCGCAGGCCATTGGCTGCGCCACGGTGCAAGGCGACGCCGCTTCGCGCTGGGTGGCGCTGGGCGCCTGCGTGTTTATGGTCAGCGATTCGCTGATTGCGATCAACAAGTTTGTGACGCCGGTGGAATTGTCATCGCTGTGGATCTTGGCCACGTACTACGCGGCGCAACTGTTGATCGTGCATAACGCGCGGATGGGGAAGGATTTGGGGTAGGTTATGTCGCGATGTGCAGCGACTCGATTCGGAACATTGCAGTCAATGGCGGTTCGGGTTTGGAAGGTCGCAATCGACGCAAAGCGGGCGTAGCCTGGTTTGAATTCATCGCCATAAAGCAGACATCGGATATCCGGCCTTGCTAAGCACTCAGTACGGGTCTCGTCGCTTGTCTGGAGGAAGTTGGTGATGGTAGTCATGGGTTTTATCAATGACTCCTCCCTGAAGCATGTAGATAGCCCAAGCAAATAGAAAGTACATCGATTCAACATCTTGGCGATCGCGTCTTTTGTCATCACACACTTCGAGAAGACGTCTAGTACAAACCTCAAGATGCTCTTGAAATTGTGCGCGACCACCAAAGTAGGGAAAAAATTCATTGGCATTTATGAACATGCCGGAAACCCCATACGTACCGGCGATGCCAGGTGCGTCTTCGAAGACATTCGAAATATCACGACCTTCCAGCTCTGCTACCGCAACAACAATTTCGCAGAACCAATCCTTCGCACTATTCGAAACCCATAGGTCATAACAATCATCGATAAGAACTGGAGCGCCCATATTTCCTCAGAGTCTTGGAAGTTCACAGGTACGGAACGGATGATCAAAGCGCAAACTGTTTACGCATTGGCGCCGAGCACATTTTGCTAAATCTTTGGGCCGACGCTAGCGTGCGGGCGTCCTTCCCAGGAAGGTCTTGCCGAGATCGATTGTCCTTCAGGAAGCGGTCGCAGGCCAACGCAAGCAAATGGTCCCAAAGCGCCAATCGATCCTGACGGCTTGCATTCACACTCTGTCAGAGCGAATAGCCGCCGCTATTGCGGATTACGTCGCCAAGGATGGATGGCCGCTTCTTTAGAAATTCTTTCACAAACACGTCTCCAAAGAAGCAGATGCTTCTCTCCCATGGGTGACCAAAAGTCCCGCTCCGCATGTTTTTTTCAAGATAAATCGCGTAGTCGCCGTCCGGATATCCATTGGCCCAAGAAGACACCGACCCAACCTGGATGCCGAAACATTCATGCTGCCAGTCGAGGTAGTACACCTCTTCAAGCTGCCTCTCCGCTACTGAAACGCGCGAAAAATTGCGTCTCTAAGTTCATCGAGTTCTTCGTCAGTGTGAACGTCACGCAGCCGAAAGGTGATTGACTGCGACGGTTCCACTATTGCGGGAAATGGTCCATTCACAGACGGTTTGAATTTGAACCTTTCATAGAAGGCGTCCCATACATATTGGTATTCAGTGTTCTCAAGGCTGCGCATGTCGTGGAATTTTCATCGAATTTTGAGAGGACGAAAAAAACCTAAAGACTCCCCGGTCTAGCCTGTTGAAGGACGCTTTCGCGGCCTGGTCGCAATTAGACGCTCGCTCCGAAGTTAACTCGGTGCGCTCCTCGGTAGCAGTCGATCGTCTACGGCTGCAACTGGCCCGACCCGGCCGTCAGTCCCAGACATAGAGGCTGACCGGACGAAAGTTAGAAGCCCGTTCTGCCCGCTTATGCCCCAGCCTCACTGGCTAGCTTTTCAAGAAGATCTTTTGTGGCCTCATGAGTTGCCTCCTCCAACGTTTGGTACGTCTTCGATATAGGGTAGGCGTTTGATAGATCAGAGACTGACCATTGATTGCTGTCAGGGTGGATATAAAGCATGAAACGATATGCAATTATTTCTTCTCCTGGATTTGGGGAACGCAATGATTGATGTTTAGTGGAAAATTGACCTTCAGCCACCATGATCGTCTCTCCAAGGCTCCAATCTCTCGTCGCCGCATACAGGCCCTGCTTGTTAAGCCACTGAACGGCGGATTCACGCGTTGTAAGCGCGATAGTCATGCTGAGACCATATCGATGGCGATACAAGGTCGTTTGATGAGCTTGTAGATACCGCCACGTGTGGCGCGACCATTGTGCGGCATGCGGGATTGGTGCCCCGACGCAAATTTGGATGAACGCTGTTCGCTCACTTCGTTTGTTTGGGTAGGACAGGGGGCGGAGGCGCTGCGACGCTTATGCGGGGCTTCGGTACAAAGTCGCGCGGAAGTTTCCAAACCAAGTTTGTCATTTGGCGCCAGCACAGATCCGTTTTATGCTTTACGCATTCGTCGAACTCTTGCGCCACGTCCTCGAGAGACGCCACAGGCAACCCGCTCTTACGCGCTTCGCAGGCCATAAGTGAATATGCGATAAATGTCTCGGCCGCTATGCTTGGATTGGCATACGCGTAACCGATGGTCAAAGGATCGATCTTGTCCTGTGATGTCGCTTTTTTACTGATCGCTATCGCTTGGTCCTTCGCTAGGCCGTCTTCCTTTGCCTTGAGAAACAGGCTCATGTTAATGTATTCTTGGGTGCACGAAGCAGGCATCGACATGCTCCAAAGGTCTTCGGCGGACACTGCAGTGGCTGTCTCCACGCAGCAGAACAAACCCAACAACATGAACGTCATCAGTCTCATAAATCTCCAAAGTTCGATCTAGACCGCTTCCAGGCCGGATTGGCATCCTGACCAATAACAAATATCGAAGGCAGAAGTTGCAACTATACCCATTCAAACAACTCGCTCGGAGGACCGCTTACGCCCCCGTTCGCGCCGAAACGCGAGTCGTTCTAAATTAACCCCAGTCTGCCTCCCGATACTAGTCATTCACGAGCTACTGCTGTTGGCCCACAACAGGCGCAAAGACATCCAACCTCTATGTCACCTCCGCCGCTGCCGCGACTTGCACCGCGCGCAACGTCAGCCCGCATTCTTCCCCAACACCCACCCAACCGACAACACATACCGGCTGCCACCCGCCACGCGCGTGACGCTGTGTTCGCTGGCGTCTGGCCGGAACCGCGTGACCCTAGAACCGGAGTAGATTGGGTTCTTGCAAATGAACTCACAACCCGACTTCGGGGCTTTGAGGATGATGTTGAGCCTGTAGTGCCGCCCTGCCTGAACGGGGTCTGTGTGTGCCGGAATCTCCGAGCCCTCGGGGTATCGAATGAGGTATGAGTCAAAGGGGATTGGCCATCGCGCCGTAAGCAACATCATCTTGTCGTATCCGGTTCCCTGGCGCCCACGCTGCCACCGGAATGCTCGCGAAAAATCGGTGCGAATGGGATTTGACCTTGGCGTGGTACGGGCTAACGCATAGGTTGCGTGGCATCAACCACACGCCGAGTGGACCTGTGTATTGCTCTTCAGCGCCGCTGCACCTGCAGCGCCGCCTTGAGTCTGCGCACCTCGTGCTGCAGGTCCAGGATCAACGCCGCCGCCTCCAGCTCCACGCCGAAGTCGCGCTCCAGGCGGCGCGCCTCCAGGGCGCACTGCAGGTCGGCGCTGTAAAAGTACCAATCCCCCACTTGCTGCCCTGCCCGCTCGCCCTGCACGATGCCCACCTCGACCAACTGGACCACCCAATTGATATCGGCCCCACAGGCGCGCGCAAGGTCTTGGGCTGCGATGGGATTGTCATGGTTGATGCTGACCGTAGCCAAAACCGTCAAACTGGACATGTTCACACTCCCTCGACTTTCAAATGGCGGCGCGGATTAAAAGGCGCGGCCTGGGCCAGTTGTTCATACGCGTTACGCGCCGCGTCGGTATCGGCCGGCGGCAGTGCGATATCCAACAGCAAATACAAATGGCCTGGTGTCTTGCCCGGCAGGCCCCGCTCTTTCAACCGCAGCTTCATGCCGCTACGCGCGTTGGGCGGAACAGTAACCTCGACCACGCTGCCGGCGGGGGTGGGCACCTGCACCTGGGCTCCCAGAGCGGCCTCGGTCGGTGTGACCGGCAGGGTCATGTAAATGTCGTTGCCTTCCACGCGGTACAGCGAGTGGGGTGCAATGCGCACCTCCAGATACAAGTCCCCAGCCGCTTCACCACCGTGACCCGGACTACCGTGGCCGCTGAGCCGAATGTATTGGCCCGGGTGCACCCCCGCCGGCACCTTGACGCGCAGCGTGTGGTTCACCACCGTGGGCTTGCCACTGGCGTCGGGCTCCAGAGCACTGAGCTTGATGTCGCGCTCCAGCCCGTTGAGCGCATCTTCGATAGAAATGTCGATGGCCGCGTGCTGGTCTTCGCCGCGCGCGCGAAAGGCCTGGCTCTTGGCCCCACGGTGTTCGGCCTTGCCGAAGATCGACGAGAAGAAATCGCTGAATTGGGATTGGTCGCCCGGCCCGTGGCCGGCGCTGCGGTTGAACTCGAAACCCTCGTCCCAGCCGGGCGGTGGCTGAAAGTTGCCGTCTCCGGGCTGGCCGCCGTGGCCACCGCGCGCAACACGGTCGGCCAAGGCGTCATAGGCCGCACGCTTCTCTTTGTCACGCAGTACGTCATTGGCCTCATTGAGGTCGCGCATTTTGACCTGGGCGTCGGCCTCTTTGCTGACGTCGGGGTGGTATTTGCGCGCCAGCTTGCGGTAGGCCTTGCGGACCTCGTCTTCGGTGGCCGTGCGTGCGACACCGAGCGTCGCGTAATAGTCCTTGAAATCCATGCATACAGTATGCGCGTCATTTCGCGGAAAATACATGACAGAAATCAAGCTTGGTTCAGACAGACTGCCGCAACCCTTATCCAAAAACACTCGCATGCCCGAACCGCTGTTCCCTGTCCATGAGGATGAGATCGAATTCACCGCCATCCGTGCGCAAGGCTCCGGGGGGCAGAACGTCAACAAGGTCTCCACCGCCATCCACTTGCGCTATGCCATCCCCACCTCGTCTTTGCCCGACGCCATCAAGGAGCGGCTGCTGGCCTTGAGCGACCAGCGCATCACGTCCGACGGCGTGGTCGTCATCAAGGCGCAAACCACGCGCAGCCAGGAGCAGAACAAGGCTGAAGCGGTAGAGCGGCTGCAAGCCCTGGTAGACAGCGTAGCCGTGCTACCCAAGCGCCGCAAGGCAACCAAGCCGACCAAAAGCTCGCAGCGCAAGCGGTTGGATGGCAAAGCCACGCGGGGGGATGTGAAGAAACTGCGAGGGCGGGTGTCGGGCAGCGAGTAGCCCCAGCAGCGGAGCGTAGGGGTGAAATTTGCCGCCGGGCCGCCCCAAGGCAAATTAGCCCCCCTGGGGGGCAGCGACCCGCGCAGCGGCGGAGCGTGGGGGCTCTACAGCTAATCTTGCAGGAAAAGTGCCTGCAAGTCACTGAGGAAATCGTAACCTTTTAGCGTGGGCCGCACGCGGGCAAAGTCGCG
>JANXVI010000180.1 GCA_025351745.1 Rhodoferax sp.
CATCGGCGCGGGCCAGCTCGCCAAGACGGGCGTGATCCACAGCCCGCAGGTGAACGACGCGAACGGCAAGGCGCTCACGGTGGGCGACCGGGTAGATTACACCCTCACCTTCCTCCTGCCCGCCAACCAGACTTTTCCGGATGGAAAGATCACCGATTGTCTACCCGCAGGCTTCCACTACACCGCAGGCACGTACAGCGTGACCACGAGCCGGATGCTTCCCGGCCCCGGCGCGTTGCCCGCCAATGATATGGCGGCAGGCTTCTCCAAGGCGAGTGGCACCGGCGCTTCCTGCGCCGCGAACCGCGAACTCGTGACGATTGGCTTTGGCGATCAGGTGAACAGCAGTGATCCGATCACGATCACCGTGCTTCTCTCCGCCACGATTACGGGCAAGGACCAGAGCAACGCGACGTTGTTCCTGGCGGTACCCAACAGCCAGAGCGACCCGAACAGCGCCTACGCCTACGCCGGCACGAGCCAGCAGGGCAGCGCCACCAGCCCCGCGCTGACGGTGAACCGCCCCAACCTGACGCTGACAAAGACCGTCGCCCGCCCGACCACCCCGACCACTGCCGGTGCGCCGTACGTGGACTTCCTTGTACAGGTGCAGAACACCGGCGGCTCCCCGGCATACGATATCGTGCCCCTCGTGGACACGCTTGACTCCGGGCTGACCTTCGTGGCGGCGTACACCTCGGACAACACCTGCCAGACAACGACACAGGTCGCGGGGGTGACTGCCAGCGGACAGGTCGTGACGATTCCTGTCACCGGCCCGCTCGCGGCGAACGCCACCTACACGGTCTGCGTACGCACCACGGTGGGGCCACCCGCCGCACCGGAGCGTCACCAGCCAAGACCAAGAACGCCGTGAGGTCGGGCAAGCTGCAAATTTCGGATGGCAGCACCAGCCGCTCTTTGACGCGCCGCACGCTGGCGCTCTGGCTAGTGCCTTGTGACCCTTGGCTCACGCTGACTTGCTCGCGGTCCACCTCGCGTTCGCCCAAGGCGCGCGACATCGCCTCGGCCGTGTCCGGGTCGCTCTTGGCAATCGCGAACACGGCCAAGTTGCGGAAACAACTGCGCAGCACGATGGAAGTATCGCGCCCATATACACGGTCCAATTGACTCACCGATTGCAATCCGGCCCACACACACAAGCCATGTTTTCTGCCCATGGTCAACGCGGCTTCGAGACTCGACAGCTTGCCCAATGCGCCCAGCTCGTCCAGGAAGACCCACAAGCGCCGCGTCGGACTCGGCGCGAGACTCAGCGCCTCGGCCAGCAGTACATCGACCCAGCAGGCCACCAACGGGCGCAGCGAGGCCAACATATCGGAACGCCAGGTGATGTAGAGATTGCCCTGGCCACTGTGTAGCCAATCGCGCAGCGAGAAGTCACCGGGCAGTTGATATTGCTGTGGCCGCAGATGTGATGTGAGGATGAAGCGCACGCTGGCCAAGGCCTTGGCCGCATTGGGGTCGAACAAGCCGGCTGCTGCTGTGTCGGCCAACGCCTTGTGCAATTCTTCGACCGGCGCGGTGGTGGCCCAATAGAGCAGCGCCTGGGTAGTATTTTCTCCTCGTCGCATCAGCATGCGCATCGCTTCAGCCAAGAACACTTGCGCGTAGCCATGCCAGCTTGCGTCTGCGCCATGGCCGTCGGGAATGATGGAACGCGCCAGCCGGTCATAATCAAAGTCCCGGCGAACCTCGTTAAAGATGGACCATCCGGGCGAGCGCCGGTCGAACACATTGAGCGGCACATCGCCGGAACGCCCGAAGCGGCTAAAGGCATGGCCATTCGCGTCAATCACGATGCAGCGGTCGCCGCGGTCGATGACCACCGGCATCATCTCGTCGAACAAAGTCGTTTTGCCGGTGCCGGTGCTGCCGACCGCGAGGCCGTGCAGCGTTTCGTGGTTGGCCGGCAATGCAACACCGCCCAGCGTCACCGGCGGGCGCATGGCAGGATGTGCGCCCAAGAGTTGTTTGAGCAGGTTCATGCTGACCTCCCGTCAACAAGTTGCGCACCGCGATGGTGGCGCTCGCTGGAGCGTTTCCACCACAGGGCCAGCAACAGGTAAAAGCAGGTGGTCGCGGCTAGCGCCAGGGCAAAGGCAAAGCGCAGCAACAGCCAGCCGGTGGGATTGCTGCCGCGCCAGGCGTCGGCTGTCGCCTGCCACAGACCGGAGAAGGTCTGCACCGCGTAGACATTCCAAAGCGGCACCAGCCAGAGCGCCAGCGTGAGCAGCGCCACGATGAAGGTGAACTGGATGGCGCGCTCGGCGTAAATGAGCAACTGGATTTTGATGGGGTCGCGGGTTTTCATTGGACGGTCCTTTCAACTGATTGAGATTGGGTTTTGAGGCGAGCCGCAACGCGCGGCATGACTTGCGGGCTGGCGTGCATCGCCAGTTCCTCGACGATGCATTCCAGGCGCGTGAGACGCGCCAGCGTCGGGTCGTCACCGGTCTTGGGTCGAAGCCATGGCGCAATGTCGGCCATCATCTGCTCCATGCGTTTCAGCACGTCCTCGACCTGCGCCGCTTGTTGGCGGCTCACCAGAATGTCGCGCACGTGCTGCGACACATCAGATTTGCCCGCTGCCATCGCCGCTTCGGTGAGTTGGTTCTTGAGTTTCCTCGGCATGCGGATTTTGAGCTCCGCGTCGAACTTCTGATTCATATCACCCCCCCGGTGTCCTCGGTCGTGCACCAGATGGAACACAAATCCTGTTTCGCTGGGGCACGCCGAATCCCGCACCATTGTTGGGTCGACGCGGTTTGCACTTCGCACTGCATGGAGTGCCTTGGTGTGGATGTTCCCCATGCTGGTTGTAGGCCCAGCTGCCTGTTGATTGTTGCCATCTTTAGCTCCTTGCTACTACTGCCATGTCCCGGACTGCGCCCATCGATTTGCAAACGTAAAACGAGGTGCTGCTCACAAGCGGGCGCGACCGGGACGGATGCTCGCTGGCGCCGGACGAACCTGCCCGGACGGTATAAATTTAGATTCGAATAGGAGGAACGCTGTAGCCGGTGGTGCAGCACCGGCCGAGCGTTACGCGCTGGGCGCGTTAGTGACAAGCACGAGTCGAAACATGGCGCAATGTGCAAAGCACAAAGCAACGCTCAACCCGCGTCGTTCTTTGGAAGCCTTCACGTCGTGCGTGAGACTTGTCTTGGATAAGGTTGGGATTTGTCCGAACTGCGGACGTATCCTTCCTGTTGGTGGCCGCCAACAATCACGGCCTGTTTCAGTGCTCGCCGTCTTGCGGGAGCCATACGCTTATCGCCGGAGGCGATAAGCGCGCAACCCTTTCAGGTCGCTTCCTTTTATGTACCGCCCGAAGGCGGCGTATTACTTCAACTTGACCGGCACACGAAGTCCGGTATTTTTTTGTCCAACCCAAACAAACTGCGGAACTGCATTCATGGGACCGTTGCACCAGTTGACCAGAACCCGCAGTGACTAAGCATTTGACCACATTACGATTACACACGGCCAACGCAATGCGGTCAAGAACTTTCGTGTGCACCAGTTGGTACACACATCCTCACTCTGTATCGCGTCAGGATTGCTCACGTCAAGTAAAAACGCCCGCTGCATCGCGGGCGTTTTCAGCTCAATTGCGGATGCGGTTATTTGTTCAGGTCCTGCACCACTTCTGTCCGAATCACCTGGCACGTGTTACTCACATTCATCATAAAGGGACGCATCGAGTTAAAGCCTTTTTTGGGCTCCAGTTGCGCGTAGAGCTCGCCCAGCTTGTCTTTTTTCACGTCGAAATCGGGGAAGTCCTGCTGCGCGAGCGCCTCACAGTTTTTGGGCCAGATACCGACACGCGTGTATTGCGCTGCGCAAGAACCATCCGCTGACGGTATCACCGCCATGGAAATAAACTCTACCGGCTTGGTGTCGACAGTCTCCACCACGCAGCTAAAAATACCTTTGTCGGGATTCGCCTGGACGTGCGTGCAGCTCCATCCATATTTCGGGTCGGGCAGCAAAAACGCACTCAGCTTCTTGATGGCGGGCAGGCATTTCTTGACGCCTGCCTTCACCGCGCTGCTGTACGGTCCCACTGCCTCCGCCTGCGCTGCCGATGTCGCCATGACACCCATCACCAGTGCCACACATAACTGTTTTTTCATGCACGCCTCCCTGTTGAGAAGCGCCCATTGTAATGCACTCGTTAAGTTACCGGTGACCTAACTGTTGTAGATTCAACTAGTGCAGACTTCCATGCTTCGCTGCATGGGAAATAATGCCAAAGTCACACACACCAGACGAATTTTCGCGGCCAATCTGCGGCGGCTGCGCGAGGCGGCTGACTTGAGCCAGGAACGATTCGCGGAGAAGATTGGGTTCCACCGCACCTACATTTCCGCCGTCGAAGGCTGCAAGCGCAATGTGTCGTTGGATAACATCGACCGCATTGCCAAGGCCTTGAAGCTGAAGGCCGCAGATTTGCTCGAGGAGTGAGGTCTGGTCTCTTTGTCAAACTGTTGCCCCGGCAGTCTGAGATTGTAGGTAAATGCGCCGAGTACCGGTGGATTCTCATTCGGCGCATTATTCCCAAACGCTTCCGTGCTCTCCCACTTCCACACCACCTTATTGTCCAATGGCCGCGTAATTACGCGTGGCGTATTCAAGTGTTCGGCGTGGACGTAAAACGTATCTACCGCGCTTACAATCAAACACTATTGCATTGCCTCCGCTGGGAGCACTCATTGAGCAAAATAGCCGCACCATTCAAATCATAAAAATTCATCAGCTTAT
>JANXVI010000239.1 GCA_025351745.1 Rhodoferax sp.
ATTGCAGTGCGCGTGGAGTAAGACGCTTGCACACGACCGAAACACCCACGTTTGCCTACGCCGCGCCCCACGTGGCCGGGCACTACCAATCTACCGAGCTGACGCGCGGCCCGTGGCACCCCGACCACCAGCATGCGGGCCCGCCGATCGCACTGGTCTGCGGTGCGTTCGAGGCCGCAGCCCAGGCGCACGGCCTGACCCATATCGCGCGCCTCACTGCCAACCTGATAAGGCCGGTGCCCATTGGCGAGGTGAAGGTGCAGGTCACGCCGATCTATGTGGGCCGCAATGCCGGGCATTTTTCGGCGCAGCTGATGGCCGACGGCAAAGAAGTGGGCGTATTCACCGCGTTGGCCCAACGTGAGAACGCCTTTGCGCTGCCCGATGGGCTGCCGGGCCACCCGCTGCCCATGGCGCCGCGGCCCCCCAACGGATCACCCGTGGCCGCCTTCCCCTTTGCCGGTCGCCGCGTAGGCTATCCGGATCTGGTGGAGACACGCTCTGCCAAAGGCGGCATCTTCGACGGCCCCTGCGCCGTCTGGTTTCGCCTGCGCCACCCCTTGTTGGACGGCCAGGTCCCCAGCGCCTACCAGCGGGTGGCGGTGGCTGCCGATTCGGGCAACGGTATCAGTGCGGTACTGGACTACGAGCGCTACAGTTTCGTCAACTCCGACCTCACCATCAACCTGCTGCGTCCACCCGTTGGAGAGTGGATTTGCCTGGACGCACGCACGTGGTTGGGCAGCAATGGCTGTGGCCTGGCCGAGTCCGCGTTGTATGACCAACAGGGCTTGATCGGCCGTGCCACGCAAAGCCTGGCTGTCAAAGCCCGTTAGCATTCCAATGTCCACACGACCGCTCACCTCACCTTCAGGAGACTCTTAATGATCAAATTTGGTTCTGCATTGCTGGCAAGTCTATTGGTATCTGCATGTGCCACACAGCCCACAGTCCCCACGGCCAGCGCTGTTTTGGCACCCACAGCTGGCAACACGGTCAACGGCACTGTGACCTTCAGCAAGTTGTCCGGCGGCGTGCTGGTAGCCGGCGAAGTGCGCGGCCTGGCTCCCAACACCGAACACGGCTTTCATATCCATGACAAGGGTGACTGCTCCAGCGGCGACGGCATGAGCACCGGTGGGCACTTCAACCCCACGGCCCAATGGCACGGAGCACACGGCAACAGCCAGCACCACGCCGGCGATTTGGTCAGCCTGTTGGCCGATGCGACAGGCGTGGCCCGATTTAGCTACACCTCTACCACTATCACCGTGGGCGAGGGTTCGACCGACATCGTTGGCCACGGCCTCATCGTCCACCGCGACGCAGACGACTTCAAAACACAGCCCACTGGCAATTCGGGTGCGCGCGTAGCCTGTGCGGTCATCGTCAAGAACTGAACCCTGTACGCCACGACCATGCTGCGCAGCCCCATCAAACATTGCAAACAATGCGGCACGGCCGTGGTCTACCGCCTGCCAGATGACGGTGACACCAAGGAGCGTGCCGTCTGCACGGCCTGCAAAACGGTGCACTATGAAAACCCGCTGAATGTGGTGGGCACCGTGCCGCACTGGGGAGACAAGGTGCTGCTATGCAAGCGCAATATCGAGCCGCGCTGGGGCAAATGGACGCTGCCGGCCGGATTCATGGAACTGAACGAGACCACAGCCGAAGGCGCCGCGCGCGAGACGGTCGAAGAAGCTGGCGCGCAGTTTGAAATGCAGGGCCTGCTGACTCTGCTCAACGTGGCGCGGGTGGGTCAGGTGCATCTGTTCTACCGCGCCCGCCTGTTGAGCGATGTCTTTGACCCCGGCACCGAAACCATAGAGGCCAAGCTGTTCGCCGAGGATGAAATTCCGTGGGACGAGATTGCCTTTCGCACGGTCAAGGAAACGCTGGAGCGCTATTTTTCCGACCGCAAGGCGGGCCAGTTCAGCATTCACCAGATGGACATTGTGTAAGCGCCATGGCATCCACCAAACGCCCCATCCAAGAGAGCAAGCTGGCTGACGCCATGCTGGATTTGGTCCTGCATGTTCCCGCCAGCACCGAGCCGGTATTGGCCCACCCAGCTGAGCGGGCGCACGCCATCGCCCGCAAAGCGGCGCGCACGGCAAGCGTCGTATCGGGTTCGCTATCCTTGCCGCCCGGCTTCATCGGTTGGTTCACCGTGGTACCCGAGTTGCTCGGTGTGTGGAGGCTGCAGGCGCAAATGGTGTCCGACATCGCCAGTGTCTATGGCAAATCGCAAACACTGGGGCGTGAACAGATGCTGTACTGTATGTTCAAGCATGTATCAGCACAGTTGTTCCGCGATGTCGTCGTGCGCGTGGGTGAACGCTTTGTGATCAAACATGCATCGTTGAAAGTCTTGCAAAGCATTGCGCAGCAACTGGGTGTGCAAGTGTCCAAGGCGGTGATTGGCAAGAGTGCATCACGTTTTGTGCCGCTACTGGGTGCCGTCGGCGTCGGCGCCTATGCTTACTTCGACACCCTGCAGGTCGCCAAGACGGCGGTTGAGCTATTCGAGCACGAAACCGTGGTCGATGCTGACGATGCAGTCTGGGTCGATATGGACGCGATTGGCCATGACGATCTGCAAGAGAAAAAGCCCTACGCATCTACCGCACGGAGCAAAGATAAAAAGAAAAGAGGCCTCTAGCCCTCGCAAAATAAGCGTACAACGCTATTAAATCAGGAGCAATCACCTCCACAATACTCCGTTTCTTTCACCCACCGATCCATGGCCAAACTGTTTTTCCGCTACTCGGCCATGAACGCCGGCAAATCCACCGCTCTGCTGCAAATTGCCTACAACTACGAAGAACAAGGCCAGCGCGTGCACCTGTTCACCGCAGGTATCGACGACCGCAGCGGCGCCGGCTGCATCGCATCCCGCCTGGGCCTGCAGCGCCAGGCCGACGTGTTTGACGAGCGGACCGACTTCTTGGCGCTGCTGTCTGCCGAGGACAAGCTGGCCTGCGTGCTGATCGACGAATCGCAGTTTTTGTCACCCGGCCAGGTGCGCCAGCTGCACCGGCTGGCTAACGTGCGTGGCGTGCCTGTCATCTGTTTTGGCCTGCGCTCGGATTTTCAGGGTAACGCCTTCCCCGGCTCGGCCCATTTGTTGACGCTGGCCGACGACATCGAAGAACTCAAGACCATCTGCGCCTGCGGCCGCAAGGCGACGATGAACATCCGCATCGATGACAAGGGCAACCGTGTGCACGCTGGCGCGCAAGTGGAGATTGGCGGGAACGAGCGGTATCAGCAGGTGTGTGCGCGGTGTTTTTACAAGGGCGAGGCCTGAACAGCCCTTCGAACGACTGCGTAGCGACACGTACGCCTAAGCGGCTAGGCGCCGGAGCGTTCTGCTCCGTGTCCTCCGCCCGCTGCGCGGGCTCCCCCTTTTACCTGCGCAGAACGCCCCGGCGCCTAGCCACTTAGGCTAATGCATCGCGGATCTGCTCCAGGGCGGCTGGGTCTTCCATTGTTGTCAAATCACCCGGATCACGGGCCTCGCACACGGCCTGAATCGCGCGGCGCAGCAGCTTGCCGCTGCGGGTTTTGGGTAGCACGGTGACGAAGCGCACGCGGGCTGGGCGGCCCACAGCGCCGATGCTGTTGTCGACAACCTTCATGACCTCGGCTTCAAGCTTGGCGCGCGCGGCATCGTCTACCAGCGCGCTGGCATCCTTGACCACCGCAAAGGCTACGGCCACTTGGCCCTTGAGTGGATCGGCAATACCCACCACGGCTACCTCGGAGATGTTGGGATGGCTGGAGATGCTCTCTTCGATCTCGCGGGTGCCCAGACGGTGCCCTGCCACGTTGATGACGTCATCGGTGCGGCCCAGGATGAAGAAATAGCCGTCCGCGTCGCGTACGCCCCAGTCAAAGGTGTTGTAGACCTGGCGGCCGGGGATGCTGCTCCAATAGGTTTTGACAAATCGCGCATCGTCGCGCCAAATGGTCTGCATGCAGCCGGGGGGCAAGGGCCCTGCGATGGCGACCACACCTTTCTGGTTCGCGCCCAACAGCTCCTCACCGGTGTTCTCGTCCAGCAGCTTGACGTTGTAGCCGACCATGGGCACGCCGGGGCTACCAAACTTGCTGGGCTTGGCTTCGACACCATTGGCGATGCTCAGGATGGGCCAGCCGGTTTCGGTCTGCCAGTAGTTGTCGATGATGGGTTTGCCCAAGGCCAGGCTGATCCACTGCGCGGTAGGCTCGTCCAACGGCTCGCCTGCCAAGAACAGCGCACGAAGGCTGGACAGGTCGTATTTGGTGAGCAGAGCCGGGTCTTGTTTCTTTAGCACCCGCACGGCCGTGGGCGCGCTGAACATCACCGTTACCTTGTATTTTTCGACCAGACTCCACCAGATGCCGCCGTCTGGCCGCGTCGGCAGGCCTTCATACATGATGGTGGCCATACCCGCTATCAGCGGGCCGTAGATGATGTAGCTGTGGCCGACGACCCACCCAATGTCGCTGGTGGAGAAGTAGGTTTCGCCCGTCTTGCCGCAAAAGATGTGCTCCATGCTGGCCGCCAGCGCAACGGCATAGCCGCCGGTGTCGCGTTGCACGCCCTTGGGTTTCCCGGTGGTGCCGCTGGTGTACAGCGTGTAGCTGGGGTGGGTGGACTCCAACCACACGCACGGAACCACCGTGTTTATGTGTTTTTGCCGCAGATCCCTCCACAAATGGTCACGTCCCGCTACGATATTCATAGCAGCCAATTGCCGATCGGCCAACAAGACTGCGCGCGGTTTGTGGCTGGACAAAGCAATGGCCTCGTCCAATAGTGGCTTGTACGCAATAGCCTTGCCGCCGCGCGAGCCCGCATCGGCACTGACGATGACCGTGGGGCTGGCGTCTTCAATCCGCGAGGCCAGCGCGCCCGCGGCAAAACCACCAAATACCACCGAGTGGATGGCACCAATCCGGGCGCAGGCCAGCATGGCAAACGCGGCCTCGGCAATCATGGGCATGTAAATCAGTACCCGATCGCCCTGTTGCACACCCAGCTCCAGCAGTGCGGCGGCCATGCGCTGCACTTCGGCGTGCAACTGGGTGAAGGTGTAGACCTGCTCCGTATTGGTCTCAGTGGAGACGGCAATCAGCGCCGCCTGGTCCGCCCGGTCCTTCAGGTGGCGGTCTACCGCGTTGTGGCACAGATTGGTGGTGCCACCAACAAACCAGCGGGCAAACGGCGGATTGCTGTAGTCGCAAATCTGCTGAGGCGGCATCTGCCAGTCAATACGCTTGGCCTGCTCGGCCCAAAAGCCATCGCGGTCGTCAATGGAGCGGCGGTAGAAATCTGCGTAGCTGGTCATCGTGCATCCCTAGAATCAGTAAAACTGAATTCATAATTATGACGATGCAGCTTTCAGGCGCCTGACGCGCCTCCGCCAGGAGCCTAGGTGGCAGAGCGTTTTGCGGAGGTAAAGGAGGAGCCCGAAGGGCGGGGGACAGGTAGCAATGCGCTCTGCCGCCTAGGCTCCGCCCTACTTAATTAGCGCCTGCATGGCCTTGAAATCCGGGTGCTCAGCGCTGCGAATCCATTCAAACGCCACCATTTCGGTAGTGACCAGCTCCGCGCCAGCACCGGCCAGACGGTCAAAGGCAGCGTCGCGGTTGCGCTCGGTGCGCGAACTGCAGGCGTCGGTGACGACCCAGACCTCAAATTCGTCTTCCAACAGGTCCAGCGCCGTCTGCAGCAGGCAGACATGCGCCTCGCAACCGGCGAGCACAATGGTGCCGCGGGGTTCGCTGCCCGGGGGCGGCTTCTGCAAATGCTTGGGCAGGCTACGGGCATTGCCCTGCACCGGCTTGGGTTCGGGGCGCAGCAACTCGCCCAGACCCTCTTCCACCGCGCTGAACTGCATCTTGGACAGCACACGTGCACCGGCTTGCTGCAGGGCAGCCGCCAGTTCCGGGACGCTGCCGCCCAGCTTGGACGGGTTTTGCTCGGTCGCAAAGGTCGGAACGCGCAACAGCGCGGCCAGTTGGGCCAAACGCACGGCATTGGCCAGCACAGCCGGACCGTCCAGCAGGGCGGGAATCAGGCGCTCCTGATAATCCACCAAGACCAACTGGGAGTCTTCGATTTCTAGCAACATGCTGTGGAATATCCGTTCAGTAAAGGTGCCGAAACCGCGCTCTGGTGGCCAATAACGGTATTAGCGCTCTGCGGCGGCGTTGGCAGTAGCTTCGTCCAGTGCCTTGCACGATGGCGCGCATACGGCCTGTGATTTGCCCAGTACTTTACGGGTAGTCATCAGTGAACGAGCACGGTGCTTGCCACACAGGAAACACGACATCGTGGCACCGCCAAATGATGCAGCTGCCATGAAGGGGGAACCGGAAACTTTGGATTTGTAGCGTAATCCGTCTGGTAGAACGGTTGTCTTTGATTCTGCTTTTGCCATTGAATTTACCCTCTTTATCCTTGCTTGACTCCGTGAAAACCACGGGTTAAGCTCCGTTAATGCGAATTATCCTCGTTCTTGCGCTCCTTTTCCTAACCTTTAGTACATACGCCAAACCCGCAGCCTCCCCAGATGAAGTAAACCGATTCCTGTTAGACCGTGGCCTCTTAGGCCGGATCGGCGACGTTAGCGACAAGATGGAAGCCAAAGCCTCCGAGTTAGTCGTAAATGCGATGACTTTTCTCGGCGTGCCCTACAAACGCGGCGGCACCAATGCTGACAGCGGGTTTGATTGCAGTGGTTTCGTCCGTGCCATTTTTGAGCAAACAGCCGGCTTGGTACTGCCCCGCCGGGCTCGCGAACAAGCCGCAGCCTCCGAAAAAATCGACCGCGCAGACCTGCAACCGGGTGATCTGGTTTTTTTCAACACCATGCGCCGCGCCTTCAGCCATGTAGGCATATATGTGGGTGAAGGCAAATTTATCCACTCCCCCAAGCCAGGCTCCGAAGTACGGGTGGAAAGCATGTCGGTGTCTTACTGGGCGCGTCGCTTTGATGGCGCCCGCCGCGTTGCGGTCGATACAGCCGTACCAGACGCACCTTAAACGGGTTGGTTATGCGCCGCGGCATTGCATGCATTGCTGCGGTATGCTGGCTACCCGCTTTGGCCCAAGTCACTCGGGCGCCAGCGCCGGGCACCGAGGCGACCAAGTCGTCAGAATCTCCAGCCAGCAAAGACACCCAGCCAGCCGCAGCATTAAACCGTGTGGAAGTGGTAGGCCCCAGCGGCGAGAACGACCAGCGCCGGGCATCCACTGCATCCAAAATCATCATCAACAAGGATGAAATCGAGCGCTATGGCGACAGCTCGGTCAGCGAAGTCCTGAAACGCCTGCCCGGCGTCACCACCGGCGGTCGGCCAGGGCGCGGCGGTGATGTGCGCATGCGCGGCATGGGCGGTGGCTACACCCAGCTGCTGGTCAATGGCGAACGCATGCCGCCCGGCTTCTCACTGGATAACCTGCCCCCCGAGCAGGTGGAACGCATCGAGGTGCTGCGCGCATCCACCGCTGAATACGGCGCCCAGGCCGTGGCAGGCACCATCAATATTGTGTTGAAAGAGGCATTCAAGAAGACGCTGAACGAAGCCAAACTGGCTGTAGGGGTCGAAGACAATAAGGTGTCCCCCAACGCTTCGTGGACGCACAACGACAAGGAAGGCGACAAGATCTCTTACACGCTGACCCTCTCGGTCAACCACGGTGACAGCCAGGACGAGAGCGACTCCCGCACCCGTTGGTACGACCTGCCCACCGGCAACCGTGTGCTCGACCAGCACGAAACTGGCTCTACCAGCAACAAACGTGATGGCGTCAACATCAACGGGCGCGTACAGCTGTCTTTGGGCGAGGGAGAGTCCGTGCTGTTTACGCCATTTGTTGTTGCGTCAAAGAGCGCGATCAGTTCGGAGAGCCGCCTCGACCAAGCGCCGGGTGGCGCGATCGCTCCACCTTATGCAAGATATATCGACGAGGGTGCTGGACACTTCGCGATGGTGCGCACAAACACCCAATGGCAAAAAACATTGGGTGACGGCAGAAAGATGGAGGTACGCTACGGCGTTGGCGTGGTTAGGGGCAGTTATGAGAGCCATAGCGTGCGCCAAGAATCTGGCACCGCTAGCCCTCCCATTCGCGCCGTTGACGACACGACCTATAACCACGAACGCAGTTGGAACCTGACTGGCAAATTATCGCAGCTGTTGCAGAACGAGCATAGTCTT
Organism: Rhodoferax sp.; assembly: GCA_025351745.1. Taxonomy (GTDB): domain Bacteria; phylum Pseudomonadota; class Gammaproteobacteria; order Burkholderiales; family Burkholderiaceae_C; genus Allorhodoferax. The sequence continues at coordinate 8,218 of JANXVI010000239.1, forward strand.
GTGGGTGGCCTGGAGCTGGATAGCAGCGTGCGCCGCAACAGCCGCACCACGCTGCAAAACAGCTTGCCGATCTTGACTGAGTTTGGCGACGACCTACACGCCGCCGTACTGCGCGTGGCCACCTATGCGCAGGACGAGTGGAACCCCACCAAGCAAATCTCGGCTTATGCCGGTTTGCGCTGGGAAGGCATCGAGACCCGCAGCGACAGCGATACCTACCAGGCCATCAACCAAAGCGGCGTGCTCTCGCCCCTGCTGCACGCAACCTGGAAGCCCTTTGAGGCAAGCCTTGACCAGTTCCGCAGCAGCTTGACCCGCAGTTACAGGGCCGCTACGACGGGGGAACTGATTGCCCGGCCCGCGATTTCACAAAAATTCCCCATCGGTACCAACGAAGTCAGCAGCCCCGACCGGGCCGGCAACCCCAATCTGGCGCCCGAACTGGCACGCGGCTTCGAGATTGCCTATGAGCACTACCTCAGCAAAGGCGGCCTCATCAGCGCTAATTATTTCTACCGCCGTATCAACGATCTGATCCGCAATGTGGTGTCACTGGAAGATGTGAGCTGGTCGCCCAACAAGCGCTGGGTCTCACGCCCGCAAAACGTGGGCAATGCCACGGCGCAGGGCATTGAGCTGGAAGCCAAGTTCCGCATGGACGAAATGTGGGCAGATGCCCTGCCCGTTTCTCTGCGCACAAATGCCAGCTTTTTCGATTCCAACGTGGAGCAGGTGCCTGGCCCAAATAATCGCCTGGAAGGCCAACCCCGCGGCACTGCCAACGTGGGCGCTGATTACAAACTGCGCGGCCTGCCCATCAGCATGGGCGCCAGTGTGAACTACACACCGGCGTATGACCTGCAGTTGAGCGACATCCAAAACAGCTCGGTGGGCGCCAAGGTTGTGACCGACGCTTTTGTGGTCTGGTTCATCAACCTCAACGCCCAGTTGCGCTTCAGCGCCAACAACCTGGTGCCGCACGATTATTCGAACACCGGCAGCATACTCAACGGCACACAGCGCCAGGACAGCGAGAGCGCCAACCCATCCAAGGTTCAATGGGGCCTGCGTTTGGAGTTGAAGCTGTAGACCACGCCCGGCAAAGGCTCAGGCCTCTTTAGCCGCCTTGCCAAACACGCCAGCGCAGGCATCACGCGCGCTGTCTTTCTCGGGCAGCTTGGCACACACACCGTTCAACTGCGCAGCGAGTTTTTGCACCACGGGTGCATGCTTGCCGCCCGCATTCCAGGCGTTCAAGTGGGTTCCCATTTTTTCCAGGCTGCGGCGATTGCGCTCGTAAAAGGTCTCGGGCGCTGCGTCCAGTTCGGCAATCACTTGCGTAGCCGCTTTCTCGATGCGTGCGCTGTCTTGCGGTGCCATCTCGATCAGCTTTTGCACATAGCCACTGCCCCACTGCAAGCGCGTAGCCGGGCCCATGGAACCTGCATAGGCTTTCTCGGCCCAATCCAGCGCGGCCTCTTTGTCACCGCGCAGCTTGGCGTTGGATGCCAGCACCAGCATGTGGTAGTAAGCAGAGACGGCCTTGGGCAACTCGGCCTTCAGCATGGTGTCGGACGCGTCGATCATTCCCACATCGCTCAGCAAATGCGCGGCCGATGGAATTACGGATTGGCGTTCGTACTTGTCGGAGATGGTGGTGTCGGCCTTGGTGGCAGCGGCCTTGGCCTGGGCCACCAGTTCGGGCGGCAGTTCCGGCTTGGCGCTCTTGGGTTTGTCCAGCAGGGCTAACGCAACCTTCGCCTGCACGGCACCCAGTTGGTCCGACTTGGAGAGCGCGGCATCAACCGACAACTTGTCCAAAGCCGTATTCACGACCATGGTTAACGCAGCGCGTTCTGCACTGCCCGAGGCAGTCAGGGCTGTAACGATGTCATTGGGGTAGTTGACGAAGATGTCGCTGTTCTCGCGCATCCGGGGTGCATCAGCCAGAATCTTTTGGACCTGGGCCAAGGCTTGCACCTTGTCCAGCTTGTTGGTCTTGTCCTCGGCAGACATGGCGACTGCACGCAAGGTCAGCCGCGCGGCGGCCTCTTCCTGCGCAGGCGGGCACTTTTGAGCGAGCTGCTGCACAGTGGCTACCAAGTCTTTCTTGGGCAGCAACTGCGCCTCATCAGTATCCCAAGCGTAGTAGGCCAACAGCCGCCAATCATCAGGAGTCAGTGCGGGTGTGGAGGCACTTGAACCCGAAGACATCGCTGCAGCCAGCGTCTGTTTGATGGGCTGTGTGGCGCTCATGCCCATCTTCAGGATCTGCATGTACTGCACGGCGTCCACTTCACCGGGCAGCCGTGTCAGCTCAGTGCCATCGGGTTTGAAAAGAATAGTGGTCGGGTAACCACGCACCTTGAACTGCGTGCCCAGCTTTTGCGCGCCGGGTGTGTCGCCGTCCAGATAGACCGGAATAAAACTCTTGCTGCGCTCGACAAAATCGGGCCGGTTGAACACCGTGGCCTTGATCTGGTTGCACGGCGGGCACCACACGGCGCCCCAGTACAAAAACACCGGCTTGTTATCGGCCTTGGCCTTGGTGAAGACGGCATCGAGGCTCGCACCCTCGGGCTTGACCCAGTCGATGGCGGCATGCGCCACAGGTGCAACTGGCGCTGCGGGTTGCGGTGCGGGAGCTACGGAGACTTCTGGCGCCTTGGAGCAGGAGACCAATAGCGCGGGAATGGCGGCAAGCAATGCTAAACGTGTCATGGAGAGCAAACCCTTGTGAGGAAAACTTTGCATTTTGCGCCAAGTTGGCAGACACCCGCCTGGGAGTGGT
>JANXVI010000273.1 GCA_025351745.1 Rhodoferax sp.
CTTGGTGTCCGGCGCAACTGTCACAGTCACAGTACTGTCTCAGGGCAAGCACGACAAAGTGCGCATTTTCAAAATGCGCCGTCGCAAGCACTATCAAAAACGTCAAGGTCACCGCCAGCTGTTCACAGAACTGCAAATCGGTGCCATCGTAGGATAAGGTCATGGCACAGAAAAAAGGCGGCGGCTCTACGCGAAACGGGCGCGATTCCAAGCCCAAAATGCTCGGCGTGAAGAAATTCGGCGGCGAATTGGTCAGCGGCGGTGCGATCATCGTGCGCCAGCGCGGTACCAAGTTCCACCCCGGCACCAATGTCGGCATCGGCAAGGATCACACCTTGTTTGCCCTGACAGAAGGCCATGTTTCTTTCACCACCAAGGGTGCATTGAACAAACATACGGTGAATGTGACTGCAGCCTGATCTGCAGTGACTCTTCCCAAGAAACCCTGCGCTCGACCAGCGCGGGGTTTTTGTTTTCAGCGCACTGCATTTAACTTCAATGCGCGTAGTGAGCCTACAACGCAACCTGCAAGCGGGTTGTCATCTGCGAAAATAGCACCATGAAGTTCGTCGACGAAGCCTATATTGATATCTCTGCTGGAGACGGTGGGGCGGGCTGCGTCTCGTTTCGGCATGAAAAATACAAAGAGTTTGGCGGTCCCAATGGCGGCGACGGCGGCCGTGGTGGTCACGTGTTCGCAGTGGCGGACGCCAACCTCAACACGTTGGTCGATTTCCGGTTTTCGCGTCGCCACGATGCCAAGCGCGGCGAGCACGGCATGGGCTCTGACATGTTCGGTGCGGCGGGTGACGACATCACGCTCAAAATGCCGGTCGGCACCATCATTACCGACGCCGAAACCGGCGAAGTGCTGTTTGAGCTGCTGAACCCGGGTGATGTCATCACGATCGCCAAAGGCGGCGATGGCGGCTTCGGCAACATGCGTTTCAAAAGCGCGATCAACCGTGCACCGCGTCAGAAGACACCCGGTTGGCCCGGTGAAAAGAAGAGCCTCAAGCTCGAATTAAAGGTGCTGGCCGATGTGGGCCTGCTGGGCATGCCCAACGCCGGCAAATCCACTTTTATAACTGCCATCTCCAACGCGCGCCCGCGCATTGCAGACTATCCGTTCACCACGCTGCACCCCAATTTGGGTGTGGTGCGCGTCGGCCCCGAGCAAAGCTTTGTGGTGGCCGATTTGCCGGGTCTGATCGAAGGCGCGTCTGAAGGCGCGGGCTTGGGGCACCTGTTCTTGCGGCACCTGACGCGTACCCGTTTGCTGCTGCATATTGTGGACATGGCGCCGTTCGACGAAGACGTGGACACCGTGGCGCAGGCCAAGGCCATCGTCAACGAGCTGAAAAAGTACGACACCGACCTGTACAAAAAACCGCGCTGGCTGGTGCTCAACAAGCTCGACATGGTGGATTCCGAAAAACGTGCAGCCTTGGTCATAGACTTTGTCAAGCGTTTCAAGTTCAAGGGGCCAGTATTCGAGATTTCGGCCTTGACCCGCGAAGGCTGCGAGTCGCTGGTCAAGGAAATCTACAAACACGTCAAGGCGCAACAGGTGGCCGAGCAAATGCCTGAGGTCATTGACCCCCGCTTTGTAAATACCCCGGACGCTTAGTCTCACTATCAAATTAGTAGCGGCCCACGCAATATGCACGAGGGCTACAGCCCAAAATGCTAAAAATGTCTAGTTCTACGGTGTTGCGTGACGCCAAACGTGTGGTGGTCAAGGTGGGCTCCAGCCTGGTCACCAACGATGGCCGGGGCCTGGACGAAGTCGCCATTGGCGAATGGTGTCGCCAGATGGCCCATCTGATGCGTGACGGGCGCGAGGTCATCATGGTCTCCAGCGGCGCCATCGCCGAGGGCATGAAGCGTCTGGGTTGGTCGGTGCGCCCCAAGGCTATTCAAGAACTGCAAGCAGCAGCAGCGGTCGGGCAAATGGGTCTTGCCCAGATGTACGAGACCAAGCTCAAGCTCAACGGTCTGGGTAGCGCACAGGTGTTGCTGACCCATGCCGACCTGGCCGACCGCGAACGCTACCTCAATGCCCGCTCCACGCTGCTGACGTTGCTCAAGCTGGGTGTGGTGCCGGTCATCAACGAAAATGACACCGTCGTCAACGACGAAATCAAGTTTGGCGACAACGACACGCTGGGCGCGTTGGTCGCCAACCTGGTCGAGGCCGACGCGCTGGTCATTTTGACCGACCAAAAGGGGCTGTTTACTGCCGACCCGCGCAAAGACCCCGCCGCCGAGTTCGTGCATGAAGCGCGTGCGGGTGATGTCGCGCTAGAGGCTATGGCTGGTGGCGCAGGCTCCAGCCTGGGGCGCGGCGGCATGATCACCAAGATATTGGCCGCCAAGCGGGCAGCGGGCTCCGGTGCATCCACCGTCATTGCCTGGGGTCGTGAGCCCGATGCGCTGATCCGGTTGATCCAGGGAGAGGCCATTGGCACGCTGCTGGTCGCTCAGACGCAGAAAAACCAGGCCCGCAAGCGATGGATGGCAGACCATCTGCAAATGCGTGGTGCCGTTGTTGTAGACGATGGGGCGGCAGTCAAAGTACGCGCCGAAGGCAAAAGCCTGCTGCCGATCGGCATGGTTTCAGTGGAAGGCGATTTTTCGCGGGGCGACGTCATCGCTGTGCGCGATGGCTCAGGCGTCGAGTTCGCCCGGGGACTGGCCAATTACTCCAGCTCCGAGGCCCGGTTGTTGTGTCGCAAGCCGTCTGCGGATATTGAAAAACTGCTGGGCTACGCTGCCGAGCCCGAGATGCTGAACCGCGACAACCTGGTACTGACCGCCAAATAACGCGCCGCGCTGTCCGGGGCGACTATCAGTCGTACTGCTTGTGCGGGCGTTTCAACGCACGAATCGTGTCGTCGCGCTTGCTCGATGTACGGCCATCGCATCCACCTTGCTTTGCAATGGCATAGGCATGGCGTGATGGCAAGTTGTCGGTCATCGGCTTCCATTGGGGATTCTGAACCGCGATCCATTTGCCATCGGAACCCGCTCGTGCATAGGTTTTGACGTCACCTTTGGCGCACAAAATACCTTCGTAAGCTGCATTGGTGGAGCCGGACGCATTGCGCATTACAACCACATAGCGCAGCACACCGTCCGTGGTACCAACGCTCAGCGTTTCTGGATCAACACCGACTTGTAGCGTGACGTACGACGGCATTTCAACCGGAATCAACCTGTCTTTGGAATAGGCCGGTGGCGGCGGTGTGTTCTCTTCCGCCCATTCAGGCACTTCGACCGGGGTCTGGCTCCAGGTGGCAGTTGCGGCCAGAGCCATGCAAATCCCTGCAATGTATCTAAATCCCATGATTGTTTCCGTCTTCCTGGTCTGTAGCGGTGTTGCTGGTCGTTGCGACCGGAACCATTGGTGCACCGTGCTGCTGATCCATGCCCGATGGGTGGTGGTGGTGGATGTCCCCACCTGCATGCTCCTGGAACGGATCATAGGGTCGGTGCCCTTGGCGCAAATACCGGTTGCGCGGCTCGGGGCGGGGCAAATAGCGGGAGAGTTCGGTCAGGGCGGTTTCGTAAACGCCCCGTTTGAACTCGACAACCGCGTCCAGCGGCACCCAATAGTCGTTCCAACGCCAGGCGTCGAACTCGGGGTGGTCGGTGGCACGCAGGTTCAAGTCCCAGTCGTGCCCTGTGAGCTTTAGTAAAAACCAGATTTGCTTCTGGCCTTTGTAGTGGCCGCGCGCGTCGCGGCGGATGAAACGGTCCGGCACCTCGTAGCGCAACCAGTCTCGGGTACGGGCAACTATGCTGACGTGCTCCGGGTGGAGCCCCACTTCCTCGTGTAATTCCCGGATCATGGCCTGTTCGGGGGTTTCGCCCCGGTCAATGCCACCCTGCGGAAACTGCCACGAATGGGTTCGTATGCGTTTGCCCCAAAACACCTGATTTTTCTGGTTGAGCAGGATGATGCCGACGTTGGGCCGAAAGCCGTCCCGGTCAAGCATAATCAAACCCCAATTTTTAAACTTCGTTCATTATGCACAGCAACTGCCGTGTATCAAGGGGCGAGGTGCCTTGAAGTTTCGCGAGTGACCCCATGAAAGCATCCCAATTTTTCATTTCCACCCTCAAAGAGGCGCCCGCCGACGCCGAAGTGGCCAGCCACAAGCTGATGATGCGCGCCGGCATGATCAAGAAACTGGGTGCCGGCATTTACACCTACATGCCCATGGGATTGAGGGTCATCCGCAAGGTGGAGGCCATCGTCCGCGAGGAAATGAACCGCGCAGGCTCAGTCGAGCTGACCATGCCGGTGATCCAGCCCGCCGAACTGTGGCAAGAAACCGGCCGTTTCACGACCAACGGCCCCGAGCTGCTGCGCATCAAGGACCGCCATGACCGCGATTTCATCGTGCAGCCTACCAGCGAAGAAGTGATCACTGACATTGCGCGCCAGGAAATCAAGAGCTACAAGCAGTTACCCAAGAACTTTTACCAGATCCAGACCAAGTTCCGCGACGAGCGCCGCCCCCGCTTTGGCCTGATGCGCGGACGCGAGTTCACGATGAAGGATGCCTACAGCTTCGACCGCGACCTTGACGCCGCCAAGAAGAGTTACGACACCATGAGTGGCGCTTACCGGCGCATTTTTGACCGCTTTGGCCTGCGTTACCGCGCGGTGGCGGCCGACAGCGGCGCGATTGGCGGCGACCTGAGCGAAGAATTCCAGGTGATTGCCGACACCGGCGAAGACGCCATCGTCTACTGCCCCGACAGCAGCTACGCGGCCAATATGGAAAAAGCCGAGGCATTGGCGCCCGCTGGCCCCCGCGGGGCTGCCACCCAGACCATGGCCAAGGTTGCGACGCCGGGCAAGAGCACTTGCGAAGACGTGGCCGCGTTGCTGGGCGTGCCGCTGCAATCCACGGTCAAATCCCTGGTATTGGCCACCGACGCCAAAGACGACAAGGGCACTATCGTCAAAACCCAGGTTTGGCTGCTGCTACTGCGCGGCGACCACGACATGAACGAAGTCAAGGCCGGCAAGGTTCCGGGCCTGGAAGACTTCCGCTTCGCGACGCTGCCCGAAGTGGAAGAGCACTTCGGCTGCAAGCCGGGTTACCTGGGCCCCATTGGCTTGCAAAAACCGGTCAAGCTGGTCGTGGACCGCGAAGTGGCCGTCATGGCCGACTGGATCTGCGGCGCCAATGCCGAAGACTTCCACACCACCGGCGTCAACTGGGGCCGCGACCTGCACGAGCCCGATCTAGTGGCCGATATCCGCAACGTCAAAGTGGGCGACCTGTCGCCGGACGGCAAAGGCGTGCTGGCGATTGAGCGCGGCATCGAAGTGGGTCACGTGTTTGTGCTGGGCACCAAGTACAGCAAGCCGATGAACGCCACCTTCCTGGATGTGAACGGCAAACCCCAATTCATGGAAATGGGTTGTTACGGCATCGGCATCACCCGCCTGCCGGCCGCGGCGGTGGAGCAAAACCACGACGATAAAGGCATTATCTGGCCTGACGCGCTGGCGCCGTTCACGGTAGTGCTGTGCCCTATCAGCCCGGACCGCTTCCCCGAAGTCAAGGCCGCCTCTGACGCCCTGTACGCCGAACTGCTGGCTGCCGGTGTAGACGTGCTGCTGGACGACCGCAATGAACGCCCTGGCGCCATGTTTGCCGACTG
>JANXVI010000292.1 GCA_025351745.1 Rhodoferax sp.
GCCGGAGTTGGCCACCAGGTCCCAGTAGCGGGCCAGGCGGATAAAGCGCTGTACCGATGCGATATCAAGCACCGCCGTCTGCACCACCGCGTAGGGCGGTTCGGTGGCATAAACCATGCCGTGCTCCAGCGTGTGGCGCGCTATGGGCGTGCCGCGCAGGCGCTTGAGCAAACCGAGCTGGATCTCGTGCGGGCGCAAGGCATGCAGGCGGTCGAAGCCTTCGGCAAAGCTCTCCCACGTCTCGCCCGGCAAGCCGAAAATCAGGTCGGTGTGCAGATGGGCCGGCGATTGCTGCACCAGCCACTGCAGATTCGCCTCGGTCTTGGCGTTGTCCTGCCGGCGCGAGATGCGCTGTTGCACCTCGGGGTTGAAGCTCTGGATGCCGACCTCCAGCTGCAACACACCGGGTGGGAACTGCGCCATCAACACTTTGAGGCGGTCCGGCAAATGGTCGGGGATGACTTCAAAGTGGACGAACAGCTCATCGCACATACGGTCCAGGAAAAACTGAAGGATGCGGGCCGAGGACTCGATCTTCAGGTTAAAGGTGCGGTCCACAAACTTGAAGTTGCGCGCGCCGCGGCGGAACAGCGCGTCCATCTCGTCCAAGAAGGCATCCAGGTCAAAGGCGATGGCGGTCTTGTCCAGCGAACTCAGACAAAACTCGCACTTGAAGGGGCAGCCGCGCGAGGCCTCCACATACAACAAGCGGTGCGCCAGGTCGGCGTCGGTGTAATGGGTGTAGGGCAGGGCAATACTATCGAGCTCCGGTTGCTCGCCAGCAATCACCTTCATCAGCGGCTGAGGGCCATGCAATAGCGCGCGGCACAGCTTGGGGAAACTGGTGTCGCCCCAGCCCGTGATGACGTGGTCGGACAGTTGCACGATGGCCTGCTCGGCCCACTCGTGGCTGACCTCGGGGCCGCCCAGCACGATCTTGAGGTCGGGCCGCGCGGCCTTGAGCAGGCGCACCAGCCCCGTGGTCTCGGTCACATTCCAGATATATACGCCAAAGCCGATGACGCGCGGCTGCAGCGCCAGCAACTCTTGCGCCAGTTCCTCGGGCTTGCGGGCGATCGTGAACTCACGCAGCGCGGTTTGCGGCGCCAGATCCCCCATGTTGGCCAGCAAGTAACGCAGACCCAGCGAGGCATGGATGTACTTCGCGTTCAGCGTGCAGAGAACGATGGGGGGACCGGAGGTTTGCATACCCCGATTATTCAATGGCTGCCCGCCCTTAGGCGAAAATTGCGCTTTCTGCCTGCGCCCATGCAATCCATCGTCCTGTCGTCGCTGCTCCCGGTCATCTTGCTGACTGCTATCGGTTTTATAGCATGTCGCATAGGCTGGACGAGGGCTGAGGCCACGAAAGACTTGGGGCGTTTGGTCTTCATGGTGCTGACACCGGCCCTGCTGTTCCGCACCATGAGCACGGTGCATATGGAGCAGCTGGACTACAAGCCGGTGGCTGCGTACTTTACAGCCGTCATTGCACTGTTCTTGCTGATGTTGGCCCTGGGCCGGGCGACCCAGCGTGCCACGGTGCTGGCGCTGGCGGCTACTTTCAGCAATACGGTTGCGATTGGCATGCCGCTGATCAGCTGGACCGCCCGCTGCAACTGGTGGGCACCGCCATGGGGCCTATGTCGCTGCTGCTGGTGGGTGCTACGCTGGCCAGCTCGCGCATCGGCCACGAGCTCAAGGGCGCTTTCTGCCTGGCGCTGCTGAAAAACCTGCTGCTGCCTGCCCTGGTAGCGTTGGTGGGCGTGCTGATGGGGCTGCACGGCTTGCCGCTGACTGTGATGGTGGTGACGGCGTCCCTACCCATTGGGGCCAACGTGTTCATGTTCTCGCAACGCTATAACGTGGCCGAAGAACTGGTAACGGCCGGTGTCGCGATTTCGACCGCCTTGGCCATGGTTTCGGTGTCGCTGGTGATGGCGCTGGCCCCGCGTTTGTATCGGGGGCCGGGGCCCCTACCGCCAGACAGCAACCCAATACGGGTGCATTCGGAGCACCGCCCACACCGCCCAATCCGCAGACCATCCCATTTTGCGACCACCGGTCGCAAAACCGGTGCGCGGTGTAAAGAGCTTCACTACAGTTCGCCCCAACGCAACTAGGAGTACCTATGAACCCCCAAGCTCACATGATTTCGCAGCCCCCCAAGGGGGCGCATGCCACCCTACAGGCGGCTCGTCGGGAGGCATGACATGACCACACGCACCACATCCAAAATCCTCGGCCTGACACTGGGCGCCGCCCTGTCGATCACCTGGCTCAGCACCATCGTCGTCGGCATGCAAAGCGCGTCTGCTCCGGCTGCGCGCACCATTGAGCTGCCCACCGTGGTGATCGTGGGTCACAAGTCGGCCGCCGTCAACGCTGCGGCCCAGTCCAGCGCGGTGCTGGTTAGCAAAGTCTGAGCGCGACGGCCCCTCAGAACACGCGCCGCTCTGTACCATGCGCACCCGCGGTTAAAGCCATAATCGTGAGCTCGCGCAAACCGCTTGATATCCGGCCTTACTGCGCCCCCCAAAAATTGACAGTTTTCCCATCACGGAGAGTTCTCTATGTTGCGTCCCCTTCTCATCGTCGCCGCGTTGGCCACAAGCCTGACGGCGTGCGACAAGTTTCCCGGCAAAGGCGATAAAAAAGATGCCGTAGCGCCGCCAGCAAAACTGGTGATTGCACCTGAAGATTTCCTGACCATCCGTTCCAACACGTTGGCGTCCGGCCCGGTAGTCACCGGCTCGATACAGCCGGAGCGCAAGGCCGACCTGCGGGCCGAAGTGTCAGCCGTGGTGATGCAGGTGCTGAAGGAAAACGGCGACGTGGTGCGCAAGGGCGACGTGCTGGCACGCATGGACCAGACCTCCATCCAAGACAACCTGCGCTCTGCGCAAGACAACGCGCGCAACGCCACACAGTCACTGGACCAGGCCGAGCGCAACCTGCAGCGCCTCAAGACCCTGCGCGCCTCGGGCATGACATCTTTGCAGGCGCTGGACGATGCCGAAGTGCGCCGCAACGGCGCGCAAAGCGAGCTGTCGGCTTCGAACGCGCGCGCGGCCGTGGCACGCCAGCAGTTGGAACGCACCATCGTCCGTGCTCCGTTTGACGGCGTGGTCAGCGACCGCAAGGTATCGGCCGGCGACACCGCGTCCATCGGCAAGGAATTGCTCAAAGTCATCGACCCGACCAGCATGCGCTTTGCCGGGCGCGTGTCGGCCGACAAGATCAGCATGGTCAGTGTGGGTCAGGCCGTCAGCTTCCGCATCAACGGCTATGGCGGCCAGGAGTTCCGCGGCAAGGTGATGCGCGTGGACCCCAGTGCCAACGACGTGACCCGCCAGGTTGAAGTGCTGGTCAGCTTCAGCGACGCTACCGCGCAACCCAAGGTTGCTGGCCTGTACGCCGAGGGCACCATCGAGTCCAGCAACGTGCAGGCGCTGACATTGCCCGAGGCAGTGCTTGTGAAGGCCGGGGACAAGGCTTCTGTATGGCGCGTCAAAAACAATACGCTAAGCCAGGTGGCATTGCAAATCGGTGCCCGCGACCCCCGCACCGGCAATATTGAAATACGCAGCGGCTTGAGTGAGGGCGACATCATCCTGCGCGCACCGAGCTCCAGCTTCAAGGAAGGCCAGACCGCCGAGATGGCGACTGCCAAGCCTCCCACCGCAGCAGCCTCTGCCGCATCGTCGACCGCCAAAGGAACATAAAAGATGTTTCTCTCTGACTTCAGTATCAAGCGCCCCACGGCGACCATCGTATTGATCATCGCGCTGATGGCCATGGGGCTGCTGGCCATGAGCAAGCTGCGCGTCAACCAGAACCCGGACGTGGAAGTTCCCGGCCTTTTTGTGACCATCGCCTACCCCGGCGCCTCGCCCGACACGGTTGAGCGGGAAATCGTCAACCGCATTGAGAAATCACTGCAAAGCATCTCTGGCGTTACCGAGGTGTATACCAACTCGACCGAAGGCAGTGCGCGCTTTGACGTGCAGTTCTCGTTCAAGAAGAACATGATCGAGGCCTCAGACGAGGTGCGCAACGTGATCTCCAGCGTGCGCTACAAGCTGCCCACCGAAATGCGCGAGCCGGTGTTGCGCCGCTACGACCCGTCCGCACAACCCATCATGAATCTGGCCCTGTCCAGCAGCAAGCAAAGCCATGCGGAAATCTCGCGCCTGGCCGAAGACGTGGTGGCCGACAAGCTGCGTGGCATTTCCGGCGTGGCCACCGTCAACATCAATGGGGCCCTGAGACGCGAGCTTTCAGTTCTGTTGCGCGCGGAGAAGCTGCGCGAGTTCAACGTGTCGGTAGGCGAAGTGGTGACCGCATTGCGTGCGCAAAACACCAATGCGCCCGTTGGCAAAGTGCGCGGCACGCTGGACGAGGAAAGCATCCGCCTGGTCGGGCGCATCGAGTCACCTGAAGAGTTCCAGAATATTGTTGTCAAGCGCTTTGGGGGGCAGGTCGTGCGTCTGGCACAGGTTGCCACTATCAACGACAGCTTTGCGGATATCGATTCTTTCAGCATCCGCAGTGCCAAGCCCAATGTGGGCATGTTTGTAACCCGTTCACGCGACGCCAGTACGGTCAGCGTGGCCGACGACATCCGCAAACTGGTCAAAGACATCAACACCGACCTGGAGAAGAACCAGCCCGGCACCAAGCTGGAGATCACCCGCGACGGCGGTGTGGATGCGCAACGCAGCCTGAACAACGTCATCGAATCGCTGATGCTGGGCGCGGTGCTGACCATTTTTGTGGTCTACGCCTTCCTGAACTCGTGGCGGTCCACGCTGATCACCGCTTTAAGCCTGCCCACCTCGGTCATCGCAGCTTTCATCGCGGTCTGGCTGTGCGGTTTCACGCTGAATTTCATGACGCTGCTGGGTCTGTCCTTGGCCATTGGCGTGCTGATTGACGATGCCATCGTGGTGCGGGAGAACATCGTGCGCCACATGCAGTTGGGCAAGGACCGGCGCACGGCGTCGCTGGAGGGCACGGCCGAGATCGGCCTGGCCGTGGCGGCCACCACCTTCTCCATCATTGCGGTGTTTATTCCGGTGGCGTTTATGCCCGGCGTGTCGGGCGAATGGTTCCGGCCCTTTGCATTGACGGTGACCTGCTCGGTGCTGGTCAGCCTGGCGATCTCATTCACGCTGGACCCGATGCTGTCAGCCTATTGGGGCGACCCGGCTGACCACCACACCGCGCCCAAGAAGGGACTGAGCGCGGTGCTAGCCCGCTTCAATGACTGGTTTGACCACCAATCCGACCGCTACGGCAATGTGATTGCCTGGGCCCTGCACCACCGCCGATGGATGACGGCCATCGCCGTGCTCAGTCTGATCGGCGCCATCGCGCTGCAAGTCACCGTCGGCGGCACCAGTTTCCTGCCGGCCTCGGATTCCGGCAATTTGATGATCGAAGTGCGCACACCGGCGTCGTCGTCCGTCGAATACGCCCGCCTGAAAATGGAACGCGCTGCAGAGCTCGCCCGCACCATTGCCGAGACCAAGGATACGAATAGCAATATCACCGCCAGCGGTGGCCGTATCTACGTCGACATTGGCAAACGCAACACCCGCAAGCGGGGTGCCAAGGAAATCGCCGTCGAACTGCGTGAAAAAATCCGCACGCTGGTCGGCGCCGAATACACCGTTATGGACGACCTGAACAACGGTGCCCGCAAGCCGGTGCAGATCGACTTCACAGGTCCCGATTCGCGCAAACTGCTGGAGATCACCAGCGCCTACATGGACAAGTTGCGCTTGGTGCCCGGTGCGGTGGACGTAGGCCTGTCGCAGCAAGACCCCAAGAAAGAGCTGAAGATTGAGCTGAACCGCGGCCTGGCCAACTCCATGGGCATCTCGGCCAATGACGCGGCGCAGGCCCTGCGCGTGGCCTTTGCCGGCATCGAGGTGGGCGACTGGGTCGACCCCACGGGCGAGACCCGTGACGTGGCGGTGCGCCTGCACCCCGACGACCGTGTCAGCAAGGAAAACATCGAGCGCCTGCCCATTGCCGTGACGGGCACCAACCAGATGGTCCCGCTGGACCAGATTGCCACCGTCACCATGGGCAAGGGCCCATCGGGCATCGAGCACTCCAATGGCAAGCGCAACATCACCGTGTCGGCCAACGTGCAGGGACGCTCCAACGGTGAAGTGACCGCCGACGCCGTGGCGCTGGCCAAGACCTTTGACTACCCGCCCGGCTACGGCATGGACCTGGGCGGCGCTGGCCAAGACCAGGCGGAGCTGGGCAAGCAAATGGGTATCGCGCTGGTCTCCGGCATCGGCCTGATGTACCTGATTTTGGTGATGCAGTTTGGATCGTTCACCGCGCCATTGGCGGTGATGCTGTCGCTGCCACTGTCCTTGATTGGTGTGGTGTTGGCCTTAATCATCGCCCGCAGCACGCTGAACCTGATGAGCATGATCGGCGTCATCATGCTGATGGGGCTGGTCGCCAAGAATGCAATCTTACTGCTCGATGCCGCTCGCAAGCGCGAGGCCGAGGGCGTTGACCGCGAACAGGCCCTGATGGATGCTGGCCGCGTGCGCTTGCGCCCCATCCTGATGACGACGTTTGCACTGATCGCCGGCATGCTGCCGGTGGCCATTGGCCTGGGTGAAGGTGGCGAGTTTTACCAACCGCTGGCCGTGGCCATCATCGGCGGCACCATCACATCGACGCTGCTGACGCTGCTGATAGTGCCGACGTTCTACGACAGCATCGAGATCGCGCGTGACCGCATGGTGGCCAAGTTCCTGCGACGCGCAGAGCGCAGGAACCCGATCGTGGCATTTCTGCTGACCTTCTTCGAAGCGATTGCCACGCTATTGCTGCTGCGGTTCCTCTATCGCTTGGTCGTGTGGCCGTTCGCTAGAGGTACGGGCGGCAAGCGCAGCGGCCTGGAACCGATCGCGCAGCAATCGTTGTAAGCAAAAACTGGCACTAGCCCTCGTGGGGAGGGCGTATAGCGCTACATAAACAATAGCACTTTAGGGTGGTCAGGCTCGCGCATCGCTCCAGCGCAGAAGGCAGTTGTCGTCTCCCCGGTATACGGCCCCGCCCTTGTTGTCTACACAGTAGTCAGGCGACACTATCATCTCGTGGAACGCCATGCCTTGCCCGATGCG
>JANXVI010000389.1 GCA_025351745.1 Rhodoferax sp.
CTGCACCTCTAACATCGATTTCGTCGACGCTGCTGCGGTGGCCGACGTCATCGGCATTGAGATTGAGCACGTCAACTTTGCGGCCGACTACAAAGACCGCGTGTTTGCCGAGTTCCTGCGCGAATACCAGGCTGGGCGCACACCCAACCCTGACATACTGTGTAATGCCGAGATCAAGTTCAAATCCTTTCTGGACCATGCCATGCGGCTGGGGGCCGAGAAAATAGCCACCGGGCATTACGCCCGTGTCCGCCAAAACCCACACACCGGCCTGCACGAGCTGCTCAAAGGTTTGGACCCCTCGAAGGACCAGAGTTATTTTTTGCACCGCCTGAACCAAGGCCAGCTGTCCAAGACACTGTTCCCGGTGGGAGAGCTGCACAAGACCCAAGTGCGCCAAATTGCCGAAGAAATTGGCCTTCCAAACGCGAAGAAGAAAGACTCCACCGGCATATGCTTCATTGGCGAACGTCCGTTTCTCGACTTTTTGAGCCGCTACATCGCCAAGGAGCCCGGCCCCATGCGCGACGGCAAGGGCCGCTTTCTGGGCGAACACCAGGGCTTGAGCTTTTACACGCTGGGCCAACGCCAGGGCTTGGGCATTGGCGGCATCAAGGCCAAGGGCGCACAAAAGGGTGGCGGTGAACACGAACCCTGGTTTGTTGCGCGCAAGGACATGGTAACCAACACGCTGTGGGTGGTGCAAGGCCATGACCATCCGTGGCTGCAGTCCCACACGCTGCAGGCACTAGATGCCAGTTGGACCAGTGGTAGCGCGCCAGTCGCCACCGCCACACTGGCAGCCAAAACCCGCTACCGCCAGAGCGATGCACCCTGCCAAATGGTGAACGCCAATCTACAAGGGTTTTCGTTACGCTTCGAGCTGGCGCAGTGGGCTGTAACGCCGGGACAATCTGCGGTGCTGTATGACGGCGACGTATGCCTAGGCGGGGGAGTGATCGAAGCCAATTGACCGCCACGCCCAGCCATAGGCGGTTTTGTGGCAGTATTTATACCTTCCCTTGCGGCTATGCGGTTCGGAAAAGGCTGGAACTCTTGAATATGAATCAACACATCTTTGTGACGGGAGGTGCCGGTTACATCGGCAGCCACACCTGTGTGGAGCTGCTCAATGCGGGCTACGACGTCACGGTTTTCGATAACTTCTCCAACAGCAAGCCAGAGGCACTGCTGCGCGTGGAACGCATCACTGGAAAATCATTGCAAACCGTGCACGGAGATGTTCGTGATCGGACAACACTGCACAAAGCCTTGCATGACAGTGGTGCATCCGCCGTCATCCATTTTGCCGGGCTGAAGTCGGTCGGGGAATCTGTCGCATCCCCCCTGCTGTACTATGACAACAACGTAGTTGGTACGTTGCGCCTGTTGGAGGCGATGAGGGGCTGTGGTGTCAAAAACCTGGTTTTCAGCTCGTCGGCCACTGTATACGGCAACCCGACCGCGCTACCCCTCACGGAAGATCACCCCCTGTCCGCCACCAATCCTTATGGTCGCTCCAAGCTAGTTGTCGAAGACATGCTACGAGAAGCCTTCGCGGCCGACCCTGCGTGGCGCTTCGGAATACTGCGCTACTTCAATCCGGTGGGAGCCCACCAGAGCGGACTGATCGGCGAAGACCCGCAGGGTGTTCCCAACAACCTGCTGCCGTTCGTGGCGCAGGTTGCAGTGGGGCGTCGTGAATACCTCAATGTATGGGGCAACGACTACGCCACGCCCGACGGCACAGGTGTACGCGACTACATCCATGTGGTTGATTTGGCACTGGGCCATTTGCGGGCTCTCGAGACATTGGACAGCGGCAGTGGCGGGCAATGCCTCGCCATCAACCTTGGCACTGGAACCGGCTACAGCGTTATGGACATGGTTCGGGCGTTCGAGGCAGCCAGCGGCAAACCCATACCGTACCGCGTCCAGGCACGTCGCCCCGGAGACGTTGCGGCCTGTTACGCCCACCCTGGCAAAGCGGCCAAGGTGCTGGGCTGGACGGCCACCCGTGATCTGCAGACCATGTGTGCCGATGCCTGGCGCTGGCAGAACACGAACCCACAAGGGTATGGTCTGTAGCCATCCGCCAGCGATCGAAATACTTGCCCTTGAAAGTAATGGGCTGCCATAACAGCACTAACTGCCTGCCGTCTTTACTTGACTACGCTTTATTGCAACATAAACGTCTGGTACTCCAAAGTATCGAGTACTTTGCTGAGTCTCCAAACCCCGACCAACACCGTAAGCAGCATCGCCAGGGTAAAACCGTATCCGAACCATGCCGGCCCGAGTTGGAGAGACACTGCAGTTAACACCACGTTGGCAAGCGGCAGCAAAATGGTAAGGCCCAAAACACTTCGACGTTGATCCAGGTAGAAAAGCACGTTTAATATTCCGAGCAACACGACCTGCAAAGCAGCACCCACTACGTCCACGTATAGCAATGGGAGGTAAAGCTTGGATATCCCAATTGACTCCAGAAGCACGCCTCCCAGTGCAAAAGTTATGAGCACGGCAATCGATTGGATCTTGGCGATATCAAACAGGCCCCGCTGTATGTGGTAGACCATCTGGTTGCGCATGCGCTCAATGTAATCAAGCGTGGCGCCCTCGCGAACCGCGTCGTAGAACTTGATGTAGTACTCCACAAAGTCAGTTTCAATGCGCACCAGAAACACCGCCATACCAGGAATGACAGACAAGTAGGACAAAAAAATAGGAAAGTCGTAAATGACGGAAGCGTTCAGGGGCCCTATCACTTGCTGTCCAGTCCCGGGGTAGTACCAAAACATCAGCTTGTCCACCCATGCGCCCAAGTTGAAGAAAAAACCCGTACCCATCAGGCTGAGGTACATGGCACCCGGCTTCCAAATATCGAAAGCGATGAATCGGTCCGAATGGTAATTTCGGTAGACCAGCCAAACCATGCCCATGAGCAGCAAATAGTGTCCGACAACAAAACCCAGTAACAGCCCATCCATACCAAAGAGCGGGCGAAACAGCAGCGCAAACCCGAGTGTGGCGCTGTATCCCATGAAAAATATGGCCACAATTGTGCGGTAGTGCTTCAGACCGGTGAGGAATACAGTCGCAATCCAGATCGCTGACATGATGGCTAGCCCCATGACAAACAGAATTCTGTACAGAACTGTTTGCTCAGGAAAAAACATCGCGGCAAAAGGTGTAGCAACGGCGATACTGGTGCCTATCGTGACCAGAATCAGGCCATTGAAGTTGGGCAGTATGGAGGCCTCATCCTTTTCAAAAATGCGGTCAGCGACAAACCGCGTGAACGACAACTGCATGAGGCCAGTGCCAATGAGCGATATCAAGAACAGATAGGTAATAGTTACCTGAAACTGTGAAATAGCTTCTTTGGGCAAAAGCAGTCCCAGGCTGAAAACGCCTATGAGCAGAATGCCAATAATTGAGAGGACCCAAGGCCCGGAGCTGATCAGTCCCGCAAACGCATAGGCTTGCAACAGCCCAAAGTAGGTCTGCTTCTTCAGTAGCTTGCGCAGCTCAAACCCTATGCCTGCCATTGAAAATTTTTATCGTATAGGGCTTGATAGCGGGCAAACATAATGTCCTGTGAATAGTATTTCTCCACTCTTTTGACTGCCGCCTCACTTGCTGCTTTCCAAGCGACGGGATCGCCCAAAAGCTCCAGGGCTGCATGGGCCAAGGCTTGGGGGTCGGCAATCCGCACCACCCTCCCCGATGCGCCGAGTTCGGCGTCCTCCCCCGGCAAACCGTAGACCAATTGCCGGCAGGATCCGACATCCGTCGACAGCGTTGGGACACCGGCAGCATAGCCCTCCAAGATCACCAAGGGCAGTGCTTCACTGATGGAACTCAGCACAACGACACCCACTTTGGACAATAAATCGGTCAGCTTTTGGAAGCCCAGGAATTTGACCTTGTCTGACAGACCCAATTGTTGCGCCAATTCACGGCACTCCTGCGCATAAGCGGGCGACTCATCCTCTGGCCCCGCAATCCAGGCCTCAGCGTCTGGCAGGTGATTGGTCACCGTCCGCATAGCCCGGATGAATGTCTTGATGTCTTTGATGGGCACAACCCGTCCAATCAGGCACAACACCTGCGGTATTTTTTCGGGCCGCAACGTACGAAGCGGGGCAAAGCGCGCAACGTCGATTCCATTGGGAACATTTGTCGTTCTCTCTTCGGGTGCCCCGTCTTGCAGTTGCCGTTGCCGATTGGCCTCGTACAGGGCGATGATGTCATCGGCCGCCTGGTAAGTAACGTAGCCCAGGTGCTCAAAAAAGCGAATCCAAAGTTGGCGAAAGTAACTGACTCTCGAAGGATCTTTTTCGAACACGCTGCGGTTGTCCTTTAGCCATTGGGCCTGGTAGAGGTCAATCTTGCGTTCTTTGACGTATATGCCGTGCTCACTGAGCATAAACGGCCGCTTGTTACGGTGTTTCAGCAAGACACCCAAGATGCCGGCATAACCGGTCGATATCGCGTGGTAGATGCGCGCACGTGGACACCGCAACGCTACCTCTCGCATACGCCAGAAGGGTGTGTGGATAGTCCGTATGGTCCAAAAATAATCTACGAAGGAGGGGTCCGTGCTGCGCCGCCTGTAGCTTTCCTTGATGTAGTTCCAGGATTCCTGGCTATACAAAAACGACTCATGGCTCAGCTTGCCATCGGGGCCAGCTTCGTTCATCAGTGCGGCGAACATGTGGGCACAGTCCGGGGTTTGCATGTCGGCCTCGAAACGTGCATGCACATCCTTCATCAACGCCATCCCCTGGGGATTGGCCTGGGCAGGTGCAACCGATGGGTTTAGCCGGTCCTCATACAGATAGGCTGTTTCGAGATGGACTAAGTTGTCAGGTAGCGCGTAACGCATTTCGCCGTAGTCCTGTGGACGGCTCCCCAAAAATACTGCCCCGAACCGAAGTTCAGGAAACCCCCGGATGATTTGGTTTACCCAACTGGAAACTCCACCAGAGACGAATGGGAAAGTGCCCTCCAATAGCAATAGCACGTCCACCTCCTGTGCGTGACGGTAAGTTTTATCAGATGTGGGGGAGGAGCTTGTGGTCACTGAAGTTGATCTCGTTACTGCGCCTGACCCAAAAATCCTCAACCGCTCGCGTGCGAGAAGCAAGGTTCAGCGCCGACAGTTGTTGCATGTATTGTTGGACGACGTGAAAGTCGCGGCGCCTGAAGGCTATCTCGGCCAGATACGGCCATGCAGAAGTACGGGGCTGTCCCAGCTCCACAGCACGCTCGATAGCATGCTGAGCGGCTGTCAGATCGCCGCGCTCCAACCATATTCTCCCGCGCAAAAAAATGAGGCCAGACCCGGCATCGTCTCGCAGTGCCAAAGCCTGATCCGCAAAGTCGGCTGCCTGAGTCAATATGTGTTGGCGCAGCTCACCCTGGGCCAAGCAGGCATAGACCAGTTCCCAATTGAGCTCCGCCAGTTGTCGTAGACAGTCATAACGCTGATCTGGGGCCAGCGGGCCCGCCAATCGTTCGGACTCATGGCGAATTTGGACTGATATTTTCTTCTCTTCGGCATCGAGCATGCCAAACGCGACCAGACGCACATCGTCGGTTTCATCACCCAACAACTCTTCGAGAATGGGATTTGAAACCCTACTGGGAACCGCTTGCAAGGTCAACAGGGACTGCATCCGCAACTCACTAGGAACCTGGCGCCCTAGCCGGGACCGGACTGCGCCTTGGCCGCCGCGGTGCTGATCGACCGCTTGAACGTCGTACACGGGAAGTCCAACCGACACCGGAATGGAATAAGCATCCTCCACTTGCGCCCTGCGCAGATTGACCCGGGTTATCAACAACAAACCAATCGCTCCAATCACCGGTGCAATGAAAGCAAAGCTGAACATCAGCGCTATAGTGGCGGCCCGAGGCACCATGTAGCGTTTTGGCAGCATTAGATAGGTAGCGAATGCCACCACTGCGCTGACCAAAGTGTGGGCAACAACGACTTGCCAAAACGCGCCCTGCGACACCGACAACACCAAGGGTGACATCAGCAGCCCAAAATCTGCAACCGCGGCCAACCAAGCCCAGTGCAAAGCGTTCACGGGGTGCCCATCGCTTCCTTCAGATGACTTAAGGGATCGCGAACATCGAAGTCAATGACGTGCAGCATTACATCCAGTGACATAAAGTCACCTTTGAAATGACTTTCAAGCCATGCCTCGACCCGCTCCAGGAAGCCATCTTTGGCAGACGACGAGGCAAAGGGCAACAATATGACCAAAATGGGGAAGTCATTGGCAAACGTCTTCCAATAGAGATCAAGGCCGCGCTTAATACGCAGGAAATTATCTGCTATCTCGTGCCCGCGACTGCCATGAAATCGCATCACAACGAGATGACTGGCCATACCTATTTTCTTATGCAGCCGTAACGTGCGGGCCAATTCCTGGGCAAACAAAAATGGCATCCCTGGCAACTGCTTCTGAATAGAAGCCACGCCGAACGCAGACCCAACGTTGTCCGCGTAGTAACCCAGCAGCACCAACATCATCTGCAAGTTTTCGACGTTCAAAGAAAAGAAGGGCATGCGCGTTACCGACAGCACCCCAATCAATTGGCTGTCCCCGGCTACCAGCGGTGCGACCACCAGTTGCGATGTACGACGACGCATGCTGATGTCTTTTCCGGCTATATGTGCCAAGCTGCCGGTCTCTAAGACCAGCGTTAATAGTTCGTCGTCGGGAAGCAAAACATCTGGATCGCCCAGGCTAGCGGCCAGAGCGCCCAACGCATATGTGCCATCTTTTTCGACCAGTGTAAAGATTTGCGCGGCTTCAATATTTACATACTGCGACAACAACTGCAACAACCCGTCGGCTCCTGGCAATGGCTCGTCTCGCTTGTCCAAATCCAGGGTAAGGCTGCGCAGACGCACCAAGGCGTCACGCAATGAGCCAGGTCGTGCCAGCATCTCCTGCTCTAGCCTGTCGTGCGACAAATTCAGCAAGAGATGTCTTTTGGTAAGACGCGACAGACGCTCTGTCACATAGAGGTACGTTTCCTCCATTCGTCGGTTGCGATCACGCCACACGTCGCTGAACTCACCACACAACAGCACCAATAGGCCTCCGCCAAACATAGGTGCGGCAGATACATCCACAGGTGCACGGCCGAGCTGCGTCGCAATCCACCCATTGACCAACAACACGGTACCGCTGATCAACCCCGGCAATACTCCGTACCGCAGCGCTATCAATACGGGTGCGAGCCACAACCACGGAAAACTCAACTGCGACAGCGTGGGATCGCCGGGCCGGGCAAACCACGACACCGCCACCACACCCAACGAAATGGCTACGATTTCGATCCACTGCTCCAGTGTCCCAATCCGCTCTGGAGCGAACCCTTCGCGGGTAAACAGTGCCTTTAATTGCTGCAGGATCTTCAATCCCATAGTCGGCAACTAAGGTTTGCCAACACTGCCGCTGGTCAGCGACAACTGTGCGAACAAATCGGTTAGCAACGTCTGGGCCACACCGGCCAGACCCTGGCGACTCCAGCCGCTCTTAGCTCCTGAAGCGCTCCAAACCACCCGATCGGTAGATAGATCCATCACCTGCAGAGTCACCCCCACCGCGGGCTCACCGTCAATGCCAACCTTGTAGCGCCACTCTTCCACGCTGCCAAGTACACCGAACCGCATTCCCTGATCTTTGGCCCATTTAATTGCTTCGTCAGTAATCTTGCGTTCGGTAGGCTCGAACAGACTATCCCGCGACAGGGCCGATGGATAACGCCGCAGATTGATAACACCCCGGTTGCGCAGCTGGTGCTCTGCCATCGACTCTGCTGACAGTCCTGCCTGGGGGGTATCCGTGTTGTTGGCGACCGGCAAGATTACCCATTGTGCATCGCGGTCCAAAGGATGCGGGCTGGCAGTAGACTGGATCACGGAAGCGCACCCCGTCAGAAGTAGTAGAAAAAGGCCCGCCACGAGCGTCTTAAAAAAAGTCATGATTCCATTCCTAAAAATAATGTCTATAGCGTAGCGTCAGTGCACCGGCGCTTCCTTTGCCCGGCACCGCTGCCTGCGTACTGTCCCACTGCACTCGCATATGGTCAGGGCCAGTGATGGATCCCACCATGCCCACCGACCCACTGAACCCGGACCCGGCCAGCGCATCGCGGCTCATGCACAGGTTAACAAATGGCCTCCATGCTCGCGAGTAATTGTTCTGCATATTCTGCCCGCCAAGGTTTTCTCCCATATCTACGCAAACACCAGCCCGCGAGCTGCCCTGGGGTATGAAATAGGCAACCGGATCGATTGCTCCGGCGGTGACCGCCGACTGAATAGGACCTGGCAAGCGCGCCAGGGCAGCGTCATCGATGGCCCCGACGCGGGAATACTCTACATACTGCACGAAAGCACGCATGCGCCAGTCAGGATACTCCGTTCGAAATCGGTAGCCTGCCTCAACATCCAGGCTCTGGCTACTCCCCAACGCAGAACCAAATTGCGTGTAATACCTTGCAAACTGTGGCGTGAGCCGGACAAACTCGCGTTTGCCCAAGGTGTAATTCAAAGTAGCGGACATGTTGTCCTCGAAGCCTGCGACCTGCATTGGCTGAGAAATAGTGGACGTTGTCCGGTAGTTCAGTACCGATTCAAGATTCAGCCTGGCGTCCCATTGGTATGAGTTGCCCCATCGCAGCCCGGTCCAGCTTTCCAGTGCATTCCGTTGCAGCAGCGCCAACCGGGTCGCACCGCGTGGCCCCATCCACTGGACTTCCGCGCTACCCATCTGGTCACGGCTCGGGGCCAGGGCGGTAAACAACGGCTCCTTTCCGTTTTGTTGCTGGGTCGCTCCCCCGACCACCAAAAACACTTCGGGGCTAAAAGCCATCCGTGCCTCAAAATGCAATCGGTGGCTGTCCATTTCGCTACCTCGCTCGACGCGAATACCCGTTTGAAGGTAATTGGCTAGCAGCGGGGCGTGTTGACGATATCGGTCGTGAAGGGGCTCGTCGTCTTGCGGCACCATGCCTTTAAATGCAATGTCTAGGGCTTGTTGCTTATGACCCAAAGCATAGGCAATATCGTACCGGTTGTAGATAGGCAACGCTTCTCCACTGCGCAACAGCAACGCATCCATTGACCGTTTGTCATCCAGATTGCTTGCGACTTGGGCCTGTCCCCAAAGTGGTGCCTGGGATAGACTTTGGCGCGCGTAGCGACGCCACATCCACGACCGAGCGTTAGGAAACTGCTCCTTCAAAATCGCCCAGCCCAGTACCAACGTCAGCGTTTGGCTATCCTGCTTCTCAGGCGCCAAGCTGCGCGACTCGCGGACAAGCTGGCGCACCAAAGCCAGACCAGGATCCCCCGATCGATCCAGCAAGCTCAGCCGCGCGAAGGTCAACAGTTCCGAACTTTGTGCCGCCGAGCGCACCGCTGCAGGGTCGGGGTAGCGAGATTTCAATTGAAGCCATGCGTGGCGGCGCAGGCGGTCGGCAACCCCGTGTTGACCGATGCGCTCACGCGCATCGGCGTAATTGAGCAACATCAAAGGATCATCTGGCTTGGTCTTGGCAACCCGGTCGTACCAGCGAACAGCCTCGCGATGGTGCTCCAACAACTGGTTTGCAGCCGCGTATCCGGCCCACAGTGCAGACTGACCTTGGGCCATGCGTGTGTGGCTATCCAAGAAAGCAGTCAGCTCGGTCGTGCGCTGGGTATCAATCAAGAACCACAGGCTCGCCAAAGCTGCATCCAAATCGTCCGGAGCAAGACCCATCGCTCGCCTCAAATCCTTCCATGCAGCATCAGTGTTTTTTTGTTTTTGGTAAAACTGGGCCCGCTGCAAGAGAAAGCGCGTGTCGGTAGACGCCAAAATCGCGGCATTCTCACCCAGCATTGCGAAAACGCGCGCCTGAGACGCCACGTCACCAAGCTCGGCATAGATTCCCAAACCCTGCAACAACTGGTCGGTAGCACCAAATCGTCTGTAGGCTTCTATTGCCAGGTCAGCGGCCTGACCAGGATGGTCACGGCGGACCAAAAAAATCAGGCGCGACCAATCCGCCGACACCGCTTGCGGCAGGCGGGCGTACCGCTCATACCCTTGGCGGGACAGCTCATAGTCGCGTAGTTCCCACGCCACCTGACTGAACAGCCGCCAAAACTCAATAGCGTCCGCGGGAATGCGGTTCTCATGGGTCTTCATCAGCGTAAGAGCTTCCCGCATGCGCCCGCGTCGAACTTGGTTCACCACCGCGCGTAAAACGCTATCCAGTGAGAACGGTTCAAGCTCGGCTCGTTGCGCATAAAGCATTTCCGCTCTGGCATCGTTACCCGCATTTCCGGCCAATTGGGCGGCATATTCCAATAGCAGTGGGTGCTGGGTCTTTTTGAACTGCGCGACGAAAAAATCCGATCCCCGTTCAGGTTGTGCAAGGCTTTCGTAGAGGTCTAAAACGTCTCGCCACTGGGCATCTGACAAGCTTCGGCTACGTGCGTACACGGCCCAGGCGTCCAGTGCTACCAGGGGGCGGTCGACAAGGGATGCGACCTCAATCACTTTTGCCGCTGTAGCGGGGGAATGGTCGCCCTGCTCGAACAAGGCTATCCATTGCTCGGCCATGACTTGCGGGCGCTCTGTCCACTGGCTGACTGTTGCAAGGCGCATGCGCCACGCCCGATCCTGAGGCACAGAGCGAACCGCCTTTTGTGCTACTTCAAAGGCACGTTGCAAGTCTCCGGCTGCAACGAACGCATCGAAGGCAAGTGCATAGTCTTGGGGATCAAACGGGCGCATACCCGGCAGGGGTCGTACGTCAGGTTGAGAAGGGCGTCCTTTGCGATCGGACTCCACCGTTGGAGACACCAAACTTAGCGAAGGGGATTCAACTTCTTTTAGAGTTTCGGTGCCATCTCTGGATTCGGATTCGTTCCAATTTTTGCGTGCGATTGCAGTTGGACGGTATGTCGCCACACGCAGCAATTTCTCTCCAGATGCAGACTGCGACACGGCAGCGCGCGCTGCAGACAGATCCGACCAAAACCCGGCACGCAACACGAACATCGCCCCCCGTTGTTCGATCCGCACAAAAGGCATTGTGGCGTGTTGTGCAAACGCATTGTCCAACGCCCGAGCAGTGGGAGCGCTTGCGATCTGCCAAGAGTAATAGTCTTGCCCTGCCAAGGGCGCAGAGTGTGCAACCCCCGACAAAGCGGCAGTCAGAACAGCCCCAAACAACACCCCCTGATGTTTCATGGTTGTGCGCCGACGTCGCTTACCGTGAACACCAATCTTTGGGCAAAATTGGCGGCACGCACCGGGTCTCCCGCAGCGATTGCGGTAAGCGACAAAAACCGCAAAGTGGGTAAATCGGACTTCAAATCTCCAAGTTCTCCAGAGGCCGCGTGCATGGCCTTTTGGAACAGGCTTGCGGCCATATAGGTCTCAATGCCCTTGCGAAAGAGGCGGCGGGCTTCTCCGATCGATAAAGCCCGGCTGCGCGCAAGCAAGAAGTAAATCGCAGCACCTTCATAATCACCGCGTGCCAAGGCCTGGTTGCCAAGCTCCTCAAGTTCTTGCGCGGGTTGTTGCAGTTTGAGTTTGTCCATGAGCGCCAAACCCGTTTGCGACATACCCAACTCAAACGCTTTGACAGCAAAGGCATGCACCATCAGTGCAGGTAATTCGTCTTTGCTCGCACCTTGCAACAAGCCAGACAGGCTACGCGTCACGTGGGTTTGTTCGAATTTGGTTATCGGCAAGGACAATTCCCGGTTGTAGGATTCAAACAGGATCGTATAGGCTTCCTGACGCTGGCGGACGGTTCCGTTTTGTATAACGCGCAACAAGACCGGCTCCAGCGACTGGACATCGCGAGTCTTGCCCTGGGACCGGGCCAACAGCAGCGCCACGTCGACGTTCGAGGTCTCCGCCCGATACAGATTTTGAATATAGGACAGCGTCAAGGGATCAAGTTCTTGTTGTGCGTACAGCGTGTCTACTAATGCCTTCTGCGGGAATATGGTGACCAGCAGGGCCAGCACCAGCACCGCGATCAGGGCCAGTTGCCAGGGCTTGGTAAGCACCAGACGGGGTATTTCCCCGTCAGTGAACGCATATCGCTTCGAGCGGCCGGGCAGCATGGTCTTTGATCTGAAACTCACTGGTATCGTCGGCAACGCGTTTAGGGGTCAAGTCGTGTCCCCCAACCCGCACGCGACAATCACGCACATTAGCCATGGAAAACTGTAAAGGCACGTGCGCAGCCAACTCCCATCGATACCCCTTTGCCGTTTTCTCAAAACCTGCGATGCGTCCATTGCTCGATACCAATCTTGGGATTTTGGCACCGTCAGTACTGAGCACCAGTTCCGCCGAATCCGCACTGAGGTGTACAAATACGTCGTCGCGCAGCTGGGCAAAGCCCGCCACAGCTTGGCTGCCAGCCAGGTCAGGCAATCCCATAGTCGCAGGAAACCGCAATGTCCGCAGTTGCGTAGCACCCCTGACGCGCCACCCAGAGGGTGTCTTCGCGATGGCGAGGGATTGGAAGTCAATGACTTTGCGTGCGTATTCTGCGACGAAGACGGGTGTAGTTTTCTGTGTCAAAGCATAGGCAAACACTTTGTCCAGTGACTTTATGCCGGCTGCTTTCGTCGTGATATAGGTATGAAAATATATGTTGATGGGCTTAAGCCGACGTGGCGCCTCGGTGAACTCGAAGGTCTCAATGACCCGCTCATAGCCATAGAAAGGCCCGGTCCAATTGTTGGTGTAAACGTTTTCGTTCTGGTTGGGTGCATACACCTGAAAGTCACTTTTGCGCGGAACGCCCAGTCCCTCTACACGGGTCACTGTGGGCTGCGAGCGCGTAGCAACAGTGTCGCCACCATTCATGTTCAGGATGCCCGCTTTCCGGGTCAATTCCAGCACATCGCTGCCTGGAACACAGTCCCCAGTCCACAAGAATATTTCAACCTTCTTACCGACGGGCGCCAAGCGGCTCTCTATATAGCGAACAGAGCCTTCAATCTCCCGCCTCGCGTTGAAGCGATAGCCGGGAATACGCAGGTTGTAGCCATCGTTGGCGTCAACGCCAGATGCCTTCCTCCATATCGACGGGTGGGAATAACTGTGTGATGCCATTGCCACGTGAGGTTGCTTAAAAATTTCTTGGGCAATAGCTTCTGCCGAGGGCGACAACTCGGGGTACAGGCCTGTTGGCGACAACTCGCCCTCAATCACCGATACCGTCATGGGCAGCGCGTACTTTTTTACCACCCGATTCAAGACCACCTCTCCAGCCAAAGGATTGCCGGGCAGCTCGGAGCGGCTGATGAAACCATCGCCGTCCATGTGCACCATCAGCATACGGCGTCCTGACTCGGTCGTCGTATCGGGGATCGGCATTACTGGCAAGCGCAATGAAGCTTGCAAAAAGGTAAAGGGATTGATGATCCACCGGTCACCGTTATCGCCTGGAAGCGTGGTGACTGAAAACTCTTCCATTGCGTAACCGCCCCACGGCGTCAACGCAACAGCCTTTTGCAAATGCTTGCCCTGGCGCAGGGTCAACAAGGGTTCGGCCCCAACAGCATCGATGGGCCTAAACGCCGCAGCCCCCGGGCTGGGTAGGATTTCGAAACCCATCTGCATGCTCTGCTGAACAATTTCAACCGGGGCTGTAGACGGCGTAAACGCGTCTGTCGTGAAGCCCAGCACTTTTGCCATGCTCCCGCCGAACAGAAAATCTGGTGGATTTAACAGTGATAGCGGCAACTTGGCCTCCACCTGTGTCGTGAGCCAACGGACCATCCGTGTCTTGGCATCATTGTCGGGAGTCTGCGTGAGCCACACCACAACACCGGCATAACGCCCCACCAAATTGCCGTCGGGGAGGTGGTTGACATCCACAAACTCGGGCACATATCCTAGGTAGTTGAGTGGCATCGAGCCCAGCCGCACACCAGGTTCGGCGCGTAGCTGGTATTCGTCGGCCAAGGCGCTATGCACCACTAGCACCTTGCGCGGCATAACCTCGATGGTCCCCACGCCCATACTAGCCAAATCGGGGCTAGTCACCCATGGCACGAACCCCAACTCAAGAATTTTTTTTGCTGTTTGTCGCGCCTGTTCACGCTGTGAAACCGGCACATAGTCAATCACCCCGACAGTTAGATTGAATTCGTCCCTGGCGCGCAGCAACTGGGCCAGCAACCATTGGCGATCAGGTTCAGCAACATCGACATATTGTTTTTTCTCCGCGTCATAGCCTCTGAACAATGATTCCGCTACCACCATCTCCACGTGTTGGTGCGTCCTCGGTAAGATTTCGAATCCCCGGTTGAACACTAACTTTATGTTGGGGAAGCGCCGTGCAACGGAAGCGATCACGGCTACCATGCCATCCTCTTGCTGAGCTCTCTGCTCGGGCGTAGTTGTAAATAGGTGGTACGAATCGAGTGTGTCCAGAAAAAACGTGCGAAACCCTCTTTCCCAAAGAGGCGCGATGACCTGGTCCGTGAAAAATTGATGCCATTCCGGTTGGGACTGGTCAATCAAAAGACTTCCCCAATTTTTATTTTCTCCCACCAACCAACTTTTGGGGATGGCCTTGGCGTAGTTGCGCGAGGCCTGTACCTCTCCCAAGGCTACATACGCCGCAATGCGGGTGTGGGGTCGTGTAGCACTGTTGGGGTCTTCCACGTGGTCCGGATCAACGACCACCAGATCGAACGCTTGCAATTCATCCCATGGAGGGCTGCTGCCGTAATAAAACGCGACGGCGGGACTCTCTGCGAAGGCAACGCCGGAAAAAAGAGTACCGAGCACCGCCAAGCCGACAAGCTGAAAAGATCTAGCAATACAACGCACCATGGTCCCAAGCCTCATCCGCAAGAGGATGGAATGTCGCTCGCAACAGGCCACCAAAAAAAATTAAATAAATGTACCCGTTTGTCGTGTCTTGCGCGCTAGCGTCAATTTTGCCCATCCGTAACTGCTGGGCTATGTCAACTACGCATAAGCCCCACCACGGTCAACAACCCGATCAAGATTGGCTGGTGCAGCATGTACCAACTCAGGCTCCACCGCCCCAGCCAGGACAGCGGCGCGACCGCCACAGTCTGGGCTATCGGGTCCAACCGCCGCAGCCAGCCGCGCGCCAGCGCCCACTGGCCCGCAGCCATTCCCCACCACATGACACCCAACCACGGCAGTATGGGCACGTAATCTTCTGTAATCGGCTTGTGGCTGATCATCCCCAGCCAATTCAACGTTTTGTGGTCCCACGCGTCCACAAACGGCAACCATGCGTGCACCTGGGGCGCATACATGCCCAACACTACCAACACCACACCCGCAGGCCACAGCCAGCGCCCCCACGACGCCGTGGCCCTGCACACCAACAACATAACAGCCATGCCGTGCAACACGCCAAAGTAGATCCAACTATTGGGAAACATCAGTGCGGAGCCCAGACTGACGACTACCGCACAAGCAGCAATTTGCAACCAGCGCCGCCAGAATCGGCTCCAGGTCTGTCCGGCATCAACGGCCACTGCCTGGCCAAATCCGGCGCACAGTAGAAACAGGCTAAGGATGCAGGTGCGCTGCACTGTCCACAGCGGATCAACGTAAAAATTTTCGTGGATAAAGCCGAAGTGGCTGAGGTCAAACGCGAAGTGGAAACACGTCATCCACAACACCGCGGTTCCGCGCAGAGCGTCCAACGCCCCGTGCCGTACAGCTCCCGCCGATAGTCGCGGCCATGTCACCATCACTTGCTTAGGGGCGGCAACTCCAGCGTCGCTTGCGCCGGACCACTCAAACTTGGGCCCAACACCGCACGCCGCCCCACGACAGATTGCAACACCAGGTTGGTGTCCACCGTAGCGCCCACCCGGTAGGGTTTGGCAGCCTTGCCATCAGTGGCGATCAGCGCCGCGCCCCCATGCAGCTTGTCGGCCAGTACACCTA
>JANXVI010000408.1 GCA_025351745.1 Rhodoferax sp.
CATTGTTGATCCATGCGGGCACCAGCACAACGTTGGGGCATTTCAGCGCCAGGTTGTATAGCCCGGCCTTGAAGGGCTGCGGGTCACCGGTAAAACCGCGTGTGCCTTCTGGAAACAAGATAATGGAGTCACCATTGGCCAGTGCGTCGAACAGCGGCTCCAGCGGGTCTTCGTCACTGGTGCGGTCGCGCGAAACATAGATCACATTGAAGACCGCCGTGGTCAGCCATTTCTTGAAGGGTGTCTTGGTCCAGTAGTCTTTGGCGGCAATGGCGCGGGTCACGGCGCGCAACTCTTGGGGCAAGGCTGCCCAGATCATCACCAGGTCGGCGTGGCTTTGGTGGTTGGCAAAATAAATGCGCTGTTCGGCCTTGGGAGGACAACCATGCCAACGGGCCTGCGAGCCGGTCAACACCCGGATCAGACCCAGCAGAAAGTAACTCATTAACTTGGCAAGCATGGGGCGGATGATACAGAGCTATATGACAGTTTTATGTGGGTTTGTACGGAGGTGTGTTTTGGTGTGCTTGGCGCATTTGGCGCGCGCTGGATGCGGAGGCTGGGTGCTCTGCGCCGTTCGTGTCCCCCGGCCTGGGGCCTCCTCCTTGACCTCACTTTGCAGAACACCCAGCCTCTGCATCCGGGGGAACGATATGTTGAAACCCCTGGGCGGCATTGACTAGCGCATGATCTGGTGTGCGGCGATAGCGGCTGCAACAACTAAAAGCGTCCCCCCAAGTGCCCACAAGTAGCCGCGCCGAACTGTACGGAGTACAACTTCCTTTGCCCCATCAGCGGCGAGTAGTGCGGTTGCGGTGGCCTCGTTGTAGACACGAAGCGTAAGCAGTTCATCCTTCGCATTGAAAGACAGCATATTTAACGGCTGCTCTCGAGTACCTATGAAGCCTAAACCAACAGCTACAAGCATGAGGCCGCCCATGACGACGCCTCCCATCGAGCTTGACTCCAAGTACTTACCCAGTGCCAAAACGAGCGCTGTAAGAGCCACCGCTGTGGCGTACCAAAAATAGCGTTTGTAGTAACAACGATTGCATACGGGAATAGGGATGGAGATACGGTGATAGTAGGTTACTGACATCACTGTCCATGAGACTACGTTCTCAGAGTGCGATCGCATATTGAAATGAGGATTTGCGCAGAAGCAGCAAGCATTCGGCCATTGAAGCCGATGAATTGATGTTTCGATTGTCGTGTTGGTCATATTTGTGAGCCTGCGGCTAACTGAAGCCTCGAATGGATTGCCATTCTGACAGACCCATGATTGCCAACATTGCCAACATTGCAAGCAGAAGGCCCAGGGCGTACGCCAAAGCGAGGTCAAGGAGGAGCCCGTAGGGCGGGGGACACGAGCGGCGGCGTGCGCCCTGGGTCTTTTGCGGGCGAGCAAAATAGCACACCGCAATCAAGGCAGTAGTGCATCCCCCATGCGTCCGACAATCACGCCAGCCCGGCTACCCAAGTAACCCGAATTCGACAGCTTCTCGTAATACCGCGGCCGCGGCAGCATCACCGCAAGCCGCGCCGCCTCATAAGAACTGAGTTGTGACGCAGGCTTGCGGTAATAGTGCTGCGCCGCAGCCTCGGCACCAAACACACCTTCACCCCATTCCACGCTATTGAGGTAAATCTCCAGAATGCGCTGCTTGCTCAGCAAGTGCTCCAGCAACACGGTCAACACCAGTTCCTGGCCCTTGCGCACCAGCGTGCGCTCACCGGACAAAAACAGGTTCTTGGCCAGCTGCTGCGTGATGGTGGAGCCGCCCACGATCTTGGGTGGTTTGGGCACTGCGGCTTTGGCAGGATTGGCATTGGGCTTTACTGGCGCTTGTTTGGCGGCGCGCGCTTCAGCTTTAGCATTTTTCTCCCAGGCTTTTTCCAATGCGTCCCAGTCCACTCCGTCATGGTTGGTGAAGCTGTCATCTTCCGACGCAATCACCGCACGCTTCAGATTGTCGGAAATCTGGTTGTAGGCCACCCACTGCTGGCGCCAGTGCAAGCCGCCTTTGTCATTTGCCAAGCGCCAAGCTTCGGAGCGCTGGAAGCTGGTGGACTGCGGCGCCACGACGGCCATTACCGCGATGCGGGCCACGAAAAACAATTGCAAAGCCAGCAGCGCGATCAACAGCAGTCCCAGCCAACGCGCAAAGCTTTTCATGGATTATTTCTGCGTGGAGATGGAGGCTTCCAGCGTTTCGTCGCGCGTGAATTTGAAGCGCGAGACCACCAGGATCTGGTCCGCCTGGCGGCGCATGGCGGGACTGAAATTGCCAAACGGGCCGGCGGACCGGGCAATCGCCGCTGCTTGGCGGTCCAGTGTGCGGTTGCCGGATGTTTCGACGATTTCAGTGTCCAGCACGCGGCCGTTGTAATTGACGGTGACGATCATCGTCAGCTCGCCATACAGCTTCTTGCCTGCGAACTGCGGGAAGTTTTCTGTGCCCTTGTCTTCAATAGCGTGGCGCAGCGCGTCGTAGTAGACGGCATACACCTCTTCGCGCGCAGCGGGGCTGATGTAGCGCTTCTTGGGCCGGGCGTTTTCCTGGTTGATGCGGCGCTCGATCTCGGCCAGGATCTTGACCAACTGGCGGCGTTTT
>JANXVI010000449.1 GCA_025351745.1 Rhodoferax sp.
CGCATGACCGACGTCGAGTCGGTCGGTGGTAAGAATGCCAGTTTGGGGGAGATGATCTCGCACTTGCCGCACGGCGTCAAAGTGCCGACCGGCTTTGCAACCACCGCGCACGCGTTCCGTGAATTCCTCAAATTTGATGGCTTGACGCAGAAGATCAGCGCCAAGCTTAAGGCGCTTGATGTGGAAGATGTGCGGACCTTGGCCCAGGTTGGCGCAGAAATTCGTGCCCTGGTCGAAACACAGCCTTTCCCGCCTGCGCTGGAGCAGGGCATCCGTGATGCGTTCAAGACTTTGAGCGCAAGCAGTGAGGAGGCCACCTTTGCCGTCCGCTCGTCCGCTACGGCCGAGGACCTGCCCGACGCATCCTTCGCAGGGCAGCAAGAAACCTTTTTGAATGTGCATGGTATCGACGACATCCTGCACAAAGTTCGTGAGGTGTTTGCCTCGCTCTACAACGACCGCGCCATCAGCTACCGCGTGCACAAGGGCTTTGCCCATGATGTGGTGGCATTGAGCGCTGGTATCCAGCGCATGGTGCGCTCTGACCTGGGCGCTGCGGGCGTGATGTTTACCATCGACACCGAGTCCGGTTTTGACCAGGTGGTCTTCATAACTTCAAGCTATGGCCTGGGAGAGACCGTGGTGCAGGGAGCAGTCAACCCCGATGAGTTTTATGTGCACAAGCCCATGCTGCGCGCTGGCAATCGATCGGTCATCCGCCGCAGCCTGGGCTCCAAGCTCTTGCAGATGCAGTTCACCACAGCCGAGGAAAAGGCGAAAGGTGGCAAATTGGTCAAAACCACCGATGTACCCACAGAACTGCGCAACCGCTACTCGCTAACCGATGCCGAAGTGGAGCAATTGGCCAAGTACGCGCTGGTCATTGAAGAGCATTACGGCCGTCCCATGGACATCGAATGGGGCAAGGACGGCATTGACGGCCAGTTGTACATATTGCAGGCGCGCCCTGAGACCGTCAAAAGCCAGGCTGGCAACCAGGCCGAGTACCGTTACAAGCTCAAGGGTGCGGGCACCGTGTTGGTCGAAGGCCGCGCCATCGGTCAAAAAATTGGAACTGGTCCGGTGCGCATCGTACACAACATCAGTGAGATGGACACGGTGCAAGCCGGCGACGTGTTGGTGACCGACATGACCGATCCCAATTGGGAGCCCGTCATGAAGCGCGCATCGGCCATCGTGACCAACCGCGGCGGGCGGACCTGCCACGCGGCCATCATTGCCCGTGAACTGGGCATTCCGGCCGTGGTGGGCTGCGGTGACGCGACCGAACTGCTAAAGGACGGCATGCTGGTCACGGTGAGCTGTGCCCAGGGCGATACCGGTTTCATCTATGACGGCCTGTTGGAAACCGAAGTGACCGAGGTTGTTCGTGGCACCATGCCCGAGAGCCCCGTCAAGATCATGATGAACGTGGGCAACCCGCAGCTGGCCTTCGACTTCTGCCAGTTGCCCAACGAAGGCGTCGGGCTGGCACGGCTGGAGTTCATCATCAATAACAACATCGGCGTGCACCCCAAGGCGATCCTCGACTACCCCAACATCGATAGTGATCTGAAGAAAGCGGTCGAATCCGTGGCCCGCGGACATGCATCCCCGCGCGCTTTTTATGTGGACCGCGTCGCAGAGGGCGTGGCCACCATCGCAGCAGCTTTCTGGCCCAAGCCAGTCATCGTGCGCCTGTCCGACTTCAAGAGCAATGAATATCGCAAGCTGATTGGTGGTAGCCGCTATGAACCCGAAGAAGAAAATCCCATGCTCGGTTTTCGCGGTGCCGTACGCTACACCAGCATGGAGTTTGGTGAAGCATTTGCGATGGAGTGCGAGGCGCTCAAGCGGGTGCGCAACGCCATGGGCCTGAGCAACGTGCAGGTCATGGTGCCCTTCGTGCGCACGCTCGGTCAGGCCAAGAAGGTCACCGAGCTGTTGGGCCGCCATGGCCTGCGCCGTGGTGAAAACGATCTCAAGCTGATCATGATGTGCGAGATTCCCAGTAACGCCATTTTGGCGGACCAGTTCCTGCAGTATTTCGATGGCTTCTCAATAGGCTCCAACGACCTGACCCAGCTTACTCTGGGACTGGACCGCGACTCGGGTCTGGAACTGCTGGCGGCAGACTTTGACGAGCGTGACCCTGCTGTCAAGGCCTTGATCAGTCTGGCAATAACCGCCTGCAAGAACCAGGGTAAATACATTGGCATTTGTGGGCAAGGCCCCAGCGACCACCCAGATTTTGCGCAGTGGCTTGTGGAACAGGGCATCTCGTCCATCTCGCTGAACCCTGATTCCGTGATTTCTACCTGGCAAAAACTCGCCGCACAATGACGGCACCAAAAACCGCACGTCAGTGGGGCCTGCATGCAGGTTTGCTGGCGCTGTGGTTTTTGTCCTCGTTTGGCGTGGTCTTTTTCGCGCGTGATCTGCAATGGGTAGTGGCGAGTTGGCCCGTCGGTTACTGGTTTGCGGCCCAAGGGTCAGTGCTGGTATTTATCGGTATTGTGGTGATTTATGCCTGGGTAGCCAACCGCCGAGACGGACCAGAGCGTGGCTTTGACGCGGCTGCATACGCGGCCTACACAACCACGCTGCACCGTCGGTTTGCGCTTTATGTCTTTTGCTTGTTATTGTTTTTGCTTGCGTTGGCATTTGCAGAGCGTGCGGGCCTACCGAAGGTCTGGGTAGCTGGAATTTTTCTAACCGCTACGTTGATGATGTATGCGGTCATTGGCGTTTATGGCCGCACGGCCGAGGCGTCTGAATACTATGTGGCCGGTCGGCGCATTCCAGCCGTCTATAACGGTATGGCAACTGCCGCCGACTGGATGAGCGCGGCGTCTTTCATCAGCATGGCTGGCGGGTTGTATTTACAGGGTTTTTCTGGAACCGGTGCGCAGGCAGGGGGTCTGGCCTATGTGCTGGGCTGGACAGGCGGGTTTTGTCTGGTGGCGTTGTTGGTAGCACCCTATTTGCGGCGCCTGCGCCTCTATACGGTACCCGACTATTTTGCGCTGCGCTTTGGGGGCCGTTGGCCGCGCATAATCGCCGCCGCCGCCGCCGTCTTGTGTTCCTTTACTTATGTTGTGGCGCAAATCTATGGCGTAGGCTTGATCACCTCGCGCCTGACCGGCGTGCAGTTTGAGATCGGTATTTTGTTGGGACTGGGTGGCGTGCTGGTGTGCTCGTTTTTGGGTGGCATGCGCGCAGTCACCTGGACACAAGTGACCCAATACGTGGTCATCATTCTGGCTTTTTTGATTCCCGTTTCATGGCTGGCATACAAGGAGTTGGGCAACCCCTTTGCGCCGTTTGTTTATGGAGAGCAACTGCAGAAAATTGCTGCAATTGAAAAGCAATTGATGGATTCTCCGGCCGAGAAGCAGGTCATAGATGAATATGCCCGCCGAGCACGGCTCTTTGAAAATAAACTAATGAATGTGGATGCCGCTTTGCTAGACGATCGCCAGGCGCTGCGGCAGCAGTTGCGTGCATTAGGCGACAAGCGAGCCGATGACGAACATGCCATTGCGCTACGGCGCGAACTGGCCGCCATGCCCAAAGACGCCGCCGCCGCACGCGAGACCTGGACCCGCGCTGCGGCAGAAAACTGGGCACGTGCCAAACCGCTGGGGGGCATGCCACCCCACACAACGCCGTTTGCGGGTGACCCCTCGGGGACGCCAGAACAGGTGCAGGAGTTCGAAACCTCTCGCGCAAATTTCTTGGCCCTGATGTTCTGTCTAATGGTGGGTACGGCGGGCTTGCCGCACCTGTTGACCCGCTATTACACGACACCTACCGTTGCCGAAGCGCGCAGTTCGGTCGCTTGGTCCCTGGTGTTTATTGCGCTGCTCTATCTGTCAGCTCCAGCTTTGGCGGTGCTGGTCAAATTCGAGGTGATCGCGCATCTCGTGGGCCAGCCCTTTGACAGCCTGCCAACGTGGGTCGCGCAGTGGGCGCGTGACCCCAGTTTGTTAACGGTGTCAGATGTGAATGGCGACCACATCCTGCAGTTTGCCGAACTCAAGATGAGCGCCGACTTGATCATGCTGGCAACGCCCGAGATTGGTGGCCTGCCGTATGTGGTGTCGGTGCTGGTGGCGGGTGGGGGTCTTGCGGCTGCACTGAGCACGGCCGACGGCTTGCTGCTGACCATTGGCAATGCCGTGGCACACGACATGTATTTTGAAGGAGACAGCAGCAAGGCCCAGGCCATGCGGCGTGTCATGTGGTCCAAATTTGCGCTGCTGGTGGTGGCACTGGTCGCTGCCTACGTGGCGGCGCAACGCCCGGCCGGGATTCTGTATTTGGTGTCTGCATCGTTCTCCTTGGCTGGGGCGGCCTTTGTGCCGGTCATGGTGCTGGGTATTTTCTGGAAGGGTGCAACCCGGGCGGGCGCTGTGGCGGGAATGTTGACCGGTCTGGGCGTCACCGTGTATTACATGGCCATCAATCTCCCGGCGGTGCGCGTGGCGCTGGGCCTGGCAGGGGAGGGGCTCTGGTGGGGAATTCAACCTGTTTCGGCAGGCGTATTTGGGGTCGCCGCCGGCCTGGTCATGGCTGTCTTGGTGAGCCTTTTTACCTCCAGTGGGTCGTCTGAAACCGCTCCACCGCCGCAATAAGCCGTTTCTGGGCTATAATCTTGGGCTTCGCCTTGCTGCACCTCAATTAGACGCTGAGGGCAGCTTTTATTAACTCCCTCTAAACCTGAGGGGGATACCCAAAAGGAGTATCAATGCGTCACTACGAAATCATTCTCATGATCCACCCGGATCAGAGCGAACAAGTTCCAGCCATGCTGGAGCGCTATAAAGGCATGATCACTGCCGGCGGTGGAAAAATCCACCGCGTGGAAGACTGGGGTCGCCGCCAGTTGGTCTACATGATTAATAAGCTTGCCAAAGCACATTACCTGTGTGTCAACATCGAGGCCGATCAGGCTGTGATGACTGAACTCGAACACGCGTTCAAGTTCAACGACGCTGTTCTTCGCCACCTGACCGTGCTGAAGAAAAAGGCTGACACTGGTCCTTCGTCCATGATGAAGACCGTCGAGCGCGAAGAGACGCGCAAGTCCCAACAGGCTGAATACAACGCCTAACGAACATTTTTACTGACGGAGAGTGCCTGCCAATTCCCTTGGTGAATTTACTTGTTTTGAGTGCCTGTATCGCAGAGCTAGATGCCATGCGCTACACACCCGCTGGAATTCCCGCCCTGAACCTCAAACTCGAACACGAGTCTGACACACAGGAAGCCGGGCAAACCAGACAAATCAAGGTGGCAGTGAAAGCAGTGGCTTTCGGCGCATTGGCAGAACGGTTGGTCAAACAACCCATTGGCAGTGTCTGGAGGTTCAGCGGTTTTCTAGGGAACGCTCGCCACGGTAAAAGTATCGTTTTGCATATTCAAGAATTTTCGCAAGATTAGTTTTTTTAGGAGGCCCACATGGCCACGTTCAAAAAATTCAGTAAAGACAAGCGCCCCAAGCGTCCCGCACAAAACCTGCTGTTCAAGCGCAAGCGCTTCTGCCGCTTCACTGTAACCGGCGTTGAAGAGATCGACTACAAGGACATCGACACCTTGCGTGATTTCATCGCCGAAAACGGCAAGATCATTCCCGCACGCCTGACCGGCACCCGCGCTATTTTCCAGCGCCAGCTCAACACCGCTATCAAGCGCGCTCGCTTTCTGGCGATGCTGCCTTACAGCGACCAGCACAAGATCTAAGGAGTACGAACATGCAAATTATTCTGCTCGACAAGGTCGTGAATCTGGGCAACCTGGGCGATATCGTCAAGGTTAAAGACGGTTACGCACGTAACTTTTTGA
>JANXVI010000474.1 GCA_025351745.1 Rhodoferax sp.
CGCATCTGTACGGCACTTGGGCTTTGTTGCCCGAACATGAGCGCGCCTTGATCAAGGGCTTTGTGCTCAACAAGTTTCGCGGTGATGCTACGCTGCTGGCACCCGCTCCGCAGATGCTGCAGGATATGACCGGCATTCCCATCGTGGCCACGCTGCCCATGTGGTGGCACCACGGGCTGCCGGAAGAAGATGGCGTCTTCGATGACCGCAGGGTGGCCAAGGGAGCGGTGAATCTGACGGTGGCGGTGGTGGCCTATCCGCGCATCAGCAATCTGGACGAATTCCAACCGTTGAAGAACATCCCCGGCCTGCGGTTGCAGTGGGTGCGCAGCCCGTCTGAACTGGCGGGCCTCAACCCTTCTGACTGGATTATTCTGCCGGGCTCCAAGCACACCAGTGGTGATCTGGCGTGGCTGCGGTCGCAGGGGCTGGATGCGGCGATTGCGTGGCATGCGAGGCAGGGCGGGGCAGTGTTGGGTGTGTGTGGTGGGTTGCAGATGCTGGGCGAGGCTTTGATTGATACGCACGGCATTGATGGCAATGCACCTGGTTTGGGGTTGTTGCCGCTGGTGACGGTGTTTGCGGAGGAAAAGACTGTGCGGCACACATCCACCCGGTTTGCGGACGTTGATGCCGGTTGGTACGCGTCCGCCGACGGGGGCAAGGCCGGGGGCCTCATGGTGCCAAATGCGCACAAATCGGCCCCCGGCCTTGCCCCCATCGGCTCGGGCTGTGGTGTGCCATCGCCGTCACCATGGGCACCCCTTGCCGGGGTGAGTGTTAGCGGCTACGAGATTCACCATGGGCAGGCGCAGCAGCATGTGGCCATGGCACGCGCTGGAGACGTGGCGCATGCGGTGTTGCCCGATGGACTGGGTTGGTTGAACGCGCAAGGGAATGTGATGGGCATTTACCTGCACGGGCTGTTTGAAGATCCCAACGCGCTGCAAGCTCTGTTTGGTGCGCAACTGCAAGGTGCAGTGCCTACCATGGATACCGTGTTTGACGGGCTGGCGGATTACATCGCTACGCACTTTGCGCCCGGCATACTGGACAGCCTTCTCGGTCCGGATAGCAGCCCGACTGAAAAAAATTACAAACCTTAAAGGGAGTTGATAGAGATGGTGAATCGTCCTAAAGGCTGGTTGGCAGCACTGTTGGGTTTCTTTGTTCCGCCCCTTGGCTTGCTCTATGTGGGTCGATGGAAGTGGGCGGTTGCAGCTACTGTGGCCATATTCGTACTGGCAGGTTTGCAGTTCGCATTTGTCGGTACGCAGAAAGAGTTGACTGTGCTGGTGCAACAGGCTTTCGCGTGTGCAATCTCACGGACCGCCTACTTGCAGGCCGTTCGATTCGAATCGGACCGCGTGCGGCCTGGATACAGCCGTTGGTACGGCTTGTTGCTCACACTTTTGCTGTTCGCATCACTGTTGCTGGCGCTTGGCGCTTTTGTCTATGCCCCTTTCCGTGTCCCTTCCGGTTCCATGCAACCTACGTTGAAACCCGGTGCAAGCTTCATCGCCCAGATGTGGGGTTACGGCAACTATTCAGCGTTTGGTATTCGGCTGATGCGTGGACCGATTTCTGAACCCATTGAAAGGGGGGACGTCCTCGTTATTGAATTTCCAGGGAACCGCAAACTGCAATACATCGAGCGGATCATTGGTCTGCCGGGTGACAAGATTGAGTACCGCAACAAGGCTCTCTTCGTCGACGGTCAAGAGGTAAGCAGGCGCCCCATGACAGACTACTTGGAAGAGTCGGCCATGCATTACTACAGCCAGTACCTTGAAAAACTGGATAACAAGGAGTATGCCGTTTTGGTGGACAAGGATAGACTGGCCATCATCCAGCTCCCAGAAAAGTTTCCCCACTTTGAAAACTGCAAGTACGACACAGATGGTGTGTCCTGTGTGGTTCCCGAAGGACATTATTACGCCATGGGCGACAACAGGGACAACAGTTTCGACAGTCGCTACTGGGGCTTTGTGCCACGGGATCACGTGGTCGGCAAGCTGGTCCACGTATTTCCCTAGCAGCTGTTTCATTTCATTTTGACGAACTATTTCTTGCCAAACCAATGTCGCAAACAAACTTTCTTCCTGCTTTGCAGAACATCCACGACGCGGCCCTCACCGAAGCCCTGCACCACACCCTGAACAACAAAACCAAGCCCCTAGGTTCACTCGGTCGCATCGAAGACCTGGCCCTGGCCATTGGCCAGATTCTGGGTACTACAGCACCGGTGTTGCAGCAACCGCAGATGGTAGTGTTCGCGGGTGACCATGGGCTAACGGCGCGCGGCGTCTCGGCCTTTCCCAGTGATGTGACCTGGCAGATGGTGGAGAATTTTCTGGCGGGTGGCGCTGCGGTTAGCGTGCTGGCGCGGCAAAACGGGATTGCGTTGACGGTGGTG
>JANXVI010000476.1 GCA_025351745.1 Rhodoferax sp.
GATTAGCCGCTGACCGAACATTTCAAAGTGCGGCCCCACGGGCGTAGCCAGCGGGCCGTCTATCACCAACAAGGCCAGGCCGTGCACGGCGGACCAGGCCAGTATCTCGGCACCGGGTCGCTTGGCGGCGGGCATCACCCCGGCTTGCACCAACAGGTCTAGCGCGTCACACAGCAGCTCGTACGGGCTGCGCCCCCCGGGGCCGGCGATGGGCCATTCGGGTGTGGCCTGTATCAACTTGTCGGACAGCGCAAACGCCGTGCGGAACAAACCCGTCTGCGCCTTGGCAAAGCGCAGGTAGCCGGTGCCCACCGCGCGCACGCTGGCGCGGGCATGGTCGGCCGGCGACAGCTCGGCCGGCAGCGCGGCCAATTCATCTTCCATGGCTTTGGCCACCGCCGACAGCGCCGTGGCACGCACGGCCAGCAGCAGCGCCTGCTGGCTGGCGAAATGGCGGTATGCCGCGTTGGGCGCCACACCCACACGGCGCGTGGCTTCGCGCAGCGTCACAGCGCCCGGCCCCCCCTCGCGCGCCAGCGCAATGCCGGCATCAAGCAGGGCGCGGCGTAGGTCGCCATGGCGGTAGGTCTCGCGGGGAGGTGGGCTGATGGGTGGAAGCATGGCTGGCAATGTGGACACTGTCCATTATCTATGTTATCTTTTGTGTACGCCGTCCACAATAGGACCGCAACCCAGGCTTAGACCCACGGCTTTATCACCTAGGAGACATACCCAACCATGCCCAACACCACCAAACCCAACACCGTAGAGTTGCACCGCGTCTTGCGCGCGCCGCCCGAGCGCATCTACCGCGCCTTTCTGGACGCCAGCGCCATGGCCAAGTGGCTGCCGCCCTATGGCTTTACCTGCACCGTCCACCACCTGGAGGCCAAGGTGGGCGGCACCTTCAAGATGTCTTTCACCAACTTTGGCGTCGGCGGCGGCAACAGCTTTGGCGGCGAATACACCGAGCTGGTGCCCAACACCAAGATCGTCTACACCGACGTCTTTGACGACCCCAACCTGCCCGGCACCATCACCAACACCATCACGCTAACCCCCGTGCTGTGCGGCACCGACATCCACA
The DNA here is from genome assembly GCA_025351745.1 of Rhodoferax sp. Taxonomy (GTDB): domain Bacteria; phylum Pseudomonadota; class Gammaproteobacteria; order Burkholderiales; family Burkholderiaceae_C; genus Allorhodoferax. The sequence goes on from JANXVI010000476.1 coordinate 1,088, forward strand.
TCGTGCAAGAGGGCCTGCCTGCGGTCATCCCCGTGGAGATGTGCTACCTGGGCTGGCAAGAATCGCTACTGCAACTGGCCACCCTGGTCGAACCCAACATACCCGGTTAACCCCTCCCAACCACCACCCCAAGGAGAACCCACATGACACTAGAACCCTACTTGTTTTTCAACGGCCGCTGCGAAGAGGCCATGAACTTCTACAAGGAAGCCATTGGCGCAACCATCAGCTTCCAGATGCGCATGAACGAAGCGCCAGAGCCACCACCACCTGTCGCCATCCCCGAGGGCTTTGAGAACAAAATCATGCACGCCAGCCTGCGTGTGGGCGAGATGAATTTGATGGTGACCGACGGCAACAGCAATATGCAACCCAGCTTCAAAGGCTTTGCGCTGTCGCTAGGCGTAGCGGACGCGGCCGAGGCCAAGCAAAAGTTCGACGCGCTGGCCCAAGGCGGCAAGGTAACCATGGCGCTTGACAAGACATTCTGGTCGCCCTGCTTTGGCATGCTGGAAGACAAGTTCGGCGTGGGATGGATGGTCATCGTGCCCTCGCCCGACATGCCCGCGCCATGAGTGACGCTGCAGCTACAACAACCACTGCGTCAATGACCTACGCGGGCAGCTGTCACTGCGGGCAGATCAAATTTGAAGTGGACGGCGAACTGACCAGCGCCACCGACTGCAACTGCTCCATCTGCCAGCGCAAGGGCACGCTGATGTGGTTTGTGCCGCAACCCCAGTTGCGCCTGCTGACCCCGCGCGATGCCCTGCGCAGCTACACGTTTAACAAGCACGTCATCCAACACCACTTTTGCCCCACCTGCGGCATGCACCCCTTTGGCGAGGGCACCGACCCCAAAGGCAACGCGATGGCAGCAGTGAACATCCGCTGCCTGGAGGGGGTGGATGTGTATGCGATACCGGTGCACCACTTTGATGGGCGAGCGGTGTAGGTAGGTGCCATCAGCAAATCATTTGCGGGAATTTTGCGGGGGCTACCCAATTGAAGGGCAAAATTACCTCTCGCCGTAGGTAACCCATGCGCCCCTACGCGAAGCACAGGGAAGCCCGCAAATGACGAAAGACCTCTTTGACGCCAAGGGTGGCGCACCCGCAGACGCCTTACATGCCGAGCTCCGCGCCCTTATCGCCAACAGCCGACAGCGATTGGCAGGCGCCATCAATGCGGAATTGACGCGCCTTTATTGGATGGTGGGGCAACGATTGCGCACCGAGGTGCTGGGCGGTGAACGTGCCGACTACGGCGCCAAGTTGCTAGATCAATTGGGTCAACAGTTGGCACACGAGTTTGGCCGTGGCTTTGAATCCCGCAACCTGCGCCGCATGGTTAAGTTTGCAGAGGCGTTTCCAGATGCTGAGATTGTGTCGACACTGTCGGCAAAATTGAGCTGGAGTCATATGGTGGCCATCGTGGCGCTCAAAGCCACGGACGCACGCCAGTTTTACGCGCAGCAGGCAGCACAGGATGGTTGGAGCGTGCGCGAACTCCAGCACCAGATCGAGCGCAAGGCCTTTGAGCGAACCGAAATTGCAGGCGCTCAATCCACCGCCCTCCTACCAGCTGAAACATTGCCAGCACAGGTCTTCAAAGACCCCTATTTCCTAGACTTCTTGGGCTTACGCCAGGGTCACGACGAGGCCGACCTGGAAAGCGCAATCCTGCGTCAGCTGGAGGCATTTATCTTGGAACTGGGCCGGGGCTTTGCGTTTGTAGAGCGCCAAAAGCGCATGGTCATCGATGGGGAAGATTTTTATTTGGACCTGCTTTTCTACCACCGTCGCCTGCGCCGCCTGGTAGCAATTGAGCTGAAGCTAGGCCGCTTCAAGGCCGCGCACAAAGGCCAGATGGAGTTGTACTTGAAGTGGTTGGATAAACATGAACGCCAGCCAGGCGAAGAGGCTCCTATTGGCCTCATCCTGTGCGCCGAGTCCAGCCGCGAACAAGTGGAACTGCTGCAAATGCACAAGGATGGGATCACGGTAGCTGAATACTGGACAGAGTTGCCGCCCAAGGCTGAGCTAGAGCAGCACCTGCACCAAGCATTGCTTGAAGCGCGGGAACGGCTTGCGCGGCGCGGGGTGCTACTGGAGAGTGGCGAGAAAGAGTGAGTTGACGATCACTACGTTTTTGATAGCTGCTTACGCTGCTGCATGCGGGCTGCAGGCTGATTGACCTAATAAACCCCATATTGGGGCAAACACCCCTATCCGCATGCCTATAAAGGGGGCATGATGGTTACATAAAGATACAAAATTCACTCAGGGGGTGATTCGATGGCAGCTTCCGCTTCTCGCATCAGTGCGCGCGCTATACATGCAGTCCAGCGTGGAACTGCACCTGTGCGACCAAGCAAAACGAATCCCTTGAGTAAAGCTTTGCTGGGTTTGGTACTCGCTTGTGCATGGACCTCAGTGCTGAGCTATCAAGTCCTGCCCAAAGTCAGCGATGTAGACCGCAAGCTTGCCGGTCTGGGCAGCAACTGGATTCTTGATCCGCTCGCGCAGTTTGGCATGCGCGGCGTACTGCCAATGATCAAAAACCCCGTGCATGAGGCCATCACGTTAGCCGCACTAGGCTGCAACGTACCGGCCAGTGATGAAAAGGATTGCGTGATCGTGGAGGCGGTGCAAGCAAACCGAATCATTCTGTATGGCGTGCGCTGGCCGGACGATCCGCCTTTTGCTCTGGACAAGAACAAACCCCCCAGCATCTCCGACTGCGACGCCCGCGTGACCATGCGTTCGACTGCACAGCCGAAATGCTGGATGGGCTTATTCAAGGATGCAGGCGCTAAGGCCAAGGCGGTTTTGGCCAAGGCCCCCGGAAGCCCTGCCTTTGGCCCTGGCCACTACATGCTGTACCGCTCGCACTACGGCGATTTGCAATTCTTTCACTCCATGGCCGCCTACGATGGCGAGCGCGCGGCTGACACAAAAGCGCGGATGAGAATGTGGGCGCAATTTCTCTGGGGTGTCGCAACCGGTCAAGTGCCAACTGACCGCTTCATCCGCGATCTAGGCTTTCCGGAGTTGACCGCCTATTTTCCAGGTGACATAACCGTCTCCAATCTCTTCTCCACGGGCATCCCCGAAGTCCGCAAAGACCTCAACAAAGTCGCGCTGGGTATCTTGCTTCACATGCTGCAAGACAGCTTTTCAGGGGCGCACACCGACCGCCTTCCAGAGATGGGCGGCCAGTGTCCAGATATGCCGCGATTCTCGCGGCCAGGAAAAGTTGCGCAGTTTTATAGCTACGCGCAACAGGACGGAAGCATGCATGACGACGAAGACACGTTCAATTCGCTAGGGCTTCAAACACTACAGACAACTCCGACCGTAGTGGATGTAAGCCGTGATTTCATTACCTTGTGGGCAGAGAAGGCGTCTTGGGATCAGGCATCCAAACTCGTTGACTGTGTTGTTGACTTACAGGACCCTGATGCCGCTGCAGGACCAGGTAGGTTTGTAACGCAGCGTTAAGTCACGTTCCTGGACGAGCGCAAGTGGCCACTCTCATTCCTTCCATCAGTACGTGTGCGTCCCGCATGACCAGCGGCGAGCGCCGCGTGGC
>JANXVI010000490.1 GCA_025351745.1 Rhodoferax sp.
ATCCAGCGCGCCGGTGGGCCTCTGCCGACGATGATGATCGGCACGCTGCCGGTGGTGATATCCATCTGCGCCAACCTGCTGAACCACGAACGCGATGGTCGCCTGCCGTGGCGGCGACTGGCGCCATGCCTGGCCACCGTGATGGCGGGCATTGCCTGCGTGAACCAGGTCGAGCTGTCAGCGCTTGCCAAGGACGCCGATGCAGATTACGCGCGCTACGCCAGCGGCGCGCTGCTGGCGGCCGGTGCCGTGGCATGCTGGACCTGGTACCCGCTGCGCAATGCTGACTGGCTGCGTGACCACCCCGGGCGCAAGCCGCGCGCCTGGGCGACGGCCCAAGGGCTGGCGACGCTGCCGTTGGCGCTGGTGGGTTACGTGGCGTTCTGGGGCTGGTCGGCAGTCAGCCACGACGCCTTTCCCATGCCCTTTGGCCCCCGGCCCGGGTTCTTCGTCGGCCTGATGCTTGCCATCGGGCTCTTCGCATCGTGGCTGGGCACACGCTGCTGGAACGAGGCCAGCCAGCGCCTGCCCACCGCGCTGGTGGGGCAGTTGATCGTGTTTGAGACGCTGTCGGCCCTCACCTATGCCTACCTGCTGCGCGGCGAGTGGCCGCAGTCATTGACCATCGCAGGGGTCGTGCTGCTATTGGTGGGTGTGGCGTGGGCGGTGCGCATCAAGCCGGAGCATGTGGTGGTGCCTGAAAAGCCAGTCTGACCAGAAGAAGGCTTTGAATAGACCGGGCGCTAGCCCTCGTCTCCGCTGCGCATGACGCTATCAAAAACGCAGCATAACGCGTGAGCCTCTACGACCGTAGGTCGGGTGATGGCGTCGTCGGCACGCCCTGATCCAGCGCGGCCTGATGCTGGGTCGCCAGCGCGTGCTGGAAGGCCATGCGCTGTTGCAGCCGTGCCCAGTACGCGGCAACGGCAGGCGTGAACTGCGCGTCCAGGCCCAGGTGGCTGGCCAGCATCAGCGCATAGCCGACCGCAATATCGGCGGCGGTAAAACGCTCGGCGCAGACGTAGTCGTGCTGCTGCACCACGGCATCGACGGCGCGCAGCCGCGCCACGAACCAGCGACTGTAGTCCTCGGCCACCTGCGGTTGCTTGCGCGCTGCCGGTTCAAAGTGGGTGTAGCGCAGCACTAAGGTTTGCGGAAAGGTCAGCGTGGCGTCGCTCATGTGCAGCCAGTTCAGGTAGGCGCCGTACTCGGGCTCATCCACCGCCACGCCCAGCGCGTGCGGACTGTGGCGCCCTGCCAGGTATTCGCAGATGGCGGCAGACTCGGTCATGCGGGTATCGCCATCCACCATGAGCGGCACCGTGCCCAGGGGGTTTTCTTGCAGGAACGACCGCGCCAACGCGCGGGGCGGGAACGGCAGCATCTTCAGCGTGTAGGGTAGGTCCAGTTCCTCCAGCATCCACAAGGGGCGGAAGGAGCGGGCGCTGACGCAGTGGTAGAGGGTGAGCATGGAGTCTGAGTCTATTCGACCGTCATCCTACCCGCCTCTGATCACAGGACGCAGCCCTATTTCTGGGCAATGGGCTTTTCACCCCGTCGCCGGCGTTGCCGAAACGTCATTTCCCATGGGCCCGAGGGCGTCCGGTAGGCCGCAAACCTGACGTGTGGTGCCGGGCTTACGAGATACGGATTACTGGCAGGCCCTCGCGAACACACAACAACAAGTTTATGATTCGCAGTGGATGGTGTGTGTCGGGTGTGTCCCATTTTGCGAACGCATTTTCCGGAGCCTGACTCTGTTTTCAATATGCTTGGAGAAACCGGAATGCAAGACATTATTCGACTCGGCAAGGTGCCCCCTTCTGAAAAATTTCCGCCCATGGACTTTGCATCGAACGCCATACACGCCTTGACCACTGTGCTACAGCCTTTGCCATTGCGACCGGCTCGCACCTCCGGCCGCACACAACGTGTTGGTCACGCACTTGCACTGGCAGTCGCCGTGATGGCATGCGCGGGGGCGAGCAACATTGCCACGGCGCAGCCGAAGAATTTGGGTTCTTACACTGGCACCTTCGACGTTTCGGGAACCCAGTTTGGCCCCGAAGTTACCTATGCCGCCAGCGTCAAGGTGAGCCTGCCGGTTAGCGAGCGTAACGGGACTTCCATTACCGCCGAATTCCTTTCCGGCGAGGCGCCGAACGCAACCGTACGCATTACGCAATGGGATGAGTCCTCCACGGACAAGTCTAAGGATTCAGGCGGCCAGTTCAACAGCTATACCTGTTCGCTGGCCGCGCCCACCGAAATTCTCATGTCAGCGACCGGAGTTCTCGACGTGAATCTCAAGGACAAGAAGCACGCACTGTCGCTCACCTTGTTGTCGACCAAGGACCTTGCATTCAACTGCAAGCATTCACGCTCTGGCCCCTTCAAGAAGATGAAGGGGGTTGCCTTGACGCTGGGCACCGGCGCCCCCGGGTCGCATCTAGAGACTCAGCTGCCGTTTTCCGACCCATCGCGGTTGACCGCGAAATACACGCTGAAGCCGACCGCCGCGACCCATGGGACATACGGTCCCATCGTCCAAGCATGGGATCTGAAGCTTCAATGATGACTCGCTGGAGCAGGTCTGGAGCAGACCCGCGCACTCGCGCTTGATGAGCGCGTGTGTTTGACCATCTCACATTCGGGATCAGCGACTATGCAGTGGTCAAAGTGCTTATTCCTCCGGATGATCGATCCGCGCGGGGTAGTTGAGGGTTCGGCGAAGATGCCTCAACTTCGTTAGCCATTAGCCCCAAGGCCACAGTCCGCCGACCGAGTTGTCGTATTCCCAAAAAGGTGGGCGAATCACAATGTATCGTTTCGCTCCGGTGGCAAAGATTGCTTGCGAAACTCCGCCGCCTCGGCCCCTTGCTTGATCGGCCGCTCCGAACCGCACGAACGAAAAGCACGGCGCGCTTTTAGCTCACATTGTGTTTGGCATCCGGGCAGACATTGGTGTTGTGCCAGCAGATCAATGCGCCACGTTTCAGCCAATAATCTGGAAATCAGGCGCAAGGAAGAGTGCAGCCTGAGAAAGCTCAGCGGTAGACCCAAAACTCAGGAGGCCCGCTGCCTACAGATTCACCCCACCCAATTTTCCATTTGCAAGGCTGGCACTCGTTCGAATTCACGCAGGTTGTTGGTCACCAAAGTCAGGCCCTCGCTGCGGGCGTGGGCCGCTATATGGAGGTCATTGACGCCAATTGGCTTGCCGATTTTCTCAAGACTGGCGCGAATACTTCCATAGTGCTGGGCAGCCTTAGCCCCATAAGTCAGAATTTCCAGGCGGCTGCAAAAATCTTCCACAACGGCTAAGGCCTGTGCAGGAGCAGTGCTCTTTTCGGCGCCGTGGAGCAATTCGGCCAATGTGATCGACGATATCGCCATATGCCCGGCATGCGAGTTGAAGAACTGCAAGGCGCTGATGGGTTTGCGTTTGATGACGTAGATGGCGATGTTGGTGTCCAGTAGGAACTTCAACATCACAGACTCTCTCGGTCGGGCTGCTCCTGGCTGGCGCGAGTGGGCAAGAAATCATCTGGTGCGGCTGGCGAATCCAGAAAGAAGCTGTCCCAGGTGTTCTCAACCGGCGTGATGATGCGTTCCAGGCCCCGTGAGCGGACTGTGACGCGCTTCACAGACGGCGGGAGGCGCATGTCTGCGGGGAGGCGTATGGCCTGGCTTCGGTTGTTGGTAAAAACGGTGCTATTGGACATGGTGGCTCCACTGGAAATGGGATATGGCCATTGTATATGGCGCTCCTGCTTCATGCCAACGGCAAAGCCCGCTTGCGAAACTCCGCAGGCGACACCCCCGTCCAACTCTTAAACGCCCGGATAAAACTTTTTTCATTCCGAAACCCCGCTGCCTCCGCCACCTGCTTGATCGGCCGTTCGGTGCGGTGCAGCAGCTCGATGGCACGGCCTTGGCGCACCTCGTCTTTCAAACCCTGCAAGGTCGCTCCTTCCTCCTTCAACTGGCGGTGCAAAGTCCGTGGCGATACATTCAACAACAGCGACAGCGCCTCGGCGCTGTGCGTTTGTTGCGCGTGAGTGGCCAGGGTCTGGCGCACACGCTGCACCAGCAGCCGATCGCGGCGGTATTGCAGCACGGTCAACGGCAAAGCATGTTGCAGCATCTGTTGCAAAGCCTTTTCATCGCGGCGCAAGGGTAGCTTCAGGTATTGCGCATCAAACTGGATGCAAGCAGTCTCGCGGCCAAAGCTGGTAGGCCCAGAAAACAAGACGGCGTAGGCGCTCGCGTGCGGGGGCGCCGCAAACGGAAACTGCGCCCCCAACAACGCAATCCGCGAGTCCACCATCCAGCACGCCAGCCCATGCACATTGCGCAACACAGACACCAAACAGAACTCGCGCAAAGGTGCCGGAAGGCTGTGTGGGCCATGGTTTGTGCGCGCAGGGGAGTGCGATGGCGGGGGCTTTTGCTCCGTGTCCCCCGCCATCGCAC
>JANXVI010000045.1 GCA_025351745.1 Rhodoferax sp.
AGGCTACGGCACACCCCACTACGTGACGGCACAAAAGGGCCTGAGCGAAGAGCTGATGTCCATCCGCTTCACCGCCAAGGCGATTGAAAAGCTGTGCGACATGGTGCGCGGCCAGGTCGACGACATTCGCAAGAAAGAGCGCGAACTGCGCCGCATCATTGTGGACAAATGCGGCTACCCGCAGGAAAACTTCATTGCCGACTTCAGCGGCCGTGACAAGAACGGTAACAAGATTCCATCCCAATTGCTGAACCTGAAGTGGATTGAGAAACAGGCCGCTTCTGGTAAATCATGGGCCGCCGTCATGGGCCGCAACGTTCCGCCCGTGCAGGATCTGCAGCAAAAACTGACCGATCTGCAAGCCAAGGTTGTGGTGCCGCTAGACCAGTTGAAGGACATCAACAAGCGAATGAACGCCGGCGAGTACGCATCGCGCGCCGCCAAGAAGGAAATGATCGAGGCCAATTTGCGCCTGGTGATCTCGATTGCCAAGAAGTACACCAACCGCGGTCTGCAGTTCCTGGATCTGATCCAGGAAGGCAACATCGGTTTGATGAAGGCGGTGGACAAGTTCGAATACCGCCGCGGCTACAAGTTCTCGACCTACGCCACCTGGTGGATTCGCCAGGCGATCACCCGCTCCATTGCGGATCAGGCGCGCACCATTCGTATCCCGGTGCACATGATCGAAACCATCAACAAGATGAACCGCATCAGCCGCCAGCATCTGCAAGAGTTCGGTTTCGAGCCCGATGCTTCGGTACTGGCCGAGCGCATGGAGATCCCGGAAGACAAGATCCGCAAGATCATGAAGATCGCCAAAGAGCCGATCTCGATGGAAACGCCGATTGGTGACGATGACGACAGCCACCTGGGTGACTTCATCGAAGACGGCGCCAACACCGCGCCGATGGAAGCTGCGATGCAAGCCGGTCTGCGCGATGTGGTCAAGGATATTTTGGACAGCCTGACACCGCGCGAAGCCAAGGTGTTGCGCATGCGCTTTGGCATCGAAATGACCAGCGACCACACGCTGGAAGAAGTGGGCAAACAGTTTGACGTGACCCGTGAGCGCATCCGCCAGATCGAAGCCAAAGCGCTGCGCAAGCTCAAGCACCCCAGCCGATCCGACAAGTTGCGCAGCTTTACCGACAACCTGTAGGTTGTGGCCCCCTACAAGCTGGCAGGGGTCATGGGCTGGCCGGTGGCGCATTCGCGCTCACCGGTCATCCACAACCACTGGATCGCAGAGCATGGCTTGCACGGCGCCTATGTGTTGTTGCCGGTGCAGCCGGAGCAGTTGCAAGCGGCTCTGCGCAGCCTGCCCGTGCTGGGCTTTGCCGGTTGCAATTTAACGATTCCCCACAAGGTTGCCGCCATGAGCCTCGTGGACCGGGTTGATAGCCTGGCACATCGCATTGGCGCCATCAACACTATTGTGGTGGAGGACGATGGCTCGCTCACCGGCCGAAATACTGACGGTTTTGGTTACATCCAGAGCCTACTAGACGCCCAACCTGGCTGGCGAGCCGACACCGGCCCAACGGTTGTATTGGGGTCGGGCGGTGCAGCACGTGCTGTTATCGTCAGCTTGATTGACAGCGGCGCAACCGAGATTCGCCTTATCAACCGAAGTGTGGCCAAGGCCCATGACATGGCGCAGGAATTCGGCGAACCCGTTTGCGTCGTTGCGTGGGAGGACCGGCACGATGCGTTGGAGGGCGCCGCCCTCATGGTCAACACCACGAACCAGGGTATGCACGGTGAAGCGGCTTTGGATATACGCCTGGAACGTTTACCGACTCAGGCGCTGGTCTCGGACATTATTTACGTCCCTTTAGAGACACCACTGCTGCGCACTGCACGGCTTGAAGGTCACACCACAGTGAATGGCCTTGGAATGCTGCTCAACCAGGCGCGGCCTGCGTTTGCTGCCTGGTTCGCCGTTCAGCCCGTCGTCACGCCGGCGCTGGTCGCCAAGGTGATGGCAACGTTTTAGGCTGCGGCCTTGGCCGAGCGCTCCTTGACAAAGTCAAATGCAAATTGCAGCACCTCTTCCATCGACAGCTCAATGGCGTGGCGTTCCTGCTCCGTCAGGTAAAACATCAAATCCACGTCGTGTCGCACATAGCGCGCCGGGAGCCGGTTAAGCGCCACGCATGCCACATCGCCCAGCATGTCAGAGGAAAATTCCTGGAATTGTTCCGAGCGCCGGGCCACTTCTTCAAAAACAAGACGCTCGTAGTAGTTGTGAACCTGCTCAAAATTAAACACCATGGAAGTCTCCAAAAGGCTGCCCGAACAAACTGCGCTAAGCGCAACCTTAGCACCTCCGTTATCGACTGACAAGCGTCTCGCAGGCTGCCACCAGCTATGAAACTTGTAGCATGGCGAAAACTGCGATATAGTTTCACCTGATTAAACAGGCCGGGCACAATTGCAATGGCGGCCGTAGTGGCCACGCAACTGGTCGGCCCAGAACCCCGAGTCAAGGAGAGGAAAGTTAATGAGTGCTAAAGAATCGGTCGCTATCGGCCAGTTACTGAGTCTGCTGGAGTCTCGCTACGCCATGCGTGTACTGTGGGCCTTGCGTGACGGTCATGCGCAGACATTTCGTCTGCTCCAGGACAGCGTTGGCGGCATAACGCCCAATACGCTGAACACCCGTATCAAGGAGTTGCGCGAAGCCGGTCTGATGACCCATGGCAGCGAAGGTTATGCGGTGACCAATCTTGGCGCTGATTTGCTGAAGCGACTGGGTGATTTGCAGGCCTTTGCCGGTAAGTGGGCGAGCAGCCAAGCCAAAAAGGCAACATAAATTCTGTAAGCGGGGGGCCATCAGCCTCAATGACAAAGAACAGGCTAAGCCTGTTTTTTTTCGCCTGCGGCATAATTAGTGGCTTTGCCGAATGGGCCTCCAGGCAGCTTTTGCCTGTAGCCCCAACCCGTTGCGCCACTGCGCGCCCATTTTCACCAAAGGATTTCAAATGATCACGACCGCCACCGGCCTGCAATACGAAGACACCACCCAGGGCACCGGTGCTGTTGCCGCCAAAGGCCAAAGCGTGACTGTGCACTACACCGGTTGGATCTACAACAACGGCACCCAGGGTGCCAAATTCGATTCCAGCAAGGACCGCAATGACCCGTTTGTATTTCAGTTGGGCGCAGGCATGGTCATACGCGGATGGGACGAAGGCGTGGCGGGCATGAAAGTCGGCGGCGCGCGCACGCTGATCATCCCGTCCGACCTGGGTTATGGCGCACGCGGTGCGGGCGGTGTGATTCCACCCAACGCAACCTTGAAGTTCGACGTTGAATTGCTGGGTACATCGGGCTAAAGCCGAGTTTGTCGTCGACGGTGGGGCTAAAAATGCATTGCGCGCTGTATGGCCTCTTGAATTGTGCTGGTTGGCCCCCACAACTATTACTGTCCTTTTGAGCAAGTTTTCAAACCTTTACTATTTGCATGTCTGACCAGACTTCCACACCCCAACCAGACCCGTCCGAGGCCAGCTTCCAAAGCACCGAGGGCATGTTTGCAACTTCCAACGCCGCAGAACCCGACCTGCTGGCCCAAGTGCAAGCCGAGTTGGCAAGCTTGCAGGCCAAATCCGGTGACTTGGCAGACCAATACCTGCGTGCCAAGGCCGATGCCGAAAACTCCCGACGCCGCGCCGAAGACGAAATATCCAAAGCGCGCAAATTTGCCGTCGAAAGCTTTGCTGAGAGCCTGCTGCCTGTCGCGGACAGCCTGGAAGCGGGATTAATCATCAAGGACGCGACCGCAGACCAAATCCGAGAAGGCGCGCAAGCCACGTTACGCCAATTGGTCGCCGCGCTGGAGCGCAACAAGGTCATGGCCATCGCGCCGGTGGCCGGCACCAAGTTCGACCCCCACCAGCACCAAGCCATCAGCGTCGTGCCGTCGGAGCAGGAAGCCAATACCGTCGTGAGCCTGCTTCAAAAGGGTTATTTGATCGCGGACCGCGTACTGCGCCCTGCGCTCGTCACCGTTTCGGCGCCCAAGTAGGTCCGCAACCGCAATCACACAAGCAAAAGCCACTTGAAGGCCACTTGAAATCCACACGACAGGCTTCAAGTTAGCAGCATCGGAACTTTTAGTCGAACAACCTTGCGGGACTGGCCTTTGGCTCTGTCCTCAACTGATCTTAGGAGAAAAAAATGGGAAGAATCATCGGCATTGACTTGGGTACGACCAATTCATGTGTAGCCATCATGGAGGGCAACACCCCCAAGGTTATTGAAAATGCAGAAGGCGCGCGCACCACGCCGTCCATCATCGCCTACCAGGAAGACGGTGAAGTTCTGGTCGGTGCGTCCGCGAAACGCCAGTCGGTGACCAATCCCAAGAACACGCTGTACGCCGTCAAGCGCTTGATCGGCCGCAAGTTCTCCGAGAAAGAAGTGCAAAAGGACATCGACCTGATGCCCTACAAGATTGCCGCTGCCGACAATGGCGACGCCTGGGTCGAAGTCCGTGGCAACCGCATGGCGCCGCAGCAAGTTAGTGCCGACATTCTGCGCAAGATGAAGAAAACCGCCGAAGATTACCTCGGCGAAGAAGTGACCGACGCCGTCATCACGGTGCCGGCCTATTTCAATGACGCACAACGCCAGGCCACCAAGGACGCGGGCCGAATCGCCGGTCTGGATGTCAAGCGGATCATCAACGAACCCACCGCTGCGGCGCTGGCCTTCGGCCTGGACAAGAATGAAAAAGGCGATCGCAAGATTGCGGTGTACGACTTGGGCGGTGGTACCTTTGACATCTCCATCATCGAAATCGCCGATGTCGAAGGTGAGAAGCAGTTCGAAGTGCTGTCTACCAATGGCGACACCTTCCTGGGCGGCGAAGACTTCGACCAACGCATTATCGATTACATCGTCACGGAGTTCAAGAAAGAACAAGGCGTCGACCTGACCAAGGACGTGCTGGCCTTGCAGCGCCTCAAGGAAGCCGCTGAAAAAGCCAAGATCGAACTCTCCAGCAGCGCCCAGACCGACATCAACCTGCCCTACGTGACAGCCGATGCTTCGGGTCCCAAGCACTTGAACATCAAGCTGACCCGCGCTAAGCTGGAAAGCCTGGTCGAAGAGCTGATCGAGCGCACCATTGCGCCTTGCCGCACGGCCATCAAGGACGCTGGCGTCAAGGTATCCGACATCCATGACGTCATTTTGGTCGGCGGCATGACCCGCATGCCCAAGGTGCAAGAGAAGGTCAAGGAGCTGTTCGGCAAGGAACCCCGCAAGGATGTGAACCCCGATGAAGCCGTGGCCGTTGGTGCCGCCATCCAGGGGCAAGTGTTGTCGGGTGACCGCAAAGACGTTTTGCTGTTGGACGTGACTCCACTCTCTTTGGGTATTGAGACCATGGGCGGTGTCATGACCAAGATGATCACCAAGAACACGACCATTCCAACCAAGTTTGCACAGACTTTCTCGACGGCTGAAGACAACCAGCCCGCGGTGACGATCAAGGTATTTCAGGGCGAGCGTGAAATCGCCACGGGCAACAAGATGCTGGGCGAGTTCAACCTCGAAGGCATTCCGCCATCGGCCCGTGGCACACCGCAAATTGAAGTGTCCTTTGACATCGACGCCAACGGCATCTTGCACGTGGGAGCCAAGGACAAGGGCACCGGCAAAGAAAACAAGATTACCATCAAGGCCAACTCTGGCTTGTCGGAGGCCGAGATTCAGCAGATGGTCAAAGACGCCGAGCTGAACGCGGCTGACGACAAGAAGAAGGTGGAGCTGGTTCAATCGAAAAATCAGGCCGACTCCAATGTGCACAGTGTGCGCAAGAGCCTGACCGAATACGGCGACAAGCTCGAAGCCGCTGAAAAGGAGAAAATCGAAGCCGCCATCAAGGACCTGGAAGAAGCCATTAAGGGCGACGACAAGGCATCTATTGACGAGAAGAACACGGCCTTGATGGGTGCCAGCCAGAAGCTGGGCGAGAAAATGTATGCGGACATGCAAGCCAAACAACCGGCAGACGGTGCACAGCCAGAAGGCGGCGAACAGGCACATGCCGGTGGCGGAGCATCATCAGCCCATGCAGCAGATGACAACGTGGTAGACGCTGAAGTCAAGGAAGTCAAAAAGGGCTAAACCACACGCAAGCTGCGTGCTGATTTGGCGCGCCGCGCCCGAATGATTCACCAGGAATCGTCGGCGCGGCGTTTTGCATCAAGTTTGCGCAACGATTTAAAGACCAACACTGTCGGGCAACCATGGCTACCAAAAGAGACTTTTACGAAATTCTGGGTGTTCCCAAAAACGCCTCTGACGAAGACATCAAGAAGTCTTATCGCAAGCTTGCGATGAAGCACCACCCCGACCGCAATCAGGGTGATTCGGGCAAAGTGGCCGAAGATAAATTCAAGGAAGCCAAGGAAGCCTACGAAATGCTGTCGGACCCGCAGAAGCGTGCGGCCTACGACCAGCATGGCCATGCCGGCGTCGACCCTAATATGCGCGGCGCCGGTGGTGAAGGCTATGGTGGCTTTGCCGAAGCCTTTGGCGACATTTTTGGCGACATGTTTGGTCAGCAACGCGGTGGCCGCCCAGGCGCCGGCGGACGTCAAGTATTCCGTGGCAGCGACCTGAGCTACGCGATGGAAGTCACGCTCGAAGAAGCAGCACGCGGCAAAGATGCACAGATTCGCATCCCCACGTGGGACGCTTGCGAAATCTGCAAGGGCAGTGGCGCCAAGCCTGGCACCCAGGTCAAGACCTGCGGCACCTGTACCGGTTCTGGCTCGGTGCAAATGCGCCAGGGCTTCTTCAGCGTGCAGCAGACGTGCCCCACCTGCCGCGGCACGGGCAAGGTCGTTCCCGAACCCTGCATGGCCTGTCAAGGGCAAGGCCGCGTCAAGAAGCAAAAGACGCTCGAAGTCAAGATCCCGTCAGGCATCGATGGCGGCATGCGCATCCGCAGCACAGGCAATGGCGAACCCGGCACCAATGGCGGACCACCGGGTGACTTGTACATCGAAATCCGGCTCAAGAAACACGACATCTTTGAGCGTGAGGGCGACGACCTGCATTGTTCGGTCCCCATCAGCATGGCCACCGCCGCGCTGGGTGGCGAGATAGATGTACCCACCTTGGCAGGCAAGGCCGCGATTGACATCCCCGAAGGCACGCAGACCGGCAAGCAGTTCCGCCTGCGCGGCAAGGGCATCAAGGGCGTGCGAGCCAGCTACCCAGGTGATTTGTACTGCCACATTGCCGTGGAAACCCCGGTCAAGCTCAGCGAGCACCAGCGGCGCTTGCTGCGCGAGCTGGATGAATCGCTGAAGAAGGGTGGCAACAAACACTCGCCGTCCGGTGATAGCTGGACAGACCGGCTGAAGAGCTTTTTTAGTTGACACAGATCAAGCTTACCGAATACCCAGCAACGTAACAATGCCGCCCAGTCTATAAAGGATTGCGCGGCATTTTTATTGGCTCCCTGGGCCATGCCGCTTCACATCAGCGGGAGTTACACAATGGGCGTCAACATTACATTCCTGGGCGGCGCCAACACCGTCACAGGCTCCAAATACCTAGTACGCCATGACGGCCACAGTTTGCTTGTCGATTGCGGCCTGTTTCAGGGCTACAAGCAGTTGCGCTTGCGCAACTGGACGCCATTGCCGATTGGGCACGATGCAATCAATGCAGTGGTCCTGACCCATGCCCACCTGGACCACAGTGGCTACATACCGCTCTTGGTAAAACAGGGCTTTACCGGCAAGGTTTATGCGACATCCGGCACGCAAGACTTGTGCAAAATTTTGCTACCAGACAGCGGTCATATCCAGGAAGAAGACGCAGCATTTGCCAACCGCCACGGCTTCTCCAAACACACTCCTGCTCTACCCTTATACACGCGCCAGGATGCCCTCGATTGCCTGCCCCACATCAAGGCCGTGGAAATGGGGAGTACCTTCCAACCTATCCCCGGCTGGCGCGTAACTTTCACTTCTGCAGGGCATATCCTGGGTGCGGCCAGCGTGTTGCTCGAAGTGGCGGACCGGCGGATTCTTTTCTCCGGCGATTTGGGGCGGCCCGACGATTCCATCATGTTGGCCCCGCAACCCCCGCCAGCCGCCGACACCGTGTTGATCGAATCGACGTATGGCGACCGCCAGCATCCGGTGGAGAACTTGATGTCAGAGCTCGGGACAGCCCTGCACAAATTGGCCGCACGGGGTGGTGTTGCCGTGGTGCCCGTATTTGCGGTCGGGCGCGCCCAGGCGGTGTTGCATGCCATTGCGCAACTCAAGGCCAACGGCAAAGTTCCACATGCATTGCCCGTTTTTCTGGATAGCCCGATGGCGGTCCACACCACACACTTGTTTGAACACCACATTGGGGAGCATCGACTGAGCCCCCACGATGCCCACGCGCTGGCAAAAGGCGCCACCATGGTCAACAGCACGGATGAGTCTAAGGCCCTGGCTGCACGCCACGGTCCTATGGTCATCCTGTCGGCCAGTGGGATGGCTACTGGAGGGCGTGTGCTGCACCATTTGGAACACCGTTTGGGCAACCATCGCAACATGGTCATTTTGACCGGCTACCAGGCGCCTGGCACCCGCGGCGCAACATTGGCCAGCGGGGCCAAGACTGTGCGCATCCACGGACGCGATATCGAGGTCAACGCTGAAGTTGTGCAACTACAGTCGGCCTCTGCCCACGCCGACGCCGGTCAACTGCTGTACTGGCTGCGTGATATGCCCAACCGTCCCGACCAGGTCTACGTAGTGCATGGGGACCTTGCTGCCGCCGATGCGCTGCGTGCACGCATCCAACACGAACTCGGTTGGCGCGCCTTGGTCCCGGAACATGGCTCAACTTGGCCGTGCTGAGCGCCCAGTTGACGAGAAACTGCTCCCCTCAAGGAGCCCCGGTACCGAGCGCCGAGGCAGAAACCGCGCCAGCGTCAATGCCTGTGCCCGCATCCGTGCCTGCTTCGGCACCGGTCGCAGCGCGCAGGTGCGGCGCATTCCACTACCAGTTGTCCGAGCGGACCTGAGGCTCCCACTGGGCCGCACGGGCTGCAGAAACGCCGATCACCCCGTAACGCTGTTCCCCGTTTTCGTCCCAGCGCATCGTGCCCGTCACCGGTGCATAGCCGTCAATCTTGCGCAGCACCTGAACGATGTCCTGCGGTATGGCCGAATCGGTACGGCGAATCGCAGAAGCCAACACATACATCGCGTCGTAAGTGTAGTGGCCGGCATAGGCGGGCGCAACCTTATAGGTGGCCAAGTACTTTTCCAGGAAATTTTTACCGGCCGGGAATTCCTGAACATCCAAGATTGGCGACGTCGAAAAGAGCCCGCTTACGATGCCAGCGCCCTTGAGCATGTCGGTGGTCTTGATCGTGTCACCACCCAACATAAACACCTTGGTGTAGTCAATCTTCTTCAGGGCCTGCAACAACGCCAAATTTTGAAAATCACTCAACGTGGTGACCACTACCTCAATACCGGTTTCCTTGATCTTCGCCGCGAGTTCGTCAAAGACCCGAGTTTTGTCATCAAACGATTGCTTCAGCACAATCTCTTTCTTGGCTGCGATCAATTCTTTCGTGGCGCCCTCTGCCAGGTCTTTTCCGTATGGCGTGTTGTCGTCAATCACTGCGTACTTGCTTGCCCGAAACTTGGATGCTGAGAAACTGCCAATGGCCTTGGCCTGCAAGGTGTCATTGGCGACCAGCCGGAAGGTGGTCGGAAAGCCCAACTGCGTGAATTTTGGATTGGTCGAAATCGCCATTTGTGCAATGTTCTTTTCCGCGTAAATGGGTGCGGCCGCGATACTGACACCCGAATTCAGGTGCCCGATGACCGCCACCACGCCCGCATCCACCAACTGGCGGGCAACTTCCTTGCCGGTTTCCGGGTTTGCCTTGTCGTCGACGGCGACGACTTCCAGGGTCACGAGCTTGCCCTTGACCCTGACACCTTCTTTGTTGAGTTCCGCAACTGCCAGGTTCACACCGTTGAGCAAATCTTGCCCCAGTGCGGCGAGATTGCCACTCAGTGGCTGGGCCACACCGATCTTGACGGTGGATGGTGCGCTATCGCAGCCCTGCAACAGAACACTGGAACTTGCGGTTGCCAGCGTTATCGCACTGATAACGTGGCGCCTGGTATAGGTTTTTTGCATGGTGTGATCGGGTGATAAGGCGTGGGTGAAGGAATTGCTACGCCCAATGTAATCAGCTCGCCGTCCAGCGCCGCAGGGGTTTTACCTTGGTCTTCCCAACTTTGCATCGGTATTAGAGTGTCTTATGCAGAGGGAGGAGCGTAATTCCCAAAGCAAAAAAGGAGCCGGCTTTTACAATACAGCGATGCTCAATCCACGATTTCTCACCGCCGCGTTCTACAAGTTCGTTGAATTGGCCGATTTTGAACAGCGCAAAGATCCGCTACTGGCCTTTTGCGAACGGCACAACGTCAAGGGCACGATCCTGCTGGCCCGCGAAGGCATCAACAGCACGATTGCTGGCGCCCCCGACGATGTGCATGAAGTGCTGGCATATCTGCGCAGTGATCCGCTGCTGGCCGATCTGCAGCATAAGGAGTCGTTTGCCGAGACGGCGCCCTTCTACCGAATGAAGGTGCGCCTCAAAAAAGAAATTGTCACGATGGGCGTGCCCGGCACGGACCCGCGGCACATTGTCGGCACCTATGTCAAACCCGAAGACTGGAACGCGCTGATCGCCGACCCGGATGTCGTGGTTGTGGACACACGCAACGACTATGAGGTGGCAATTGGCACTTTCCGCGGGGCGATCGACCCGCACATCCGTACGTTCTCCGAACTGCCAGCGTGGACGGAGCAGGCCGAGTCGCTGCGCGCCAACGCCAATGGCAAGAAGCCCAAGGTCGCGATGTTTTGCACCGGCGGTATACGCTGCGAAAAATCCACCGCGTACATGAAGTCACAGGGTTATGACGAGGTCTTTCACCTCGAGGGCGGCATCCTTAAATACTTGGAAACCGTGCCCGCTGAAAAAAGCCTGTGGGAAGGCACGTGTTTCGTCTTTGATGAGCGTGTGTCGGTAGACCACGGCCTGACGCCGGGCACCCACAAGCTGTGCCGGGGCTGCCGCATGCCATTGGAAGACGGTGCGTTGGAGTCTCCGCTGTTCGAGCTGGGCGTGAGCTGCCCGCGCTGCCACGCCAGCACCAGTGAAGTGCAGAAAAACCGTGCACGAGAGCGCCAGCGCCAGTGGCAATTAGCCAAGGCGCGTGGCGCCGCGCATATGGGAGTGGCCTCGCCGCCCCACACAATCACCACGGCCACTGCAAAGCCCGACGCCACGGTGTGATGGCCGACGCGGCCGCGTTATCTGCCATGTCCGAACCGGCTCCACCATACCCCATCCTGTATTCGTTCAGGCGCTGCCCCTACGCCATGCGTGCGCGATTCGCGCTGGTGGCCAGTGGCACCGTTTGCGAACTGCGGGAGGTGGTGCTGGCGCGCAAACCACCCGCCTTGCTGCAAGTTTGGCCCAAGGGGACCGTGCCGGTTTTGGTCTTGACCGATGGCGTCGTGCTGGAGCAAAGCCTGGAGATCATGCTATGGGCGCTGCGCCGCAATGACCCGCAGCAATGGCTGCCCACGTCGCCGCCGGACCTGGAGACCGCGCTGCAATTGATTGCCTTGTGCGATGGTGATTTCAAGGCGCAACTCGACCGCTACAAATACCCCAACCGCCACGCCCTGCCCGATGGCCTGGCCCACCGCGCACAGGGCGCAAAATTTCTGTTGACGCTCAATGCTCGACTGATCACACACCGCTACCTGTTGGGCGAGCGCTTCGGCCTGGCCGACGCCGCCATTGCGCCCTTCGTGAGGCAGTTTTCCCACACCGACCCTGTGTGGTTTGCCAGCCAGCACTGGCCGGGTTTGCAACAGTGGCTGCAGGTGTTTGAGGCATCTGAAAACTACGCACGGGTGATGGCCAAGTTTGCGGTGTGGGCGCAGGGCCAACCCGTTCAAATTTTCCCAACTTAAAAGATGGAGGCCGACGATGACTCAAGGCCGCCCGCAAGAGCAACGCCGAAGAGGCGGCGGTATGCGTTGCGTTTGGTCCACCCCGCGGTTCTTGTGGACGGGACCAAGTTCTTTGGCCAGGACCGGCCGGATTACGCCAGAGAGGTACTGCTGGCCAGAATTCGGTTACTATCCAGCCATGAACACATTTGCACTAGCGCTACTACTAACCCCCTTCGGGCGGAGATGGTAGTGCACGCGTAAGCGCAAACACCACGGCCCGTAGCTACCAGCAACGGGCCGTTTTTCATTGGGTTGCTGGTTTTTTATCCCTCTCAGGAGACACCAGCATGTTGCAAGATCCCAGCCGCAAATACCCAGCCTTTCAACCCATCGGTTTGACCGATCGCACGTGGCCCAATGCCGTGCTGACGCAAGCCCCCATTTGGCTCAGCACCGACCTGCGCGATGGCAACCAGGCGCTGATTGAGCCCATGGACATGGTGCGCAAGTTGCGCATGTTTGCCCACTTGCTGCAGATTGGTTTCAAAGAAATTGAGGTCGGCTTTCCCGCCGCATCGCAAATCGAATTTGATTTCGTACGCCATCTGATCGAGCACCATTTGATCCCCGAAGACGTGACCATCCAGGTCATGACGCCCGCCAAAGATGCGCTGATTCGCCGCACCATGGAAGCAGTGGTCGGCGCCAAGCGTGTCATCGTTCATCTGTACAACGCCACGTCGCCGGTGATGCGCAGCGTGGTGCTGGGTATGGATGAAGATCAGATTGTCGAACTCGCCACCAGCCACGCAAAACTGATCCAAGATTTGGCGCGCCAGCAGCCTGGCACACACTGGACCTTCCAATATTCACCCGAACACTTCTCCGGGACCGAGCTGGCATTCTCCAAGCGCGTCATCGATGCCGTCACTGCCGTCTGGCAACCAACTCCCGCGCAGCGCTGCATCATCAACCTGCCCACCACGGTGGAGCACTCCACGCCCAATGTGTTTGCCGACATGATCGAGTGGGTGCACCGCAACATTGCGCGGCGCGACGGCGTGGTGATCTCGGTGCATCCCCACAACGACCGTGGCACTGGGGTGGCGGCGGCCGAGCTGGCCATGATGGCCGGTGCCCAGCGCGTGGAAGGCTGTCTGTTTGGCAACGGTGAACGCACCGGTAATGTGGACATCGTCACCCTGGCACTCAACCTCTACGCGCAAGGTGTGTCACCCCAACTGGACTTCTCGCAGATCGATGAGGTGCGCCGCATGGTGGAGCATTGCAACCAGTTGCCGGTGCACCCACGCCACCCCTATGTGGGCGAGCTGGTTTACACGTCCTTCTCTGGCACGCACCAGGATGCCATCAAGAAAGCCTTTGCATTACGCGCAGATGCCAAGCCGGACGATGCCTGGGCCATCCCCTATCTGCCCGTGGACCCGATGGATTTGGGCCGCAGCTACGAAGCGGTGATACGCGTCAACAGCCAATCCGGCAAGGGTGGCATCGCCTATCTGCTGGAAACTGAATATGGTCTGGAATTGCCGCGCCGCCTGCAGATTGAGTTCAGCCAAGTGGTGCAAGCGCACATGGACACCGAAGGCAAGGAGCTCAGTGCCCAAGACCTGTGGGACTTGTTCCAACGTGAATACGGCACCGCATGCACCGCCGCACCCCAAGTGCAGCAAACCGCGTCGGGCGATGGCGTCACACTGACCGCGCAATGGGATGGCCAGCAGATCGAGGGCCACGGCGCGGGGCCCATCGAAGCGTTCGTCAACGGCCTCAACGCCGTCTCCACCAACACGGTGCGGGTGCTGGACTACCACGAGCACGCCATGGGCTCTGGGGCCAACGCGCAGGCCGTCGCCTATCTGGAACTGCGCATCAACGAGCAACACACCGTGTTTGGCGTGGGCATGGATGCCAACATCGTGTCAGCCTCATTCAAGGCGATTGTGAGTGGACTGCAGCGCGGGCTAACGCACAACGCAAAGGGCAAAGCGTCTGTGGTCGCGATGATCGCCTAAGCCAGTCAAGACAATCTGGCCGCTAGCCCTCGTGGGATGGGCGTTAATAGCTATTAATTCAATAGCATTTCAAAATCACGACCATCCCCCCATCGACCTCACTTCTTCAACTTATCCGACCATCCCTGGGCCACACGCGTCGCCTTTTCGGCGGCGGCGCGAATCGAATCAGACGCGGCTGCAGCGCCCTTCTCCGCGCCCTCCTTCAAATGGCCAAAGGCCTCAGACTTTGCTATGGCATCTGCCGTCGCTACCGCCGCAGCCCCTGCAGCATGGGCGCCGGTTGCAACGGCGTGTGCGCCGACCCGTACCTTGGAGGCGACCGCATCTTTCAAATCAGAAACGGTGTCGCCGATTGAAGTGCGCTCAGCCTCCGCGAAGATGCCCTCGACGCGTTTGAGTACCAGTTCTTCCCGCTCGTCGATGACACCGTCGGATGCCATGACGTCCTTCAAAAATGCCACCAGATCCCGCGACATGACGGCATAGTTGCAGTCGAGATTGGACTTTTTGTAGGCGACCAGTTCGGTGGCAAGCTCAGCAATCTTGAACTGCTCCAGCTTGGGCTCGATCAAGACCATGCTGGCCTCCACAAACTGCGCGTCAAAACCCCATTGGTCCACAAAATAGTTGCGGATGCACAGGCGCTCCTTGACCGACACTTCGCCATCCGCAACGGCCACCTTCAGCGCCAAAGGCATCATCAAGCCAAACAGCGTGCTGCCCAATACATCGAGCGGAGTGTTGATGAATTTTGGAATCACCATGACCCGGTCCTCGGTTGCGCCGCTCAAGGTTCGCATCACTGCGAACCACGCTCCACCCGACACCGTTGCCGCGACGATCCAGCCCAGCGGCGAGCTTGCCATGGCCAAACCCAAAAACCCCGCTTTTGCGAGCCCAGCGCCGCCACCGAGCGCCCCAAACAGATCCCAATACTTGCGAACGGCGTTTGCGGTTCGCAATTCGGCGTAGGCGTTCTCGCCAATGGCCAGCTTGGCCTTGAACTTCAATTCATCACTGACGACGCGTTCTAACGCGATAGGGAATTCTTGCAATGTGGCCTCCATGCCGTGCGCTTACAGTACCTAGAAATCAGGTTCATTGTTGTGGTGCGAAGTGGGTGCCTGTCAGCAGTTGCGCTTGTGCACGCCTACTGCTGGACCACCCCCGTATAGATGAACACAGCATACGCCGTCAAGAGCAGCACACCCAGCAGCCGCGGCAACCTACCCATTACCAAAATGGATAAAAAGTGCAACGCTGCGGCGCCCAGTATGGTGTAAATGCCGATCTGAAAGAAACTGGGCACCGTGATCTTGTCAAACAATGCAAACAAGCCAATGCACATAGGTATGCAAATATGGCCGTCGCCCACCTGGGACGCCACGACGATATCTTGCCTGCCCTTGAAGCCATAATAAAGTGCGATGAAGGCATTGGGCACGACCATCAGTGCACCGCTGAGCCAACCCAGGTCTTTGGCGCCGATGTACGGATTCTTGGCATGCGACACCCAGTCCACCAGATAGTCCACGCTGTAGTACACGCCATAGGCACTGATGCCGATCAAAACCAGATCGAGCACGATGGACCAATGGATGCCCCGGTTTTTGCGCACGTTGTTCTTCAAAATTTCAATGACGTGCAACACCTGCCAAAACACGAACAAGCCCACCAGCACCAAGCCATCGTAAAAATCAAGGACGCCATCCTTGGCCAGAGCCCAAAGCGTGCCAGTGAACAAAAACAGAGCCACCAGGGTGAACAGCAGGTCCAGGCGGTTCAGTCGCTCGACCTGTGCAGGTGCTTTTGCCTTACCAGCGGACTTCTTGGTGCCAGTCGGTACCACTGCGAATGCCAGCGTGGTCAACCCCAAGATCAGCGTCAGGTTGGTGACGTTGTTGACTATGCAGTTCTCCATCACCGTGCTGCCCTTGCCACCCGCACGGCTCATCACAAAGGCAAACACCAGGTTCGCAAAGCCCGAGCAATACGGCATGATCAGCGTGCCCAGCACGGTGCCTTCAAAACCCTTGCCCTCGATGGCCTGCAGCCGCCAGATCATCAATGCGGATGCCGCCATGAAGACGGCGATTTGCGCCAGCGGATGCGCGAGATAGGCAGACAGTTGCGGGATATGGCCGAACACGGAAGGCGAGCTAAAAATATGGAGGGCAGCTTTCTAGGATAAGCGCATTCCAGTGCTAATCTAGGCGGTTTTTGCAGCTTTAATTCCGTACGCTGCGCCCCATTTTGCGAAAGAAGCTTCTCCATGCAGGTAATTTCGACTCCTCTCCCGGCTGACGCTACAGCCGAACGCGTTGTACGCCGCTTCCAGGCCGAGGGCTTTCCCGGCATCACTGAGGCCTTGCTGGTGCGCGTGCGCCTTAAGAAAGGTGACCGCCTGGCGGTAGAAGCCGCATTTGAGCGGGCGCAACAGATGGACGCCACACCCCCGATGCGGGAGCATTTCGAGATCCAACCCTATGGCTTTTACTCCGAAATACGCACGCTGATTGCGGCCAAAGCTGCGTTCCCCAACGATTTTGCCAATGGCCTGGCGTACAAGTTGCCCCAGGTATTCTTCGATGCCGCACCCGTGGTGGCTGACGATGCGTTGGCGACTGACACCAAATACGACGCCATGCTGAAGCTCAGCGACAACGCAGGCGGCTACGCCATCGCCGTGCTGCTGAACGATCCCAACTCGTCGTTCTTCGAGTACCTGGAAACCCATGCGGGCTATGACTGGCAGCAGATCATTGGCAATCTGGGCGCTGCGGCAGGCACCTTTGCCTCCACGGAAGACCTGCTTTAACACTGGTTTGCCCTGCCATGCATCAACACATTGAAACCAGTCTGCGCGAAGCCCAAACATCCCTGGAAGCCCTGCTGCGCAACCCCCCCGCCTTGGCATCCATTGAGCAGGCAGCTGCCACACTTATCTCCGTCTTCACCGCCAAGGGCCGGGTCTATGCCTGTGGCAACGGCGGCTCCATGTGCGATGCCATGCACTTTGCCGAAGAGCTGACCGGCCGCTACCGCAACGACCGCGCCGCGCTACCGGCCACCGCCATCAGCGACGCCGGCCACCTGACTTGCGTGGGCAACGATTTGGGCTACGACCAGGTGTTCTCGCGCTACATCGAGGCACACGGTCGCCCCGGTGATTGCCTCGTAGCCTTGAGTACCAGCGGCACCAGCAAAAACATTGTGCGTGCGGCCCAGGCAGCGCAGATGTTGGGCATGCGTGTGATTGTGCTGAGCGGCCGCGCCAGCCCCGCACTGGAGGCGCTGAGCACGGTCTACGTCAACACGCCCGGCGGCAGCTTTGCGGACCGCGTGCAAGAGCTGCACATCAAGGTGTTGCACATCCTGATCGAATTGATCGAACGGCATTTCTACCCCGAGAATTACCTGGAGTAAAACTGCGATGGGCCTCGACGAAGTACTGCAAGCCGGCTGGGCTGACCATGGCGATGCGCCCCAGTCGGTAGCCGATCAACTGGCGGCCGCCGTCCATCGTGTGGGCACATCCGAGCAGGCGATACCTTTTGCGCGGCTCTTGGTGCACGTATACGGTGAGCACCTGGGTCAGTGGCATCAGGGTATTGAGTTGCTCGAAAAGCTGGTCCAACATATGGCGGGTGGCACTACCGATTCCGATGGCGCAACCCTTCAACAAGGCATTGCAAGCCTGCGCTATGCCAGCGGCGACGATGTGGCCGCCGCACTGCGCGGCCTGACAACCACGCAGCGCGTGTCGGCCTTGACGGTCGCTGCATCGGCGCTCGCTGCCCAAGGCAACACCACGCGCGCCATTGAAGCGTTCACCAACGCCTTACAGTCGGCCAATGCGGGCCTGCCCGAAGGCTCGCCCACCATCCGTAGCGTCGCAGTTGCGGGCAACAACCTGGCATCCACACTGGAAGGCAAGGCAGACCGCCTGCCGAACGAGACCCAGGCCATGCTGGTGTGTGCCGAGGCGTCACTGAAGTATTGGAAGCTGGCCGGGACCTGGCTTGAAGTGGAACGGGCCGAATATCGGCTGGCGCGCAGCCTGCTGCAAGCCGGTCGGGCCCGCGATGCAGTGGGCGCTGCCCAG
Source organism: Rhodoferax sp. (assembly GCA_025351745.1). Lineage (GTDB taxonomy): Bacteria > Pseudomonadota > Gammaproteobacteria > Burkholderiales > Burkholderiaceae_C > Allorhodoferax. The sequence continues at coordinate 18,175 of JANXVI010000045.1, forward strand.
CGCTGCGTGGATCTATGCCTGGGCAGCGGCGCACCGGCCTTTGAGTTGTTCTTTGGCTATGCCGTTCTGGGTATTGCGCAAAGCGCTGCCGACCAAGCCGATGCTGCCTTGCACAGCCGGACGGCAGCATTGGTGCAATGGCAGGCCGTCCCACAGGCGGACCGCAGCTGGTGCCAAAACGATCTGGACGAACTGAAGGGGCCAGGAGCCGCCTAATGGGTCGACAATATACCTAATTTGGGTATCCTGACATATTTCGTTGATAAAAAAGGTCTATGGCCCTCGTGGAATATACATACTAAGCTATTATATTGATAGCGCATGAGCAGTTCCCCGGGGCCGACAGCCCGCCCAAAATTACAGCGCCAGCCGCACCTTTGCCGCCGCATACTCGCGCTTGAGCTGGGCCACATACTCCGCGGTACTCTGCACCTTGTTGACAACGCCAATGCCCTGGCCGCAGCCCCAAATCTCCTTCCAGGCCTTAGCCGAGCTGCCGCCAAAATTCATTTTGCTTGGGTCGCTCTCGGGCAGGTTCTCGGGGTCCAGACCGGCTGCGCGGATGCTGGGCGCCAGGTAGTTGCCGTGCACGCCGGTGAACAGGTTGCTGTAGACGATGTCGTCGGAGCCACCGTCGACGATGGCCTGTTTGTAGGCGTCGGTGGCGCGGGCTTCTTCGGTGGCAATGAAGGCGGAGCCGATGTAGGCAAAGTCGGCGCCCATGGCCTGCGCGGCCAGCACCGCGTCGCCGGTGGAGATCGCACCGCTCAGTGCGATCGGGCCATCAAACCACTGGCGGATTTCCTGCACCAGCGCAAACGGGCTCTTGACCCCCGCATGTCCCCCTGCCCCTGCCGCCACGGCGATCAGGCCGTCAGCGCCCTTCTCAATGGCCTTGCGCG
>JANXVI010000113.1 GCA_025351745.1 Rhodoferax sp.
CGAACAGGCTGATCTAGCCAAAGCAGCAAAGGCTGATGCGGCCAGGGCCGCTGCGCTGAGGGACGAAGCTGCAAAAGCGCGCGCTGCGAAGGCGGGTGCTGCCCCGAATCCATCGCCGGCAGAGCCCCACCAACGGCCGCAGTCCGAGCGCTCTGCCCAGGAAAAAAAGGCCAGGGCCGATGAGGACGTGAAGAAACCCTAATTGCCAAACCGCGCCAAGGACGCGCAGTTGGAAGCCGTGAGCTTTGGCAAAGAGAAGCCCAAGTCGACCGGTCGTGACGAGGCCGCACACGCGCAGAACCGCCGCGGTGATCTGGACTATCCGCAAAAGTAAAGGGCCAAACCTAGAATGGAGGGATGGACTTTTTACTGCAAAGCAGTGGGCGGCGCGCCCTCGTAGGGATCACGCTGTCGCTGGTTGCAGGCGCCGCCTGCGCAGACAGCCCGGCCGACGAGCGCCTGCTGGGCCTGGCCGAGCAGGACGTGGTGGTGGCCGTGCCCGATGTGAAAAAGATGGCCAGACCCATCGTAGGCCCGCACGGTCTGCGCGGGCTGTTGACGCTGGCGCAGTCAAACACCACCAGCCTCTCTGGCGAGTTGACGTTCTACTTTCGTAAGAGCCTGCTGGAGCGCATAGAAGAGCGCAAACGCCTGCCCGAGCCCCAGTGCAAGGGCGCCTACGCCACGCTGCTGGCGAGTCTGTCAACCCGCTACGGCACAGGTATTTATTCCGACGGTGACAACGCCAAATGCCAGCCAAAACGGATCCGCGGCCTGGGTGCTGGACAACTTCAAGGTCATGGCCTACCGCTTGCAAGGCTCCAACCAGTGCGACCTGTTGGTGGCAATCGAACAGCGCGAGCAACGGGATGGCTCGGAACTGTAAGCTGGTTGCTTTGCAGGGCCTGACAGGCTGCTTTCAGGGAATCGCCATATGATAAATTGGCCGCTAGCCCTCGTGGAATATGCGTACCAAGCTCCTGAATTTATAGCGCACCGCTGTGCGCCATCGGATGGCGCTTGGCCAGCCAGCCGTACAACACCACCCCCACCAGCAGGCTGGCCGCAGCCGTCTGCAGCGACCACGCAAAGCCCTGGCCCGGGTTGCTGCTGTGTGCCAGCAGCAGCGCCACCCACGGCGGACCGGCTATCTGACCCAGCCCGTAGACCGCAGTCAGCAGCCCGATAAAACCCGATGCCCCGTGCGGGCGCAGGCGACGCACCTCTTGCATCGCAAACAGCGTAATGGCGGTAAACGGCAGGCCAATCAACAAACTGCCCAGCGCAAAGCCCAGCAGACTGGGCCACCACACACCCAGCATGATGCCCGCCGCCTGCAGCGTGTAACACGCCATTAGCAAATGGCGGCGGTCCCACTGCACGGGCAGGCGGATCGTCAGCAGGGCACCTACGCCCACGCCCACACCAAACAGCGGCCAGAACAAATCCAGCCACACTGAGCCCGGCAACGCCTGCCGTGCAATCACCGGTAAGAAGGTTGCGGTAACGATATAGCCAAAGCCCGCCAGCCCATAGGCCGCCGCCAGCACTGCCATCGCGCTACCACCGGCACCGGCCGTGGTGCCAGCAGGTGCAGCGGGCGCCACGGTGCCGCGCAACTGCGGCCACACCCAGGCGGTCAGCGCCATGGCCAGCACGGCAGATGCCGTCCAGCCTTGTGCTGCGGTCAGGCCACCGGCCACCATCGCCGTGGCGGCCAGGCCGCTGACCGCAATTCCCAGGCCAGGGCCCACATAGATGACACCCGCCAGCTTGGGCGCCCCCACCACCGACAGCCGGGCCAGGCACCAACCCGAGGTATAGACGAACACCATGGCACTGGCCACACCCGCCAGAAAACGCCACAGCGCCCAGCCCGCTTGCCAGTGCAGCGCCAGGCCCGCTGTCAGCAGCACGGTGGCCAGCAAGCCCATGCGTATCGCCTTGGTGTGCACGATGGCGGGCAGGGACGGCCAGCGCGACCACGCCCACGGTTGCAGCGCACAGGCCATGGCGCCCAGCCAGTAGCCGATGTAGTTGGCCGTGGCCAGCCAACTGGCGCCTGGCAAATCCACGACGCCGTCGTGCAGCATCATCGGCAATAAGGGTGTGAACGCAAAGCGGCCAATGCCCATGGCTACAGCCAGAGACACCATGCCGGCCAGCGCGATGGTGATGGGTTTTTGGGGATGCATCCGCCGATTGTGCGGGCTCATCTATACCAAGTGCAGCTGCAGGTCATGCCGCGTTGGTGGTCACCTCGATCCGGTGGCCATCCAGATCCAGGAACATCGCACCAAAATACGTGGCGCTGATGTCCGGCCGCAGGCGCGGTGTGAAGAGGTCTTGCGCGCCGGTTGCCAGCGCTGCGGCGTGGACAGCCGCCACGGCTGCACGGGAAGGCGCGGCCATCGCAAGGTGCGTGCCCTTTGCGGTCACCTGCTCCTCTTCGGCCACCGGGTATAGGAAAAACGGCCACTGCGCTGCGCTGCCAAAGGCGGCCTCCGCGCCGGTATCGCGCACCAGCTCCAGGCCCAGCGGTTTGAGCACTTGCTGGTAGAAGGCAACTGCCTTGGCGTAGTGGTGGGTACCGAGGGATACATGGTCAATCACAGTGTTCTCCTTAAACAAACTTGTTCATTTCTTGATCAGGTCAGCCATTGCGCGACCTGCGCGCCGGTCAGGTTGCTGCCACACAAGACCGTGGCCAAGCGCTCGGTGCGCAGCACCGGGTGCTCCAGCACCGCAGCCACGCCGACCACGCCAGCAGGTTCCACCACCAGGCCGGCGTGGGTGAAGACCAGGCGTATGGCGCGCTCTATGGCGTGTTCGCTGACCAGCAGCACATCGTCCACGGTGCCCTTCATGTCGGCAACTGCCTCGGGCACCGGCAGGCGCACGGCGATGCCATCGGCAATGGTGTTGGCCACCCCTCGGTTCACCGCACGGCCCTTGTGCCAGGATGCAGCCATGGCGTCCGCGCCTTCGGCACAGATGCCGACCACCCGTACGTGTGGCGCGTGCGCCTTGATCCAGCGCCCCACACCGGTCAGCAGCGCGCCATTGCCCAGCGGCACCAGCACGGTGTCAAACGGCGGCCCGGCCAGCAGCTCGCGCCCGATGGTGCCTGCGCCTTCGGCAATGCTGGCATCGCAACCGTCTTCAACAAAGTAGGCGTCGCTGTTGGCGCAGAAACGTTTGGCGTGTTCTTTGGCCGTGTCAAAGTCGTCGCTGTACAGGCGCACCTCGGCACCCATGGCCCGCATGCGCTCCAGCTTCAGCGGGTTGGCCGTCGTGGCGCTGTACACCACCAGCGGCCATTGCCGTGCGCGGCAGACATACGCCATGGCCTGGCCCCAGTTGCCCGCGGTGGCGCAAACCATCGCGCGGCCAGCCAGGCGTTCGGCGTTCTCATGCATGAAGAAGTCGGCACCGCGGCCCTTGAAAGAGCGTAGCGGGTTGTTCGTCTCTACCTTTAGCCGCAGCGATGCGCCCAGTACGGCGGACAGCGGTTCGGATTCAAACTGCGGGCTGTTGAGAAAAATGGGATCAATGCATGCGGCTGCACGCGTGATGTTGTCCAGCGACAAACGGTGCGGAGGAATATTGATAATAGGCATGCACAGAGTGTCTGCGCAGCCCTGCGGCGCCCGGCCGCTTTTCCACCCCCGTTTATGCGGCTTGGCCGCATATTGTGCCGCCAGTGCGGCGACAACATCCAATGCCTTCAGACGCAGCCGTATTAGATAGCTTTGACCGCCAGATACTGGCGCTGTACCAACGCAATACCCGCCTACCCAGCGAGCAGATTGGTGCGCAGGTGGGCCTGTCCGCGGCTGCCGTGCAAAGGCGCCTCAAGCGCATGCGCGAAGCCGGTGTTATCCAGGCGGAAGTGGCGGTGCTGGATTGCCAGCAACTGGGCCTGGGTGTGACCGCCATCGTGCATGTCGATCTGGTGGACGAGTCCGCGCATGCGACCCGCGCCTTTCGCGACAAGGTCACCGCCCGTGGTGAAGTGCAGCAGTGTTATGGCGTGACCGGTGCGGCCGATTACGTGCTGGTTGTCATCGTGCCGGACCTGGCCGCGTACGACGCGTTTTGCAATGCATGTCTGCTGCACGATGCGAATGTGCGCAGCTTCACGACACACGTCGTGTTGGAAGCGGCTAAGCGCACGGGGGCGTTGGAGTTTTAAACGTTGCTGTGTTCACTCGAAGTCGTTGCCGGACATGGGAATGGGTAGGGGTATAGTCAAATCGGTCCATCCGCAACGGGGCGGGAGCGGACGTTCGCATCGCCTTCCAATTTGGGTGAAGCCCGTCCAGATTTATCAAAAGTTAGGCTGCATGTGACGACACCCTCTCGGACAAATTGGATTGAGCTTTCGTCTGGCGTGGAAACCGAGACGTTCCACTTCTCATCGAGAGACTGGAAAGTGTTACTTGTCTTGCGAGAATCCTTGGTGGACGCGTGGTTTTCCAATTTCGGTTCCTGGAAAACCACGCATGATCCCGACAAGACCATTGCGCTCCCCGGAAACCAATTTATATACGGAGCTGAGCGGACGCGGAAGCAGTTGCTGGAGGCAACGCGTTTACTCATTGCACGATTAGAGCCGGAAAAGGACTTGCTGGCGTGCGACTACAAGGTTCGACTGGTACCCGGTCGGGACGGAAAGCCCCTTCAGGAAGTCACGGGCCACGGGATTGCGAGCTTTACAGTTGGCGGCAAGTACTTCGGGCTGTCGCGCAGACCCGGGATGTGCCAGCTTGAAGAGAGTGTCCTGTGGCGTCCAAGGATGATTGACCTGCGTCGTTTAAATTCGTTTGAGACGGACGATCCCACTCGAATAGAAATAAAGCCCGTGCGAATGGACCTTGCATGGCTCGAAATCTTGCCGGCCATGGAGTTGTTTCTACAGAGAAGCAGCACAAAAAATGTGACGATTCGCAATCACATGAAGTAGCAGAGTATGTGCCCAACGAGTGGGTCAACACCAACAAACAACATCAGGCTGCCCTTTGGACGACAACAGCGCAGAAGCGACGTATGAGGGGGCTTACTTGCCACGGTCTGAATTCTGGCGGACCGCTGTGTGTCTGGAAGCGACAGCCAGGTCTGGGCCATTAGCGGGCATTGGCAAACGACCGCCAGTAGCCCTCAGGTTTATGGTTTCGGCGCTATGGGCAGACGAGATATAGTTGCTGCAATATGCCGTACATGATTTGTTAGGGCGCAGATTTGAGCGACTTCCTTCTCGACCTTCAACTGAGCACCATTGCCTTGCCATTCTGGGGTGCGGTTGGTGCATGGCTTCTCATATTTTCTGTTGCCCATGCTCTTCACAGAAGGGCCCGGTGGCTCTCCTCTCGTCAGAGATTTATCGTAGCCGGCAGTGTCAACCCGGGTGAACCGACGAATGGGTACGCATTGGTCTTGGGCCAGATGGTCTTCGCTTCTGCAGTCTTTGCGTTCGGAGCAGTCTTCGGTGGAGCGATCTACACCTTCTTCGTTGGAGGCTGGATGACCGCCACGGCAGTCTCTATCGCCGTAAACCTGCGAAGCATCCTCTTTTTCACTGCACTCGCGTCGTCCGGAGCAGCTGAGGGCGCGCTTGTACTCTCGAAGGGATTGTCTGTCCGCGACGCCGCGTTTCAGCTGTTTGGGATGGCTGCGATGTGCTTTTGCCTCGGTATGTTACTTGCCCACCTGGCACTACTTGGCGGCGCGTTCTTTATGACCGCTACCGGGGTTGGATACCTGAGGAAAAGCCGTGCGCTGCGTCCCTAACTTGGCAATCGACACAGACATCCTTTCGGCCGGCTTTCGCCGGCCTACTGGCCGTCGGTCACTTCGACGTTATGTCTAGGTTCCTAGCGATCGTCGCTCTCCTTGCGTTTTGTGGTGGAGCCTTTGCCTGTAGTTGCTCGCGCGCCTTGGGGCCACAGCGCTATGCAGACGCTACTTTCGTTTTTGTGGGGCGTGTTGTAGCGGCTTCGCTTTCTCCAAATCCTGGGCTTGAGCAGGAGCTTGGCCGCGAGATAGTGCGAGCAACGATCGCCCCCACCGACATCTACAAAGGGAGGTTGTCAGGCCAGTACACCGTCCTCGGCGGCACCGACTATCGCAATCCAGTGTGCACGCGAGCACTCCTAGTCGGCGCCGAGTACGTCTTCACGCTCGGGGCAGATATGGTCGCTTCTAGTTGCAACACATGGCATATTGACGACACGGACATCCAGGAGTCCTTAAAGACTTTCCGGCGGCTCAAGGCGCAGCAAAAATGATCAGACATAACAGGTTCGTGGTTTGGACCCACAACGGCGGTCAACTTTGTCGCCATTCTTCAATGGTGGGCGCGCCGTTGCGGTCCACTCACGGCCGACGTTAAAGCGCAAAATTCGATCGGTTGAATGGCCGCTGCCGGGAAGCTTCCAGGTCAGCTATGTGTCTTTTCCGGTCTTTAGAAGCGGCAGGAAATCGTGGTCCGGCCACCCGTGGGCATTACCCAATCGGTATCGCGTAGTGCATCAGTGATGTGTCCGATGTAGGGTGGTAGCGGGAGTCATACACCTCCAAATCCACGCCGCCACTGTGCGACACACCAGACGACAACAACCAACTGGAATAAATGTAGTTGACCGTGTTGTCGATGCCGCTTACCGCGCCCTGGTGGCCGAACTTTGCGTAGCGTGCGCTGGGCACTTCCAGCGCCAGCATGCCGTCGGGCAGCGCGGCCTTCTGGCTGACTTCAATGGCCGCAAAGTATTGCAGTTGGTCTGAAGAGTCATGTACCGGGCTGACCACGCCGTAGCACACGCCCGGCACGGCATGCGGCACCTCGCCCAGCCGGGGTAAGAAGCTGGCCCACAGCGGTGGCAGCTTTTTAGCCAAGTTGTTCTTATCGGAATCGACACCGTAAAACAGCGTGCGCACCGCCACCATCTGCATGGCGGGTTGTTCATACACCTCGGGCACCAGCGACACGTTGCGGTGGATGTGGCGCAGGTAGTCGGCGTCCAGCTCCACCTTTTTCACAAACTGCGACCGGCTGCCAAACGTGCGGTACTGGCCTGGTGTGATGTTGAAGCACGACTTGAATGCGCGGGTAAAACTTTCTTGCGTCTCAAACCCCGCGGTCATGGCGATATCCAGAATCGGCAGCTTGGTGCTCAGTAACTGGTCCAATGCCTTGGCAAAACGGCGTGAGCGCATGTAGGTCTTCAGCGTCTCATTCGTCAAGGCGCGGAACACACGCTGGAAGTGCCATTGGCTCAGGCCCGCTGCCTTGGCCACATCCGACAACGCGATCTCCGTGTCCAGATGGGCCTCTACAAAGTCAATACCTTGCTGAACACGTTTGAGGTAATGCACGGACGGCGGCCTCGTTAAGCCGCAGCGAAGAAGCCGGTCATGGCCACCAACTTGCCATCGCCGTTGTATTGACCATAGCTCGTGCCTTCGCCAATCACCTGGCCTTTGCCATCCAGCATGTTCCACGTAGCCAGGCTTTGCTGGTGATGGGTACTAAAGGTCTTGGTCTCAAAGTGGCCGCCGGGCACTTGTTGGTGAAACGCGTCCATGTAG
>JANXVI010000160.1 GCA_025351745.1 Rhodoferax sp.
GTTCACGCCACCGGCGATGGCGGACTTGCCGAACAGGGTGCTTTGCGGTCCCTTTAAAACTTCCACGCGGGCAATGTCTGCCAAATCCCTGAAGGCCTGGAACTGGTTGGCAATTGGAATGTCATCAATGATCACGACGACATCGCCTTCCACGCCGATGCTGGTCGTTTGCGTGCCCACGCCGCGCATGGTGATGGCGTTGTTTGCGGAGGTTGTTCCGGAGTTGATGGACAGCGCCGGCGTCAGCGCAACGACATCTTCAATCTCTCGCACGTTGTTGCGCTGCAGCGTCGCCTCGTTCAGGACCGAGATGGACATCGGCACGCTCTCCAGCCGTTCCACACGCTTGTTACCCGTCACGATGACGGACCGCAACTGTCCGTACTCCGCACCTGCGGCATCAGGGGTCGCTTGCTGGGCCACCGCTTGCGCGGCGCAGCCCAAGGCCAGCAAGGCGATGGCCGATGCCACAGGGGTTGCCTGGGCGCGGAACGAAAGGGGGTTGGGGTTCTTCTTCATGGTTGTTGTCTCCAGTTTCTTTTTGGGGGGTTCAGCAGGGAGGGAGGCGGGGTCAGGTGTAGTGGATCGTCCACTGCACGGTAAAAGGCTCGGTGGCAACAAAGCTGTCGCGCAGGCACTGCACGTGGGTGTGCATGGGCCCGTTGGGCGAACGGAAGGCGGTGGCGTTGTCGAGCACCGTGGTTTCGCAGATGTCGAATCCCACACTCTGGAAGGCCGTCACCGCGCCGGTGTGAAAGCGCACGTTGCAACCTTCGGGCGCTGGACCACTGGAAAAGCTCAGGTAGGCCAGGGCCACGCAGCGCACCTGCACGGGCAGCTTGGGCGTGAAGCGTTCGGTCCGGGTGATCTTGCCGGGCTCGAACACATATTCCACGTCGACCGACAGGCGTTCATCTTCGATGGGCGCGTTGCCACCCAGGCGCGTCATGGTGTCCATGCGGTAGTGGACGCGGTGGGTGTTGCCCTGGCTGGCGCTGCGGATGTCTTTGAAGAAGGCCGTGCCCATCAATTGGGTGCCGTCTTGGAGGGTCAGCTTGGGCATCAGTTGTGCAAATGCGGGGCCACTGTCGGCAATGCCCTCCACCACACCGGGCGAAAACGGCAGCGGGTAATAGGGGCTGTTCATGTGCTGGCTGTGACCGCCGTTGACCATCAGCAAGCTGAACACGCGACCACGGTCGCGGTAGATGGCCAGGGACCGGTCGTAGGTGCCAGTGGCAAACGGCACCAGGCTGAACGGCGCCTGTGTGGTGTTCAGCCAGGTCTGCAGTTGCGCTGCGGTGTGGGGCGCCACGCCCTGGAATCCGGCATGGATCCACAGCTGGTTGGCGCTGATGATCTGGTGCAAGAGAGACAAGTTCTCACCCAGGATGCGCGACTTGCCACGGTAGGCATCCACGCGGCGGCCCTGGTCCCACATGTCCACCGAATGCGTGTCGGCATTGAACCAGAAGCTGATGTACTTCTCGACAATGCGCACTGACAGGCTGTAGGCATAGGGCCGCTCCTCAGCCGATAGCACATCCAGGTGAGCCGCGACCGCCAGAATCTGCAGCATGGCTGTGTCGCCATAGGGGCCCAGGCTGCGCCCGAAGCAGAAGCCGTCGCCCTGTGTGTTGCCCAGCTTGAGCACCACGTCCACCGCGTTGCGCAGCAAGTCGCGCAGATGGGGCGTGACCGGCAGGCCGGTTTCTATGAAGCGCTCACAAATCTCGGCGATCAGTAGGATGCTGTAGCGGTCAAAGCGGCCTTCGCCATCCGTGTCGTCACAGAACCCGAAGGGGCCGGAGTGTGTGGCGTAATGCTGCAGCGTCTTGTCGAGCAGGGCCTCGCTGGCGCTGGCGTCTTCCCAGCCCAGCAGCATGCGCAGCCGTGCGATGCTGAATGCCACGCCGTAGTAGTTGGTCGGCAAGCCGATCAGCGTGTAGTCGCTGGAGTTGACAAAGCGGCGCCAGTCGCAGCGCACGCGCAGGCTTTCCAGCGTCTGGGGGCTGACCGCGGCTTCCAGCAGGCCGGCTTTCTGCAACGCATACAAGCCCGCCACGGCGTAGTAGATGCCCCAGGATGCGGTGTCCATGCTGGCGGTGAAGTGCATCACCGCGCGGTAGCCCTGTAGGCGCCGCGCGAGTTCGGGCGCATCGCAGTCGGCATTCACCAGCAGATGTGCCAAGCCCGCGCAAATCTTGCCGGACAGAAAAGGGTCTTTGACATCAAACACCTGCACGCCACCCAGGCTCAGTTTTTCGCGTTGGTCCACCAGCGCGTCAAAGAAATAGGCCACTTGGTCAAACAGTTCGCCAGAGACGATGGCGTCCAGCGAACGCGCCGCTTCACTGCTGACAGGCAGGGGATTTACCGGAGATCTCATTGGGCCTGCCCCGAAAGGTCCACACGTTGGTCGTGGCGGTCAAACAGGTACAAGCGGTCCAGCGGGACCTGGAGCACGGCTGCGTCGGCATGCTTCCAGCTGGTACGGTCGCCGCATTTGGCCGTTACCTCACCGATAGTGGTGTTGGCCTTGATGAAGGTGTCGGCACCGGTGAATTCGATGCTGTCAATCGTGCACGGCAGGGCAAGATGGCCTGGCACGGGCTGCGCCGTTGCATCCACCAGCTGGCAGTGCTCAGGGCGGAGCCCCAGCGTGCACGGGCCGGACTCGGCAGTGCCCAAATGCAGTGGCAGGTCCACGGCATGGCCCTGTGCAGAGAAGTGCGCACGGCCGTCGGCATCCACACGGAGCGCACCCTCCAGCTGATTCATGGTCGGTGTGCCGATGAAGCCGGCAACAAAGCGGTTTACGGGGCGCTCGTACAGCGCGTGCGGGGTTCCGGTCTGCTCGACCGCGCCATTGCGCAGCACCACAATGCGGTCGCCCATGGTCATGGCCTCGACCTGGTCGTGTGTCACATAGACCGATGTGGTCTTGCTGCGCGCATGCATTGCGCGGATTTCAGCGCGAACGGAGGACCGCAGCGATGCATCCAGGTTGGACAGCGGTTCGTCAAACAGAAAGACAGAGGGCGCCCGCACCATAGCCCGGCCCATGGCGACGCGCTGGCGCTGGCCGCCCGAGAGCTGGCGCGGAAACCGATCCAGCAGTGGCACCAGTCCCAGCACGTCGGCTGCAGCGTCCACCTTTTGTTTGATCAGCGCCGTGGCCTCACCGGCAAGACGCAGGCCAAAGCCCATGTTGTCGCGCACGCTGAGCTGCGGGTACAGCGCGTAGCTCTGGAACACCATGGCGATGTCACGGCCCTTAGGTGGTGTGTGCGTGACGTCACGCTCGCCCATGAATATCTGCCCTTGCGTGGGCTCTTCCAGCCCGGCGATCAGGCGCAACAGCGTCGACTTGCCGGACCCGCTGGGCCCCACCAACACACAGAACTCGCCGTCGGCGATATCAACCGATACATTGCGGATGACATCCACGCCGGCGAAACTTTTACTCAATGAATGCAAACGAACTTCAGGCATGACCTAACCCTTGACGGCGCCCATCAACAGGCCCCGGTTGAACGCCTTTTGCATGGCGAGATAAATGAGGATGGAGGGCAGCATCGCGATCAGCGTGATGGCCACAAACACAGCGGGTGGCATGACCTCGTCTGCACGCACCGATGCCAGCGCGACCGGCAGTGTGTAGAGGTCTTCGCGGTTGGCCACGATCAGCGGCAGCAGGTACTGGTCCCAGATCATGATGAAGCCGAACACGGCGACCGTGCCCAGTGCCGGCTTGACCAGCGGCAGAATGACCAGCCAGAAGATTTGCCATTCGTTGGCACCGTCCACGCGGGCGGCTTCTTCCAGCTCCATGGGCACCATCTTCATGAACTCGGTCAGCATGAAGATGGAGAAGGCCCAGCCCACCACCGGCAAAATCATGCCCGCATGCGTGTTGAGCAAGCTAACCTGGAACAGCGGCAGCTTGCCCAGCACCAGGTACAGCGGGATTGCAATCACCTCTTCGGGCAGCATCATCGTGCTCAAAATGAAGAGCGAGACGACCGCCGCGCCGCGAAACTTCTTGCGTGCCAGCGCATAGGCTGCCAATGCACTCACGCTGACTTGCAACACGGTGCCGATGGTCACCACGACCACCGAGTTGAGCAGGTAGCGCCAGACCTGGCTTTTGAACCAGGCGTAGTGAAAGTTGTCCAGCGTGGGCTGCTGCGGCCACAGCAACAGCTTGCCGGGTTGCAGGGTCACGCCGCTGAAGGCAGTGACGGCAAAAGCCCAGAACGGTCCGACAAAGACCACCAGCAGCAAGGCATAGACGGCGATGCGCAGGGCGGTTGCCAATACGGCACGGGGATTCGGGTGCGGCTGGCTCATGCTTCGCTCCATTTGCGCCATTGCAGGTAAATCAGCGTGGTGGTGGCCGTAAAGACAAACAGCACCACCGATGCAGCCGATGCGTAGCCGTAGTCAAACTGCACAAAGCCCAGTTTGTAGATGCGGGTCATCACCACTTCCGTCGCACCAGCGGGCCCACCACCGGTGGTGGCCTGGATTTCGGCAAACACCCGAAAGCCGCGAATCAAGCCCAGCACCACCACAATGGTCACGGCATGGGCCAGGCCCGGCAGCGTCACAAAGCGGAAGCGCTGCCAGGCACTCGCTCCGTCGACCTTGGCGGCGTCGTACAACTCGGTGTTGATGGTGGCCAAACCGGCTACAAAGATGACGGTGTCGTAGGGTACGCTCTTCCAAACATGCATGGCCATCAGCCATTGCAGCGCGTAGTCCGGGTCATTCAGGAAACCCTGCACGCTGATGCCTACCCAGCCGAGCATGGTGTTGGCCACGCCGTCGGGTGTAGGGGCATAGAGAATGCGCCACACCTCGGCCAGCACGGCGGCACTGGTAATGGCTGGCAGGAAGATGGCGGTGCGCAGAAGGCGCATGTGCTGCGTGGTGCCCTGCAAGGCGACCGCGAGAAACAGCGCCAGTGCGGCAGACAAGGTGACCGTGCTGGATACATACAGCAGCGTGTTCCATGCGGCCGAGCCCAAGGCCTCGTCTTCGAATACACGGCGGAAGTTGTCCAGCCCGACCCACTCATTGGGGGCGCCGAAGTTGACCTTGTACAGACTCATCTCCACGCCACGCGCCATGGGGATGAACTTGAACCAGGTAAAGGCCAGCAGGGCGGGGGCCAGGAACAAGCCCGGAACCAGCCAGGCACGCAAGGTTTTCAAAATGTTCAGGCGGTTCATTTGGCGAGCACCCGTTGCGCCGACAGTTCCTGGTTCACGCGCAGGTTGAGCTTGTGCAGCTCCGCAGCCACATCCTTGCTGCAGCGTGACAGCATGGCGTTAAGCCCTTCGCCAATGACCTGCTGCATGCGTGTCCAGTTGGGAATGGCGGGCATGTTGTGGCCGTTGTTGGCATACTCCTGTGCCACCATTTGCCAGCGTGCGTCCTTGTGCACGGCAGCTGGATGCACCTTGCGGTTGACCGGCAAGCGCACCACCGACAGGCCGCCCGCAGTGGCCTGCATGCCAATCGTCTGGCCTTCGGGCGAGATCAGGAATTCAACAAACTTTAAGGCGCCGGTCTTGTTCTGCGCAGCCTTGGGAAAGTAGGCCATTTCGCCGCCCGCCAGCACACCCCGGCCTGCAGGGCCCGCGGGTGCTGGCACCACCTCCACCTTGTCGCGCCCAGGCTCCCGGTCAAACAGGGGGATGTGGTATGGGCCGGACAGGTAAATGCCCGCCTGGCCGGACAGAAATGCCTTGTTGGCCTCTTGGGTGGGGGCATTCATCGCGCCGGGCTGGGTGACCTTGAGTTCGCACTGCAGTTTTCGCATGAACGACACAGCGGACACAGCAGCCGGCTCGTCCATGGCCCCTTGAACAGACCGCCACCCACCGGGCGAACAAACTCGCCACCGGCTTGCCACAGGAACGAGCTGATGTACCAGGCGGCATAGCCGCGCTGGGCTGAGCCGGGGAAGATCAGGCCATAGGTGTCGGCCCGGCCATTGCCGTCCGGGTCGGCCACGGTGAAGGCCTTGGCCAAGGCCTCGACATCAGCCCAGGTCTGCGGCACGGGCAGGTTGAGCTTGGTGCGCCAGTCCTTGCGGATGTACATCACCTGGGCCTGGGCCGAGGTCGGCACGCCGTAGTATTTGCCGTCATAGCTTTTGGCAGATTCCCAGGCACGGTCTTGCAAATCTGCACCACCGGCAACGCCGTTGCGGTCCACGGCCTGCAGCATGCCCATCTGCACAAATTGCCCGGTGGCGCCACCGTCGTTGATGATCAGGTCGGGCAGATCGCCACCAATGGCGGCGCGCGCAATGCGCTGCTCAAAGTCGGTCCAGGCGTTGAAGTACTCGACCCGGATCCCGGTTTTCTGGGTGAAGGCCTGGGCGATGGTGTCGTAGGTCTTGCGGCCTTCGGCCGATGAACGGGTCCAGACCCGGACCACATCCTGCCCCCAGGCCGCGGAGCTGGCCAGTGCCCACACCAGCGCCAGCGCTGCTGTGGCGCTGCGCGGCATGACAATGGGCAGCTCAATACAAAGATGCAGTTGGGACATGTTACGGGACTGGATGATTTGAAACGATGTTTTAGTTAAACGTTTAACTAAGTTTATTTCCAAATATTTCCCTAAAAATAGGTACTTACCCGTGATTAACAGCGTTAGCTTGGCATCCATTGCTCTAACTTGCCAAACCAAGATTTAACGTTTAACCTCACCCATTGCCGTTTTTACGGTTCCGCTACGGGCCAAGCCCCCAACCGCCCACCTATGAGATCTGAATCGAACCGCGCCCCAACCATCCGGGATGTCGCACGCGTAGCCAACGTCTCCACCGCCACCGTGTCGCGCTACATCAACGGCGCACAAAAATTCACCGCTGCCACTGAAGAGCGCCTGCGCGAGGCGATCGCAACCCTGGGCTACAAGACCGACCCGCTGGCGCGCAGCATGATCACCGGGCGCACCCGCACCGTGGCCGTTGTCATATTGGACATCCGCAACCCTCACTTCACCGGCATCGTCAAAGGCGCGAACCGCAAAGCGCTGGATCTGGGCTACAACCTGCTGTTTGTCGACACGGCCGAGCGCCAGAGTGGCGAGGTCGGCATGCTGCGCGAATTGAGCCGGCGGGTGGATGGGCTGATCGTCAGCTCGCGCATGCCAGACTCCGATTTGTCGGCCCTGCGCGATCTGCAGAAACCAGTCGTCTTCTTCGGCCGTGCCGCCGGCGAGGGCGTGCACAGCGTCAGCGCCGATGGCCGGTCCGCGGCAGGCATGCTGGCGCGGCATCTGATCGACCTGGGGCACCGCAAAATCGCCTATCTGGGTTACCCGCTGGCGCGCTGGGATTCTGAGCGCAAGGGTGGCCTGACCGCAGCGCTGATTGAGGCCGGCTTGACCCCCCAATACTTTGCCGCAGAAGCCCCCACGCTGGAGGCTGGAGAAAAGGCTGTGGGTGAAGTGCTGATGGGCAGCGACCGCCCCGACGCGGTGGTATGTTTCAACGATTTGCTGGCCATCGGCTTCATGAACCAGGCGCAGGCTGCGGGTGTGCGCGTGCCCGAGCAGGTGTCGGTGACGGGGTTCGACGACATCCCTTTTTCCCGCTTCACATCGCCCGCGCTAACCACGGTCGACATGCAAAGCGAAGCCATGGGCGAACTGGCGCTGGTGCGCTTGCTGGAGCTCATTGAAGGGACCCTGGTGGCCAGCGAAGAAACGCTGCGCCCCAGGCTGGTAGTACGTGCCTCCACTGCGAGGAAGGCAGCCCCTCTTAAATCGGACGTCTGAATAAGCAAGAAAGAACCCTATGCACTTTTACGAAGACCACACGTCCACTTGGACTGAATTGGGAGATGGAATTCGCCGAAAAATCATCGGGCATACACCGCAATTGATGTCCGTGCTGGTGCAGTTCGACAAAGGAGCGATTGGCACCCCCCACGCGCACGAGGAGCATGACCAGATCGCGATGGTGATTTCAGGTTCGTTCTCAGTCGAAGTGGGCGGCGAGAAGCGATTTTTGCAAACCGGCGATGCATTCATTGCGCCGCACAACTGCACGCACGGCGTCGTCGCACTCGAAGACAAAAGCACGCTGCTCGACCAGTTTTCGCCTTGCCGCGACGACTACCTCGCGCTTTAGGAGCGCTTCAGGACTCTAGACTTTTGCGCCCACAACATCCATCGGAAACTGCGAGCACCCCAGTCGCGCCGAGATGTCGCGGCTGGCCTCGGTCAACATGGTCACGACCTCGCCCTCACGCGCGGGTTCGTAACGGAAGGTCGGGAATGAGATGCTCATGCCGGCGATGGGGCGGGTCAGCCGGTCAAAAATAGGCACGCCCAGACAGCGGATGTGGTCATCAAACTCTTCGTGGTCTTCGGCAAAACCTTGCTCCTTGACGCGCTCCAGCTCCTGCGCAAACGCGGCGGGCTCCACAATGGTTTTGTCGCGGTACTTAGTGAGCTTGGCGCCCTGCAGGATCATCGCGCGACGATCTGGGTGCTCCCAGGCCAACAGAACTTTTCCAATGGCGGTGCAGTGCAGCGGCGCGCGGCGCCCAACCTTGGAGTACATGCCTAGCATGTGTCGGGAATCGACTTTGTGCACGTAGATGATTTCACTGTCGATCAACGTGCCCAGGTGCACGGTTTCGCCGGTCTTGTCGGCTAGGTATTGCATATGGTCTTTGGCCAGGTCCACCAGTTTGGGGTATTGGAGGGCCTTGGCGCCCAGCTCGAACACCTTCATCGTGAGGCCGTAGCGTTCACTGTCGGCCTCTTGGCGGACGTAGCCCAGCGTCATCATGGTTTGCAAAAAGCGGTAAGCCGTGGCCTTGGGCATGGCCAAGCGCACGGAGAGGTCCGAAATACCGGTTTCACTGCGGTCTGCCAACGCTTGCAACAGGGCAAAGGTCTTGAGCACTGCCGCCACCGACTCGGGTTGCTTGCTGTCTAGCGAGTCATCATCCATTTGGTATTACTTTCTTGGAAGTACGTTTTAAGAGACATAGATGAGACATCTAACGATGCCTGGCAGATTCACATCCACAGCCAACGCGCAAGCAAATTAAACGCGCGGGCATATAAGTCACCAATATCAACCCTGCGATCAACATGCTCAAACCAGATCGGCCATGGCCTGAAGCGGGATCAATGCACCCCGGTGCTGGATGACCCGCGCGGCCAGTCGATTGCCAAAGTGGGCCGCCTCGAAACTAGAGGCCCCGTTTAGGCGGCGGCTCAAGTAGCCGGCTGCGAAGGAGTCTCCGGCGGCCGTAGTGTCCACCACGTGGAGCACGGGTTCAGTAGGGGCTGGTGCCCACTCGCCCTGAGGGCTGCGCACCAAGGTTGCATCCGCTCCGCGCTTGATAACGATCTCTGCACTGGGCAGATGCTGGGCGTGGGTGATTGCCTGGTCCACGCTGTCCATTTGGTGCAGTGCCTGGTGGTCGTCGGCGGTGATCAACGCGATATTGGCTACGGAAAAGGCACGGGCGTAGCAGTCCAGCGCTTGCGCGCGATCGGACCAAAGGCGGGGACGGAAGTTGTTGTCAAACACCACACTGCCACCTCGGCGACGCACCGATTGCATGGCGGCGAGCAGTCGCTCACGCCCATCTGGCGGCAAGATGGCCAAGCTGATGCCGCTCACATACAGTGCGTCCCACTGGTCCAATGTGGCCTCCAACGGCGTCTGCGCCACGTCGAAATAGGCTGTGGCGGCGCTGCGGTCGCGCCAGTAGCTGAAAGTGCGCTCTCCCTGGCCGTCCACCTCGATCACGTACAAACCGGGCAAGCGGCCCGGGACGCGACGCACCAGGTCAACGCCGACACATTCGGCGGCCCATCGCTCAATGAGCGCACTGCTCCAGCGGTCGTCGCCAAGGCCGGTAGCGTAGCTGACGGCAATTCCCCGGCCCCGCCCGCAGCGCGCCAAATAGACCGCGGTGTTCAGCGAATCGCCTCCGAAACCCTGTTGCATGGCACCAAAGGCTGCGCCCTGGAGCTCTAGCATGCATTCACCAAACAGCGCGACCTTGCGCAGTGCTCTGCCCATTCCTCACCTCCCTTTTGAAAGGGATCATTCTATTTTGAAACATTGTTTCAAAATAGAATAATTGCGATGAAATTAGGGGTGAAGGTACTACGCCAACATAGGAGTCAGCAGGAGCTCTACTATATTTTTGATAGCTTAATGCGTATGTTCTACGAGGGCTATCTGCACTTTTACCCGCGACCACGTGCCTCGGGGGTAGACGCAACCCTTACAGCTAAGGGTGCCTGAACATTTGCAGATAGCGTGGTCAAATTCGCCGACGCACACTAAAACCTGTATGACATGCTGCTTCAATCCTGCTTGCTGGATAGGCGCTGGGCAGCAGCATTGCGGCCGCCGCCCCACACTACGCCCAAACCCGCGCGGACCTTGGTGCCAAAGCTGGTGCGCTCGTCGGCCAACACTTCCAGAAAGTCCGACAGGCTTTTGGAGCGCACGATGGCAAACAAAACCATGCCGACGAAAACCATCGTGGCCAGTATGCCGTGCAGCAGACGCTCCCACGGCGTTCCATCCGCGAACGCGATGATGTTCATGCCGAAGTAGCCGGTGGTCACGGTGGTGATCAAGCCCAGTATCGTGATCACCGTCAGCCGCACCACGGTGTTGGACTGGCGGCGTTGCGAATCGCTGTCGAGGTAATGGCTCATCTCCTTGATCTCGTCGCGCACCTCGTCGTACAGCGCGTCGTTGCGCAGGTGATCGGAGCAGATGCGAAAAGCGGCCTGCACATGGGGCCGCTCCGACAACTCATGAAACCAATAGCGGTGGGTAAAACGCAAAAAGGTTTCAAAGTTGGTCCTGATGCGGCGCTTGAATGCGCGCACTGAGTGGTCGTCGTCGATTTTCAGTGCGTTGACCGCACCGACCAAAACATCCGAAAAAACCAGCAGGGCGGCGCGGTGCAGATGGGCCAGCAAAAAGATCAAAAAATACTGGTGGCGAAACTGCGCCAGCACGCCCCGCTCGCTATCGGCAAAGAACGCTGCGTCACAATCGCCCACCACCGTCATCGAGCTACCGGTGCAGATGAAGCGGGTGTTGGGGCCGGCATCTGTGTTGGTCCAGAACCGGTCCTGGCAATACAGCTTCTCGAATTCCATGACCGTGGGCTCGTTGATCGGCAACGGCTCATCCGGGTGCAGCTTGGACGCCAGGCCCAAGCGCACCCAATCCTGTGCCGTCAAACTGCGCGGCTGCTCAATGGCCAGAAAGGCGGTGATGGGCATGCGGTGGTACTCGATCAAGCGAAAGCGCAAGGCGCCTGGCTCATCTGAGTCGGCCAAAACCAAGGGCCGCAGCAGACTGGCCCAGTGCTCTGAGATACAGGGGCTGCGGTGCTGGCACACGAACTTCAAAAACTTATCGCGATTACCCGTATCGGACTTGGCCAGCACCTCTCCATCATGCCCCAGCCATTCGGCAGAAAAAGCGCTGTGCAGGCCACCGCCATCTTCGTCCCAGCCCGATGGGTAGGCACGGCCAAAGCGAAACAGAATATTGCGCGCCGTATCCAGCGAGATATTGCAGGCACGCACCTCCAGGTTCAACTGCACCACGTCCAGATCGTCAAAGAAGTACAGGTCGGTGTGGACCACTTCCAGCTCGATGGGTGCCTGGTATTCACGCAAAACTACCCGCAACTTGGCGATGTCCTTGCGGCGAAATACGTGCATGGGCGAATCCATGGCCGCGTTTGCGCCCGTGCAGCGGCCGCAGCGACCTTCGCCATATAGAAAGCGTTGCACATAGGGCAAAAAAGATACAAACTCGCGGTAGTGCCGCTCACGAAACTGCCCGGGATCATCTGTGAACTCGTCGTCGACGCTCTTCCAGGGGTGCGTGCCCGCAGTGCGCTCCAGTTCTTCCCAGTGCCGCACTTTGCCCACGTTCGGCGACATGGGTTCGATTTGCAATGGCCA
This sequence comes from Rhodoferax sp., assembly GCA_025351745.1. GTDB lineage: Bacteria > Pseudomonadota > Gammaproteobacteria > Burkholderiales > Burkholderiaceae_C > Allorhodoferax. Next base: position 11,995 of record JANXVI010000160.1, read on the forward strand.
GACCAGGCTGGCATGGAACAAGCGAACCCGGCCGTTGGGCGATGCTGTGTCTGAGTTGGGCACGTTGGGGATCCACGGAAGAAATTTGGGAAAATTCTAGTCGCGTTGAAAGTATTGTCCTAATGCAATCCTGATGTCTGGGGTGGTACGCTGGATACACCATGAACGACACCGCCCATTCAACGCATCGAACGAACGCCATCCGCAACTGGATACTGCTGGGTGGCTTGCTCGCAGCAGCCACGGTATTTGGTCTCGCCATTGATAGCCATGTGTCGCTGACCAGCCAGTCCATGGTCTATGTACTAGCCGTGGTCATTGCCGCCTACGCGCTAAGCTGGCAGCAGTCCATTGCTGCGGCACTGGGGTCGGTGGTTGCCTTCAACTTCTTCTTCGTGCCACCCCGCTGGACTTTTCAAGTTGAAAACCGGGAGCACCTGATTACATTGTTCACCATGTTGCTGCTGGCGCTGGTTATTAGTCATTTGGTCGCAGGCCTGCGGCGGGAGACCGATACCGCAAGGCTCCATGCGCGCAGATCCACACAGCTTCAGGACTTGGCCGCCGCCCTGTCCGCATCAGACCCCGCGCCCGACATCCAGGCCCTGGGCCAAGCCGTTCTAGACAACGCCTTCGCTGGGCCCTGCGTTTTGGCTTTAACCGATGCGAGCGGCGAGTTGGCGTTAACGACCGCGCAGCAACCGTCCTTGGGTGATGGCTTGCGTTGCTGCATGCGCGAGTCAGCGGTGTTAGGCCCCGGCACTGGCCGATGGCCGGGATTGAACGCCTGGTATTTACCCCTGCTGGCATCGGGTCAGCGCTGCGGCGCCGCCTGTATTCAACCGGCCGATGCGGCAGACGAAGCGGGGCGCGAACACGCACAGGCCCTGTGCACTCTGCTGGCCCAGGCCCTGTGGCGACAACGCCTGTCGGTAACTGTCCAGGCAGCGCAAAGCGAGGCGCAGCGCCAGCACGTGCAAAGCACCTTTCTTGCCGCCATCTCACATGACTTTCGGACCCCCTTGGCAGCAGTTGTCGGCGCGGCATCCGCACTGCAAACGCAGCGCGACAAGCTCAGCGCCACAGAGCAGGAACGGCTATTGAACAGCATCGTCAGCGAGGCGTCCTACTTGTCTACTGTCACAGAAAACACCTTGCAACTGGTTCGCTTGTCCAATGCCACACAAGACATCACCATGGACTGGGAATCGGTCGAAGAGATCGTGGGTGCAGTACTGGCCAGACTGCGCCAGCGCGACCCGACGCGGCGCATCAAATCCCGCGTGCCAGAAGGCCTGCCGCTGATCAAGGCCGACCCGGTGTTGATTTCGCAACTGCTGGGCAACTTGCTGGACAACGCACTGCACTACAGCGCCGAGGCAATTGATCTGATTGTCAGCACGCCAGACAACACGCTGCGGGTGTCCGTCAAAGACCGGGGGCCCGGCATACCGGACGACAAACAACTGGTTATCTTTGATCCCTATTCGCGCAATGACCATTCGGGTCGTCGCGGGGCAGGCCTGGGACTTGCGGTATGCCGGGCCATTGCCAACGCGCATGGCGGCAGGCTCACCGTGCACCGGCGCAACGGCGGGGGCAGCAGCTTTACGCTGTCATTGCCCGTGGAAGCAAACCAACCCACGCCGGAGGCCGCATGAGTTTGCGCGTACTGGTGGTGGAGGACGATCGCGAGATCCGCGCGCTCATCCAGTCCTCACTGTCGGTGGAGGGCTTTGACGTGCAAACAGCGGTGACGCTGCGCGAAGCCCAAGCCCTGCTGATCCATTCACCACCCGACCTCATCGTGCTGGACTTGGGTCTTCCCGACGGCGACGGCGTGGAACTGGTGCAACAGGTCCGTCGCCACCATGCCACCCCCATCGTGGTGGTGTCTGCACGGCACCAGGAGGCGCAAAAAATTGCCTTGCTGGATGCGGGAGCAGACGACTACTTGACCAAGCCCTTCAGCGTGGCCGAACTGCTGGCCCGCATGCGCGTGGCGCTGCGCCACCGAGGCACTACGCTCGCCGCCGCCGTCACAGTCCATGCACTGGATGACCTGCGCGTGGACTTAGGGCTACACCAGGTACAAAAGGCAGGCGAGAACCTGCACCTGACACCCACCGAATTCAAACTACTGGCCCGCCTGGTGCGCAACGCCGGACGAGTGGTGACACACCGCCAACTGCTAGCCGATGTGTGGGGGCCAGAGTTCACCGACCACACACACTACTTGCGCCTCTATATGGGCCAGTTGCGCGCGAAGATTGAACATGATCCAGCCGAGCCGCGGCACTTGTTGACCGAAACCGGCGTGGGCTACCGCTTGGCGGTGGACTGATGGCAGGGGCAACACCGACACAGTGGCACTTATGCGTTCCTGATGCTGCCGCACCGACAGTACCAGCTTCCTCCTAAAGAAACATTTTCCATGGTCAAAACTACCAACAAGGAAAGCCTGGCGGCGCTCACATTGGGTGCACTAGGCGTCGTCTACGGCGACATCGGCACCAGCCCGCTGTACACGATGAAAGAAGTGTTCGGCCCCGCCATGGGCATACCGCTGGACGCCGCACACTTGATTGGCGCTGTGTCCACCATATTCTGGGGGCTGATGCTTGTCGTCACGTTGAAATATGTGGTGCTGATCTTGCGCGCCGACAACCGGGGCGAAGGCGGTATCATGGCGTTGACGGCGTTGGCCGTCAAAACAGCCGGCAACACGCCGCACGCCAAGGTCATGTTGCTGCTCACTGGCGTGTTTGGTGCGGCGCTGTTTTATGGCGACAGCGTCATCACACCGGCCATCTCCGTGCTCAGTGCGGTGGAGGGGTTGGAGGTGATAACCCCTGCCTTCAAACCCTATGTGCTGCCCATTTGTATGGCCGTGATCGTGGGCCTCTTTGCCATGCAACGCTTTGGCACGGGCGTGGTGGGCAAGCTGTTTGGTCCGGTCATCGTGGTCTGGTTTGCGGTGCTAGGTCTGGTCGGCATTATTGAAATTTCGCAGCAACCAGCGATCTTGGCCGCGCTGAACCCCTTCAATGGCCTGTCGTTCTTGTATGACCAGGGTTGGCATGTGTTTGTGGCTGTAGGCGCTATCGTGCTGGCTTTTACCGGCGCGGAAGCGCTGTACGCCGACATGGGCCACTTTGGCAAGCGCCCCATCCAGTTGGCGTGGACCGGCATGGTCTTGCCGTCACTGGCCATCAACTACATGGGCCAGGGCGCACTGCTGATGCGTGACCCCAGCGCCATCGGAAACCCCTTCTTTCGCATGTTCCCGTCGATGTGGCTGATGCCCGTCGTGGTGCTGGCCACACTGGCCACGGTCATTGCGTCGCAGGCTGTGATCTCGGGCGCCTACTCGATGACCAAGCAGGCGGTTCAACTGGGATTGCTGCCCCGCATGCAAATCTATTACACCAATGTCAAAGAGGCGGGGCAAATCTACATGCCTGGCGTGAACTGGTTGCTGCTGATCTCGGTGTTGCTGGCCGTGGTCGGGTTTGGCAGCTCGTCGGCCATGGCTGCCGCCTATGGTATTGCGGTCACCGTCACTATGCTGATCACCACAATATTGACATTCTTCGTGGTGCGCTTCGGTTGGAACTACCCGCTTCCCGTAGCCATGGCTGCGACCGGCGCGTTTCTGGCGCTGGATGCGTTGTTGGTCGCGTCGTGCTCCATCAAGCTCTTGCAGGGTGGCTGGTTCCCTCTGGTCTTGGGCATGGGCATCTTCACCGTCATGGCAACTTGGCGCCGTGGCCGCGAGCTGCTGATTGAAAGCATTCGCCAGGATGACCCGGAGCTGCTGCCTTTCATCACGTCACTATCCGCAGACACCATGCACAGGGCCTCGCGCACCGCCGTGTATGCGGTCGCCAACCCCGGCACGGTGCCGCAAGCCCTGATGCACAACCTCAAACACAACCAAGTGCTGCACGAGCGCAATCTGATACTGACGGTGGTATTCCACGACGTGCCATGGATTGCGTTTGATGAGCGTGTCAACGTAGAGGCCCTGGTCCCAGGCTTCTGGCGTGTGCAGGTGAACTATGGCTTCAAGAACACGCCCGATATCCCCAAAGCCCTGGAGCTGTGCAAGACCCAAGGCCTGCCCATCAACCTGTTCGAGACGTCCTACTTCTTGAGCCGTGAGATTGTGGTACCCACCAAGGGTTCGGGCATGGCCCATTGGCGCGAGGCTTTCTTTGCGCTGATGTCGCGCAACGCGGGCAGCGTAGCAGGCTTCTTCAAGCTACCCAACAACTGCGTTATCGAACTGGGGACACGGGTGCAGATTTAGCCAGTTGTATACGCTGCAATACCTTGGTGGGGCCATAACGGTCGCTGAAACCATAGGCCGTGAGATCGACTTTGCCACTCTTGCGCACTTCGACCGTGGCCCACGCATAGGCGCGGTCGCTCTCGGGATGCAAGGTCTTTTCGCCTGGCTTGGCATCCCATGGAGAGCCTCCGGTTCCCACCAATACTTGCCACGCAGCGCCCCGAGGCTGCATCAAGTTGAACATGTGCTCGTGGCCGCAGAAATAGGTGGCACCGTATTGCTCAATAACTTTCCAAAACGCATCGCGCTGCTCCGGGGCTTTGTCCAGACCTACCGATTCGGACTTCTTCAGGTCGCTGGAGTACACATAGGTGAAGGCCGGTTTGTGGCCGAACACAAAATAGTGCTTGGCCCCTCGTGCCTTAGCCGCTTCCAGGTCATGGAATAGCCAGACGGAGGGTGCTACACCGTCATTGCCCACCGGGTCAGTGTTGACAATCGCAAAGTGCTTGTCGGCTACATCAAAACTGTAACTCAGTTGGGATTGGTCGCTGCTCAGGCTGTCTTGCGCGGCGTTGTTTTGCACATTGATACTGGTGGCCTCTTGGCCTACCAGGGTTTTGAAGCGTTGGCTATCAATGATGAGGTCACCCATGTTGGCGCGCCACGCGACTTCGTTCTCAGCCATGGCCTTTTTGCCAGCCGCTTTGGACTGCACTTCATGGTTGCCCGGCACGGGGACCACGTAAGTGCCAGCCTCCATCAGCGTGGCCACCATGCCGCGCCAGAAACCGTATTGGCGGTAAAACGCCACCAGATCGGAACCCACGACATCGGCCACAGAATTAGACACGGTGGGGCCAGCCACGCCGTAGCCCATGACCATGTCGCCGTTGAAAAAAAGTATCTGGCTTTTTTGTACCGCCACTTCGCGCAAGATGCGACTCAGCGCCTTGCTGTTTTGCAACCAGATACGGTCTTGGTCCGATAGCGGCCCCGTGGTCGGATCGAAACCCACCGGGTCCTGCCGTGAATCGCCGACTGTGGCAAAGCGCAGCACCACCGGGTCGGCATGGACGTTGCTCCGCGGGGCCGCATGGGCCGCCCCTATCCATTTGCCACCGGCCGCTACCAAGGCCAGGCCCAGCACCAGTCCACGTATCAAGTTTTTTGCAATAGTTTCCATATTCAATTGCGATGCTGTTACGGAATCAGAAGTCCGCCTTTAACGACACCTGGAAGCTGCGCGGCGTCTGGTACACGTACGTGTCGTAGGTGGTGGTTGCGCCGGTGCTGATGCCGGTGACCGCATGGTTATCCAACAGGTTGAATACATTGAGCTGCAATTTGACCTTCTTGCCAAAGGCGCTGCCACCATTGAAGGTGTAGGCCGCCGCCAGGTCCAGCGTGCCGTAACTGGGCGTTTGGTAATAGTCGTAATAGGCCACGCCGTTGATGGCAGCTTTACCCGCGGTGAAGTCTTTCTGGCGCACTGGGCCGGTCACTTTGTACAGCAAGGAGCCGGACCAAGCGCTATCGCTGTAAAGCGCACCCAGGGCTGCAGTGAACTCTGGCGCATTGGCCAATTGCAGACCTGTGTCGGTAGCTTTGGCATCGTTCAGAGAGCCATTCAGATAGGCCGACAACCCGCCACCCACCACGTAGGCCAATTGGCCTTCTACGCCTTGATAGGTAGCACCGCCGATGTTGGTGAAATAGCTATCCGTGCCGACCGTCACCGATTGCAATTTGTTGGTGAACTCAATGCGGTAGATGTCGGCATCCCAGGTCATGCGGTCCGATTTACCAACGATGCCGAATTGGTAGTTGGTGGTCTTTTGTGGGTCGGTGCTGTTTAGGCTGGGGTTGGCTACGTACAGCGTGTTGAGGTCAGGAATCTGGAACCCCTTGGCATATTGGGCATACACCGCCAAGCCGTCGTTAATCTTCTGGTTGACGGTCAAGAAGGGCAATGTGGAGGTGTACGTCACTGAGCCTGAGTCGTTCACCAAGCGCGTGGTTTGCGCTACCGGCGAGGTCTGTGCGCGGGTGATGTTGATGTATTTGACGCCCGGTGTGATCTGAAGGTCTGATGTGACCATCCACTCGTACTCGACATAAGGTTGGACCGTGCGTATCGTGGATTGCTGGTCAAACTTCACGCTATTAACAGGCCGGGTGCTACCCGGCAGCGCGCTGCTGGCAGGTACTCCAGGAATTGTTTTCTCGATCCCGTTGTACGCCATGTTGAGCGCATTGATGTCGTATTGGTGGCGGTCTGATGTTGAAGACTCCAACCAAAGACCAGCGCGCACCTGACCCGCATCCAATTGTTTGGTAGCCTTGAACATGTCGCCCCACACCCGGTATTTGTTTTGCTTGTCAATGCCGGGGATGACGGTCACCACACCACCTACCAATGTGCGCGGGTCTTTGTTGGTGGAGGGCGTCGTACCCATCCACGTGGGATCAGTGCTAGAGATAGTTTGGTTGTTGTACGCGTAGCTGTAGAGCGTGTTGTCCGTCTTCCAACCATTGCCCAAGTCGCTGCGAAGGCGGAGGTAGTCGAAGTCGGTGTCTTTGTTGGTGAAGTTGTAGCCCCAGTAATTCAGGCTACTCGGGTCGTTGTCCAACTGAAAATTTCGGCCATACAACGCGCTTTGCGACTGGGTGGAACCCTTGTTGCTGTCGGGCTGCTGGTACTTGGTGTTGCTGATGGACGAGAAGAGGGTCAACACCGAACCGTCACCAACCTTGCGCTCATATTTCAGCGTCAGGTTCTGCGCTTTGATAGGGCTGTAGCTCAGGTAGCCATCAGACTGCAGATTTTGGTAGTTGAGTTGCAATGTCGCCTCGCCCGCGCCTTCCATGCGGCCACTCTCATAGCCCGCACCCAGCAAGCGTGTATTCCAACTGCCCAGTGTGGCGAAGAAGCTGGCAGACGGCTCCTTGGAGGGCTTCTTGGAGAACAGGTTGATGGACCCGCCAAAGGTTGCATAGCCTAGGTTGCTCGCGTTTCCGGGACCCCGTTCTACGACAGCACCCCCGATGACGGTGCCAGGAAAGAATGATGTGGAATGGTGGGCCGGGTTATTGGTATCGCCCCATGGGATGCCGTCGAATGTAATGTTGTACTGGTCATCGCTGAACCCACGCATGGTCTCTTTGGTCTCGCCCAGGCCCGGGCCATTGGCCGCCTCACCCGACATGCTGGGCGCGATGTTGACGATGCGGCTGTATTCAGTGGTCGGTGCCACTGAGAGGTCGATGAACTCCCGGGTGATCACGGATTGGGGTTGGGTCGCATCCAGGCTGGCCTGGGTGGGGGCGATCGCTGACGCGGTACCCTTGGCCGCCGTTCCGTAGGCGCCCGACTGCACCGTAACGCTCACCGGTGCAAATTCCACAGGCATCGTTCCACCATCGGCATAAGCGGCTTGTATGCCCAAAGCGAGGATGCTGAGGGTCAGGACCAAACGGGGACCGGATGGGGCGGTGGAGCGTAGTGTGTGTGTCATGGAGCGGGATTGGTGGTTACTGTGCAAAGCCATCGACTATCCGCAATGGATATGACAGCACCAAGACAATCAAAATATTTTCTATACTGCAGCACCGTGAAAGCCAGACCAAAACGCCCACCCACCGCGTCGTCGACGCGTATGCGGCGCGGGTGGTGGGTGGGACTTGCGATCGGCACCCTGTTCGCCGCACTGGCTTCGTTGTTTCTGCAACGGCCACACGCGCGGGACCTTCCCCCCGCACCGTCACATTACCTTGACGACCAGGCGGGCCTGCTGTCGCCCGCGTTTGCAGCAGCCAAAGACCAATACATCCAGCACCTGTCGCGCACCATGCGCATTGCACAAATCAACGTGGTCATACTGCCGACGGTGCCAGACGGTGATGTGGAAGGTTTCACCATTCGCGCCGCTTCGGCCTGGAAAGTGGGGACGGGCGGCGTGGACAACGGGCTGGTGCTTTTCATCTTTCGCGATGCACGCATGCTGCGGCTGGAGGTGGGTTATGGACTGGAGTCGATCATTACCGATGCCACGGCCTCTGGCCTGCTATCGCAACACATAGTTCCAGCGTTTGCGCGGGGACAGTATGAGGTTGGAGTTGAAAACTTCCTGGATGCGCTGGACAAGACCCTGGAAGCCTCGGAGGCGGCAGACCATCGTGCGTCACCCATGGCAGCTATGTTGCCGTTCGTGATCAATGTACTGCGCAACGCGCCACGTATTGCGCTACAGGGCTGGCGAATGTTCGTTGCCGCCGACACCCAGGAGCGCATGGTGATGTCACTCTTCGCCCTGGTGTTGTTGGCCGCGCTGGTGCGCGCACTCGTGGGTGTACTGCAGGGTATTCCTGCCCTGTTGATGCTCCCCGTTCGGCTGTACTCCAGCCCGTTGTGGCGTGAAATGGGTACGGCGTCCGTGCGGGCGCAGTTTTCACCGAAGACCTTTTTTACCCGGCAACCGCCCTTCTTGCTCCGCGTATTCGAGGAGCTCCAGCTCGGAGAGATCATCACCACGGTCTACTTTCTGGTGGGTATCGTGGGTGGCATCGCATTTCTATTCGTGGGCTCCAGCGTCCTGATAGGGGGCTTGGGTCACTACGGGGGTGCGGGTGCCACGGTGCAATGGCCCGCTCTAAGCACGTGCACCGATTTGGCACTATGCTGACACAATCCTTCCATCCGATTTACAAGCTATTTTATAAGGTGCATGCATGCAATACCGCCGTCTGGGCCGCAGTGGCCTCCAGGTCAGTACGTTGTCATTAGGGTCCTGGGTCACGTACCACAACCAGGTTGATGTGTCCGCCGCCAAAGAGATGCTGGCCGCCGCCTATGACGCAGGTGTGAATTTTTTCGACAATGCCGAGGTCTACGCTTTAGGCAAGAGCGAGACCGTCATGGGCGAGGCCATCAAGGCACTCAACTGGCCACGGCTCAACTACGTGGTGTCTACCAAGTTCTTCTGGGGCCTGTCGCGCGACGAGCAGCCCATCAACCGCAAGGACACGCTGAACCGCAAGTATTTGATGCAGGCCATGGACGGATCGCTCAAGCGCATGGGCCTTGACTTTATCGACCTGGTGTATTGCCACCGGCCAGACCCCCACACACCCATCGAAGAAACGGTGCGGGCCATGAGCGACATGATCAGCCAGGGCAAGGCCTTGTACTGGGGCACCAGCGAATGGTCGGCCAGTGACATCCGCGCGGCCTGGGAAATCGCCGAACGCCACCACCTGCACAAGCCCGTCATGGAGCAGCCGCAGTACAACGTGTTGCACCGCAAGCGCGTGGAGGTGGAATACGCCCGCCTGTACGAAGACATTGGCTTGGGCCTGACCACCTGGAGCCCGCTGGCCAGTGGCCTGCTGACCGGCAAGTACCGCAGTGGCGTGCCCGAGGGCAGTCGTGGCTCCGTCAAGGGTATGGATTTTTTACTCAAGGGATTGACCGATGCGGCCCGCAATGCAGCGGTAACCCAGCTCGAGGTAGTGGCTTCCGAATTGGAATGCACGCTGGGCCAACTGGCCATTGCCTGGGCGGCGCACAACCCGCGCGTCAGCACGGTCATCACCGGTGCCTCGCGCATGTCTCAGCTACAAGAAAACCTGGGCGCCCTGGACGTGACTTCGAAACTCACACCGGCGGTGCTGGAGAAAATTGACACCGCCACATTGGCGTTAGCGGAGTAAGCACACAAGGCCACTATGTCCGTGCCTGCACCGCTTGGTGTCCCGCGTGGCACGCAGCCCAAGGCGGTCGTCTACGAGGCCCTGACGACCAAATCGCTATTTTTTTCCTTGCAGGATGTGCAAAGCCACATGCACATCCTGCGGCCCGAAGAGCTGCAGCTGGAATACACGCGGATCATGATGGGCTTCTTGTTGCACCAGCCGCAGCCCGTACGCATTGCCATGATCGGCCTGGGTGGCGGGTCATTGGCCAAGTTTTGCTACCGATATTTACCGGACGCCGTCGTCGAGGTCGCAGAAATCAACCCACATGTGCTGGCCTTGCGAGACAGTTTTGCCATACCTGCCAACGACCACCGGTTCTGTGTGAAACTTGCCGATGGCGCGGAATTCGTCAAAGCAACCCAGCAAAAATTTGATGTCTTGCTGGCGGACGGCTTCGACGTGGGTGGCCTGCCAGAGGCGCTGAGCACGCAACAGTATTACGACGACTGCTTCCGGCTCCTTCAACCCGGTGGCGTGTTGGTGGCCAATCTGCATGGGCCCAATACGGAGGTAGAAACCGTGCTGACCCGCATACGCTGCAGCTTCCATGGCCCCGTGCTGACGGTACAAGACCCCGAGGCCACCAACCGCATCGCCTTTGCGGTCAAGGGCGATCCGCAGGCCCTGCTGTCCCTCGCCGGTGTGCGACGTCCTGCCGGGTTTGACGACCAGGCCTAGCACGACCTGATGCCCAGCCTGGCACGTGTGTTTCTTGCGTCCCGGGAATTGAGACGGAACCACCAGCCCGTCACATAAAAAGCCACCGCACTGCTACGGTTTTGTTACAGTCTCCTGGCTTGCACGGACCATCCCAGGAAATTTTCTCCATGTTCCCTACTGCCGCCCGCACCGCACTCGCTTTGTCAGCGGCATGTACGTCGGCGCAGGTCCTCCCGACTGCGCTGAAAGGACTGCCATGACGCCCAGTGAGTTCGCCACCTTCAAATACCAGCACTCCGAAGGGACACACCGCAGCAAGCCGCGCGTAGTGGTCACTGCCGCCTGCCTCGCAGGGGCCGCGCTATCCAGCGCGCTTTCAATCTTCCCATTGGGTATCGTGCTATTGGTTATCGCCGCCATCGCATGGTTTTCGTCACCGCGCCAATTGCTGCTGGGGCCGCGCTACCTGCTGTGTGGCAATTCCATCGTGTATTTCGGCAATGTGAAGCAGATGGATTTGTCAGCGGCGCAAGGCAAGTTAAGGCTTGAATGCAAAAACGGCGCGGCATTCGTTCTGGAGCGCGACAAGTTTCCGACCAGCGCGCGCAAAGCCAACAAGATCGCCAAAAACAAGGCCGCTAAATTCGACAAGGTGTCTTCCAAGATCATGGAAAAAGTGCGTGCGGCGACTGCCAATGCTGTACGCGCAGGAAAATCGAAATGAACACGGTCTTAGCCACGGCCATACCTTTCGCGAACACATCACCCAAGCTTCACAAGCCGCCCAGCCGCGCCATCCACCTGCTGTATGTGCCCACGTTGTGTTGCAACCTGAGCTGCAGCTATTGCTACCTGGGCAAGCAAACAACCGAGGCTGCCCTCAAGCTGGATGCACAGCGCGCCGTGCATACGCTGCGCCACGCTTTGGACGCGATGCAGCAGGCCGGCGTGCTGGCCTTTAACGTGTCCTTGCACGGCGGCGAAGTGACGACGCTGCCCAAGCCCGTGCTGGAAGAACTGTTTGGCGTGATCCGCAACCACTACCTCCAAAACTTCGATGCGCTCAATGCGCAAGGACACAAGAAGTCCGCGCCCCACATCAAGACCAACCTGTTCAAGTTTGCACCGCTCTACGAACTGTTTGATCGACACAAGGTCTCCATCAGCGCCAGCATTGATTTGCCGCTGGCGCTGCACGCCAAGCACCGCACCACCCGCGGCGGCACCGACTGGCTGCCGCGCACGCTGGAGAACATCCGCCTGCTGGCGCGCTATCCGCACGCCAAGAAAATTTCGGCCACGCTCTCCAGTGAGCACCTGAGCGACATACCCGCGCTGATCAAGGACATCTGGACCATTCACCGTGAACTGGGCTTCGACATGAACCAGTTCAACCTGATGTTTGCGTTTGGCTCCGAGCTCAACCGCGCCGCCAAGGGCGAAGGCGCATTGGCCCCCACCACGCCAGCACAACAGCAACAGTTGTATGACGCCTTGAAGGCGGAGTTCACTGGAACCGAGTTGGAGGAGGGGCTGCTGCGCAATTGGTTTGACGAGTTCAAACCGTCTTACTGCACCAATGCCTCAAACTGCGGCGAACGCTTCTATCTGCTGCAAAGCGATGGCGCTGTCTACTCCTGCGTGCGGGGCCAGGGCATTGCAGAATTTCGCTACGGTAATGTGTTTGAAGACCCTATCCTCGACATCCTCGACAACGGCGCGCGCAAGATACGGCAGGTGCACCAAGCCCACGGGTTCGACAAATCCTGCCAGGGCTGCGGCCACCTGTCGACTTGCAACACCGGCTGCCCGGTCGTCAAATACCAGACCAGAAATCCACGCTCCTACACCTGCGGCCTGCAAAAGACCATTTACGCGGACAACCCGCTGTCTTACCCGGCCGACAGCCCTGATGAACAGCGGGACTATGCGCAGCAGTACGCGCACACCACGCACCCCAGCCTCGCGTTTGCCAAGGTGCCCGCACGGGCCACACCGGACCGACTGATGCTGCCCAACGACCTGGGTGATAGCAAGAACACCTTGCAAGCCCTCATTGCCAATGACGCGGTTTTGCAAGGGGTATTCAGCGCCACCGCGTTCGTATTGGAATTGGGCGAGGAGACTATCCCGTTGGACTCGCAACTGCTCAAGCAACAGCGCACGCAGCACACGGTGGTCACTGGCGACCGCATCGTGTTGCACCTGCGCCGCGACGTGCTGCTGGTCCACTGCGACGAGCCCATTCGCAACACGCTGTACCTGCAACTGCTGCGCGACACACCAGTCGTCTATGGCGACGAGCAACGTACCAAGCAAGAACATGTGTTTACGTACCAGCTCTATACCAACTGCATGCAGCCCAGTGCTCGCTATGGCTCAGACTACCTGCAATGCGATCTGTCGGGTCTGCTGGCTTTGCACAGCGCGCTTTTTTTGCGCGGGGTTTTGAACAATCTGTTTGTGACAACCGGCTACCTGCGCGACTACCACTACCAGAAGCAAAAGAACAACGCGTTCTACCATGTGCAGACGGCGAACCTGCCATTTCAGAATTTTGAATTTCATTACTTGCCTTGAATCTCTGCACTGACCCGGAGTACCCACCATGCAGCCCCCCGATTTACAACGTACTGCCTATACCGTTGAATGCTTTCTGAACGCCCTGCGGCTTGACGACGGGCCGCAGCGCACCGAGCTGGAAGAGACTTTGGTGCGTTGGCTGGTCGATGGCACGCGCTTGAAAGACGACCACTTGATCTACCAGGATGGGGCGGTGTCTTGCTACAGCCGGGGCCGTGTCACCGCGACCTATCCGGTGCCATTGGCCCGTCAGGCCAAAACCATCTGGTGCAACTCCGCCAAGCTATCGGCGATCGACGGCCCGGCGTTCAGCCAAAACGCGCAACTGGTCATGCTGGGGACCGGTGGTCTGTTGTTGGCAATGCCCGGTATGACCCCTGCGGCTACCGCGACTGCAAAAGACAATCAACGCAGCAGTAATAACAATAACAACAATAATAATAACAACAACAATAACAACGGATAGGCTGAGACTGGCTGGGTCAGTTGTCCCAGTCACCGCCGCCGTCAGACGCGCCGCCGCTGTCCCACGAGCCGCCGTCGTTGATGCCAAAGTCGGCGCCGCCCATGTCGGGGTTGGTATTGCCAATCGGTTGGTAGCTGTCGTTGCTGTTGCCACGCATGCCGTTATCCAACTGGCTTGCGTCCGCGTGGTTGTGGTGACCCGCCAGGTTGCGGCCAATGGCTTCGGCGGCCATGACGCCCGCGCCCACGGCCAAGCCGGTGGCCACACCGCCCATGATGCGCCCGCCGAGCCCCGAACCAGCTTGCTGGTGGGGGTAGCCTCCAGCAGGCGGATAGCCCCCAGGCATGGCGGTGCCACCGCCACCGCCCATGCCAAAGGTCTGCGGTCCGCTAAGCCCGCCTTGTTGCAGGCCATAGCCGCCTGACTGGGGCGAAGGAGCGGGAGCGCGGCGCCGGAAAATGAAATAGCCCGCTGCGATGGCAATACCCGCCAACAGCAGTGGCATGCCCCAAGAAGAAGACGAAGGCGATGCTTGCTGCGGGCTGTTGGTTTGCGCCGGGCGCGTGAAGCCGGTGTCGGCTGCTGCGGTCACTGCGCTCGGAGCCAAGCCACTCTGAGCCGTGGGTGCATTGCGGCCAGCGAGTTGCGTGCGCAACGCCTGCACTGCTTCGGGTTTGGCAAAGGCAAGGCCAGGCAACAGCTGGTCTGCCGTGGCCAGCGACTCACGGGCGCGGTTCAGCTCACCTTGGCGTGCATACAACTCGGCCCGCACAAAGTGCGCCTTGGCGCTCTTGGGGTGGGCTACCAGCACCTGCTGGATCATGACCTGGGCCTGGTCTAGTTTGCCTGCGTTAGCCGTCGTGTAAACCTCGTTCAACGTAGGTTCCGCCTGGGCCATGGCAAGACCAGCACCCAACAAGGTTGCGACCAGAAGCCACCGGGCCGCGCGTTGGGACAGCGAAGAGAACTGCATAGACTTCATCTCCTTCAAACAGAATGTTATTTGTATAACCCAGATGGTGCCGGACACTTTCATTTCAAGTGACGACCAAGCGGTAACGAGCCGCCTGTACACTGCGGACCGACACAACGCGCTCACTTTGATAGCTATTGACGCGTATTCCACGAACACGAACGATATACCCACTACCGGGTAACGGCATCAAGTACGCACCACATGCAGCTGCGCAGCGCGCCAGTCGGTTAGCTGATTTCAATCGACGAAAAAGTCCGGCAGAAAATTCTTGTTCCCCGGTGTGACCGCATAGACATCCAAATCGGTCACGCCATGTGCGGCCAGCACCCCATCGTCGATGTAAAAGTTGCCGGTTTCAAACATACCGTTGGTCAGCACGCAGTAGGCGGCGTCGGCCATGATCTCGGGCGTGCGGCACAGCGCAATATCCACGCCAGGGATCATCTGCATCGCTGCCGTGGCAATGGCGGTGCGCGGCCACAGGCTGTTGACGGCGATGCCCAGCTTCTTGAACTCACCGGCATGCCCCAGCGTGCACATGCTCATGCCGTACTTGGCCATGCTGTAGGCGGTATGCGGTGCAAACCAGTGTGTCTTCATGCTCAACGGTGGCGACATGGTGAGCACTTGCGGCTTGCGCCCTGCGGCGGCCGATTTTTTGAGCTCGGGCAAGCAGGCGGCTGTGCAGAGGTAGGTGCCGCGCACGTTGATGCCGTTCATCAAGTCGAAGCGCTTCATGGGCGTCGCTTCGGTATTGGTCATGCTGATGGCGCTGGCGTTGTTGATCAGGATGTCGATGCCGCCAAAAGTCTCCACCGCCTTGGCGACCGCCGCGAACACCGCCTCGTCGTCTCGTATGTCCACCGCCAGCGGCAGTGCCTTGCCGCCTGCTGCTTCAATCTCCTGCGCCGCGCTGTAGATGGTGCCGGGTAACTTGGGATTGGGGTCAGTGGTCTTGGCAATGATCACGATGTTGGCACCGTCGCGCGCCGCGCGCTTGGCGATGGCCAGTCCAATGCCGCGCGAGGCACCGGTGACGAACAGGGTCTTGCCTTGGAGGCTGCCGACAAAACCTGTGGAAGCCGAAGCGGTACTACTTGTCATTGTCTCTCCTTGAAAGTGTAGCTAAAATTAAACGCTATTATATTTATAGCAATACAGTCAATATACACGAGGGCTAGACCCCGATTTTGTAAAAATTTCTCGTATGAAACCCCGATTTCGGTATATTTTTACACTCACCTCACCCCTGAAAGAAATCCGGCTTTCGTTTCTCCAGAAATGCAGTGAATGCCTCCTTGGCCGCAGGCTCTTGCAACAGGCGCCCAAAACTCTCGGCCTCTTCGGCGATCTGGGCCAGCACCTGGGGCATTTGGCTCTTTTTCATCAGGCGCTTGGTTTCGATCAATGAAGCGATGGGTTTGGCGGCTAGCTTGCGCGCCAAGGTCTGAACTATGTCGTTGACCTCGGTCGGTGGAACGATGCGGTTGACCAGCCCCACCTCCAACGCGGCTTCAGCCATGAAGGGCTCACCCAGCAGCAGCGCTTCCGCTGCGCGGTGGTAGCCCATCATCTGTGGCACCAGCAAGCTGGAGCCCGCTTCGGGGCACAGACCCAGGTTGACGAAGGGCATGGAGAACGCTGCGTTGTCGCCCGCGTAGACCAGGTCGCAGTGGAACAGCAGCGTGGTGCCAATGCCCACGGCCGGCCCGCAAACGGCGGCGATGATTGGCTTGGGGTGGGTCGCCATCCCGCGCAAGAATTTGAACACGGGTGAGTCTTGTGTAGACGGCTTGCGTTGCAGAAAGTCGCTGATGTCGTTGCCGGCACTGAACACGGTTATGTCGCCCTGAATGACGGTGACACGGATGGCGGGGTCGCCACTGGCATGCTCCAGCGCATCCGCCATCGCACCGTACATGGCTTGGGTGAACGAGTTCTTCTTGTCTGGACGGTTGATGGTGAAGGTCATCACGCCGTCGGCGGTGTGGGTCAGAATGTCTTGCATGGGGTCTCCTATTAATCAGTTGGGGACAGAGCTTGTCGCTACGCGACTGCGGTCTGTCCCGCAAGCATATTAGTTTTTAAAATACACCAGCTGATGCGTGGTTGCCAGCAAAACGCCAGCTTCGTTCCATAGTTGTGCCGTGTGGTCAAAGTAGCCGTTGCGAAAAGCTTGGGCTCGGGCCTGTGCCAGCAAGTAGCCCGTGCCAGTGGCCTGAAGTTGCGCCGCGTCGGCGTGGAAGTACACGGTCATGGACACCGTACCCACCGGCACGGAGGTTGCACGCCGTACAAACAAGCGCGGGAAGAACACGTCAGACAGCGCGGCCAAGGACGCAAAGTCCAGCGGGCGCGGGGGCTGGTCCCGCACCCACAATTGCGTCAAGCTGCCGTCACCACTGCCGTCCCACACCTGGGGCATGCCGCCGACGATGGGGCGCATCTCGTACTGCTTGACCCACTCCATGGGCGCTTGGCCCGGCGGCAAGGCCACCTGATCGGGCGGCGGACATGGGGGCATGGCGTCCTCGTCCACGCTCCAGGTTTCTCGGCGAATTGCCGTAAAGGCAGTTCCCGTCAGCACGATCTCGCCGTTTTGCTGAACATCAATGACCCAGTGCTGTGTGGACCGGTTGGTGCGCGCGGGATGGGCGTCTATAACAAAAGGCCCATCGGCCAACGCGGCCGCAAAGTTGATCGTCACCGACACCGGTTCCCCGAGGCGCTGCGGGTGCAGCAGCACGGCGTTCAACAACTGCGCCGCACTGATGCCACCAAACGGGCCCACCATGTTGGCATAGGCCGCACTCGTATGGCCGTTGAAGGTGCCGTCCGACTGCTGTTGCAGCGCTACCGCCTGGTCAAAAATATGTGCTGTCGTCAAAAGAGTGTCTCCATGCAAAAAGCCACCCGCAGGTGGCCCTTCGGTCTCAATCAATAGGCCAGAATTAAACGCGCTCAAAAATACCGGCGGCGCCCTGTCCCATACCCACACACATGGACACCATGCTGTATTTCAGATTATTGCGGTGCATGGCGTGGATCGCTGTCGCAGAACGGATAGCACCGGTGGCGCCCAGCGGGTGGCCCAACGCAATGGCGCCGCCCATGGGGTTGACCTTGGCCGGGTCCAGACCCAGCGTATTGACCACGGCCAGCGACTGCGCGGCAAAGGCTTCGTTCAATTCGATCCAGTCGATGTCGTTCAGGCTCAGACCGGCATAACGCAGCGCAGCGGGTATCGCTTCGATGGGGCCAATGCCCATGATGTGCGGCGGTACTCCCTTGGAGGCAAATGACACAAAGCGCGCCAGCGGCTTCAAGCCGTATTGCTTGACGGCTTTCTCGCTGGCCAGAATCAGTGCACCGGCTCCGTCTGATGTTTGTGAGCTATTGCCCGCAGTTACCGAACCGCGCGCAGCAAAAACTGCGTTGAGTTTGGACAAGCCCTCCATCGACGTATCGGGGCGTGGGCCCTCGTCCAGCGACACGGTGCGGCGCTTCTCCACCACTTCACCGGTCTCCAAGTTCGGGCTGCGGTCGACCACGTCGATCGGCGTGATCTCGGCCGTAAAGTCGCCTGCGGCTTGCGCAGCCAGCGCGCGGCGGTGGGACTCCACAGCGAACGCGTCTTGTGCCTCTCGGCTGACCTTCCACTGGTTAGCCACTTTCTCAGCGGTCAAGCCCATGCCGTAGGCAATGCCAATGTTCTCGTCGCGCTCGAACATCGTGGGTGACAGTGATGGCGAATTGCCCATCATGGGCACCATGCTCATGCTCTCGACGCCGGCGGCGATCATCACGTCGGCCTCGCCGACGCGGATGCGGTCAGCGGCCATTTGAATGGCACTCAAACCGGACGCGCAAAAGCGGTTCACGGTGATGCCGCCCACACTGTTGGGCAAGCCGGCCAGCACGGCGCCAATGCGTGCGATGTTCAGCCCCTGTGGACCTTCGGGAATAGCGCATCCACAGATGATGTCTTCAATGGCTTTGGCATCTAAGCTGGGCACTTGGGCCAGTGCCGCTTGCAGGGCCTTGACCAGCAGGTCGTCAGGCCGCATGTTGCGAAAGAAACCGCGGTGCGAACGGCCGATGGGCGTGCGCGTAGCAGCAACGATGTAGGCGTCTTGAACTTGTTTCATAAATTGCTCCTAAAGTGTTGAGGTCAGTGCTAGCCGCTATTGGGCTACGGTCTGCCGCGCAATGTCATTGGTCTTTTTACGTGGGGCCGACGGAATCCAGGCCCAAACAAATTCACATTCAATGGGTGCGGCACCCGACTCATCGCTGACTTGCACTTGCACAGTCACTTCTCCCTTGTTGCTTCGCTGCATGTCGGCCCGCTGCGCATCGCTGAGCACGGCCACCGCACGCAGCGCACCGACGGCCCGCTTCTTGAAGTCAATGTGCATTTGCTTGGCCAGGGGCAAGCAGTCGTCGCGCACGTTCATGCCGACCACCATGCCAGTAGCCGTTTCGGCCAGCAAGGCCATAGCAGCGGCATGCACGCCATGGATGTGGTTTTGCACGCGACGGTGGTTGGCAACGGCAATCTCCACGCGCGCAGGCGTCATCAGCGTGTACTGCAGTCCGGCGGTACCCGTAAAGGGCACCGCATGCCCCAGCACCTTGCTGCGCGCCCAGGGGCGCGCAAAACGCGGCAACCGGTCCAGCTTGCGCAAGGTGCGCGCAAGCCGGTTGGGTGCAGAGGATGAATTAGTTTGGGCCATAGGCGCTCCACAGGGCGTAGTTCGTGGTTGGGTAAGCGTAGCGAGCGGTTCTCAGACAAAGCGGACGGAGCACAGCAACCGGAACGTACTTCTGTACGAGAGCATTTTTTGTGGGCTGCAACGACGCATGGCGGCTGCGCGGTAGCCCGATCAGTCGAGGACAGAGCAAAAATACTTCGCAATTATTGGACTGTCCCGCGAACATATTAGTTTCTCACTGGTTTGCCGGTGGACATCATGCCCATGATCCGCTCTTGCGTTTTGGCATTGGTCAGCAATGAACAGAACGCCTTGCGTTCCAAGGTCATGATGTATTCCTCAGTCACCAAACTACCGGCATCCACATCGCCGCCACACACCACTTCGGCGATCAGGCCGGCGATATGGAAGTCATGCGCACTGATGAAACCACCATCGCGCATGTTGACCAGTGAGCCCTTGATAGTGGCCACACCGCTGCGGCCCGCCACAGCGAACTGGCGCTTGTGCGGTGCGCGGTAGCCACCGTTGAACATGGCCCGGGCCTCGTTGATGGCAACGAACAGTAACTCATCTTTGTGCGGCACAACAACATCGCTGTCCAGCAAATAGCCCAGCTTGCGCGAATCCAGCGCACCGGTACCCACCTTGGCCATGGCGGCCGTCGTGAAACCTTCGGTCAGGAAGGGCACGATGTCCTTGCCGGTAGACGCAGCAGCGTTTTCTGCTGCACGGCGCGCAATGTAGGTAAGGCCACCTGCGCCTGGCACCAAGCCCACACCCACTTCGACCAAGCCGATATAGCTTTCCATTGCGACAACCCGCTTGCTGGAGTACACGGCCAGCTCGCAGCCACCACCCAACGCCAAGCCACGCACGGCGGACACCACGGGGACGTTGGAATAGCGCAGCTTCAGCATGGCCTGCTGCATCTCCAGTTCGGCGCCATCAATGGCGGCAGCGCCACCCACCATGAAGGCGGGCAGCATAGACTGCAGATCGGCACCGGCAGAGAACATCTCGTCGGGTGACCAGATGACCAGCCCTTGGAAGTCCTTTTCAGCCATTTCCTGGCCCATAACCAGGCCTTCAACCACGCCGGGGCCGATGGCATGCATCTTGGTCTTGATGCTGGCGATCAACACCTGGCCTCCAGAGGGCCCATCCTGATCCGCGTCTAGCGTCCACAGACGGATGTATTCGTCTTCGTGCAGCGTCTTGCCGGCGGTCGTTGCAGATGGCGCGTTGGCACCCAGCACGCTTTCAGGGAAGTGCTGGCGCGCATAGACCGGCAATGCGCGCGGCGGTACAAATTTGCCTGCCGTGGGATTCCACGATCCCGCTGGCGTGTGCACACCACCCGCATCGGCTACCGGGCCTTTGAAGACCCAATCCGGCAGCGGCGCTTTGCACAGCGCCTTGCCCGCGTCGATGTCTTCCTTGACCATATTGGCCACTTCCAGCCAGCCAGCCTCCTGCCATAGCTCGAACGGACCCTGCTGCATGCCAAAACCCCAGCGCATGCAGAAGTCCACATCGCGGGCGTTGTCGGCAACATCGGCCAGATGCACGGCGGCATAGTGGAACGCATTGCGCAAAATAGCCCACAGGAACTGGCCTTGCTTGCCCTCGGAGGTGCGCAGCAGTTTTAAGCGCTCGGCCGCTGGCTTCTTGAGCATGCGGACATAGACCTCGTCACCTTTCTCACCACCCGGCACATACTCTTTGCTGGCAAGGTCAAAGCGCATGATGTCGCGCCCGACCTTCTTGAAGAAGCCGGCCTTCGTCTTCTGGCCCAGACTGCCCATTTCCATCAGGGCCTTCAGCACCTCGGGTGTTGCAAAGCTGGCGTAAAACGGATCGGTATCGATGGACAGGTTGTCTTGCAACGTCTTGATGACATGGGCCATGGTGTCCAGGCCCACGACATCGGCCGTGCGGAACGTGCCGCTGGACGCGCGGCCCAGCTTCTTGCCGGTCAGGTCATCGACCACGTCATAGGTCAGACCGAAATTTTCGACCTCTTTCATCGTCATCAACATGCCGGCAATGCCGACACGGTTGGCGATGAAGTTGGGGGTGTCTTTGGCATGCACGACGCCCTTGCCCAGGTTGCTGGTGACAAAGGCTTCCAGGTCGTCCAGCACTTGCGG
This sequence comes from Rhodoferax sp., assembly GCA_025351745.1. GTDB lineage: Bacteria > Pseudomonadota > Gammaproteobacteria > Burkholderiales > Burkholderiaceae_C > Allorhodoferax. Next base: position 33,599 of record JANXVI010000160.1, read on the forward strand.
CAGCGTGGTGGGGGTGTTGATCAGCTCGACCAGCGCCATGTAACGCGGGGGGTTGAAGAAGTGGATGCCGCAGAAGCGCGGCTTGATTTCTTCTGGCAATGCCTCGCTGAGCTTGGTGATCGACAGGCCCGATGTGTTGGATGCAACGATGGCGTGCGGCGCGACAAACGGAGCGATTTTCCTGTACAGGTCCAGCTTCCAGTCCATGCGTTCGGCAATCGCCTCGATGATCAGATCGCACTCACCCAGCAGCGCCATGTGTTCTTCGTAGTTGGCCGGCTGGATCAGCACGGCGTCCTCATTCACGCCCAGCGGTGCGGGCTTGAGCTTCTTCAAACCTTCAATGGCCTTGGTGACGATGCCGTTCTTGGGGCCTTCTTTCGCCGGTAAATCGAACAAGATGACGGGCACCTTGACATTGACCAGGTGTGCGGCGATTTGCGCGCCCATCACACCCGCGCCGAGCACGGCGACTTTTTTGACTTGGAAACGGGACATTTAAGTTCCTCCTTTTAAACAGTTGAGGACAGAGCTTGTGGCCTTGCCATTGCGGTCTGTCCCGCAAGTTATTCGTATGTCGAGGACAGAGCTTGTGGCGATGCCACTGCGGTCTGTCCCACAAAGTTATTAGTTGACGCGATTCCAGGTTTGCGTGCGGTAGAAGAACCCGATGTAGCCGCGCATCTGCAGCTTCTTGCCGCCTTCAATCGGCGTTACGGTGGCCTTGTAGACCTTGCCGTTCTTGGGGTCGAGGATGGTGCCACCTTCCCATACGTCCTTGCCATCGGTTTTCTTCAGACCGCGCATGATCTCCATGCCCAGTATGGGCTGATCCTTGCGCTCGTCTGCGCACTCAACACATTTGTCGTCCTGCTTGGCCTTGGCATCGAGGATCTTGTCGATCTTGCCGGAGACCACACCTGCAGTCTCCACGATGCGGATTTCGGACTTGACGGTGCCGTCCTTGTCGTCAATCGTTTGCCACACGCCAACGGGCGACATTTGGGCCATGGCCGAGACACTGAAACCACATACCAAAACTGCAATGATTGAACGCAACACCATGGAAACTCTCCTAAAATTATCAATAGAACTCGACGATCGAATGAACAAGACGGGGACGTATCAGGCCAGCGCCAAATCGGTGTCCATCAACACCTTGCTACCGGCACGCGCGGTACGCATCAGCGTAGCAGTCTCAGGGAACAGCTTGCCAAAGTAGAAGCGCGCGGTCTGCAGCTTGGCGCCATAGAACGGGTCGGCCGGCCTTCCCTCTTTTTCAGCGGCGGATATTTCGCGCAGCGCAACTTGTGCCATGCGGGCCCAGAAGTAGCCGAACACCAGGTGGCCGGCGACGCGCAGGTAGTCCACCGCGGCGGCGCCCACTTCGTCGGGGTTCTGGAAACCCTTGAAGCCGATCTCGGTCGTGAACTTGGTCATCTGGTCGCCCAGGATGGCGATGGGGGTGATGAACTCGGCCATCTTTTCGTTGACGCCTTCTTCTTCCACCAGTTGGCCCACCAGCTTGCCAAACTTCTTCAGCGTGGCGCCGTTGTTGCCCAAAATCTTGCGGCCCAGCAGGTCCAGCGACTGGATGGTGTTGGTGCCTTCGTAAATCATGTTGATGCGGTTGTCGCGCACGAATTGCTCCATGCCCCATTCCTTGATGAAGCCGTGGCCGCCAAACACCTGCATGCACGCATTGGTGGCGATGTGGCCGTTGTCGGTCAGGAAAGCCTTGGCGATGGGTGTGAGCATGGCGATCAGCTCGCCGGACTCGGTACGCACTTTTTCGTCTGGATGGCCATGTTCTTTCTCCAGCAACATCGCGCAGTAAGCCTGCAGCATGCGGCCGCCTTCGGCATAGGCCTTTGCGGTGAGCAGCATCTTGCGCACGTCGGGGTGCACGATGATGGGGTCAGCCGGCTTGTCTTTGGCCTTGGGGCCGGTCAGCGATCGCATCTGGAGGCGGTCTTTGGCATAGGCCAGCGCGTTTTGGTAAGCCACTTCGGTCAGCCCCAACGACTGGTTGCCCACGCCCAGGCGGGCCGAGTTCATCATCACAAACATGCCTTGCATGCCCTTGTTGGGCTGGCCGATCAAGGTACCCACAGCCCCGTCCAGCACGATCTGCGCCGTTGCATTGGCCTTGATCCCCATCTTGTGCTCCAGGCCGCCGCAATAGATACCGTTGCGCGAACCCAATGAACCATCCTTGTTCACGTTGAATTTGGGAACCACAAACAGGCTAACGCCCTTGATGCCGGGGGGCGCATCGGTCAGGCGGGCCAGCACCAGGTGGATGATGTTGTCGGCCATGTCGTGCTCACCGGCGCTGATGAAAATCTTGTTGCCAGTGATCTTGTAGGTGCCGTCGGCCTGCGGCTCGGCCTTGGTGCGCATCAGACCCAGGTCGGTACCGCAATGGGGTTCGGTCAGGCACATCGTGCCGGTCCATTCGCCGCTGGTCATCTTGTGCAGGTAGGTCTGCTGTTGCTCGGGCGTGCCGTAGGTATGCAGCGCGTGGTAGGCGCCGTGGGTCAAGCCGGGGTACATGGTCCAGGCCTGGTTGGCGCTGTTGAGCATTTCATAGAACATGCTGTTGACGACCAGTGGCAGGCCCTGACCGCCAAATTCGGGGTCGCAACCCAAAGCAGCCCAGCCGCCTTCGACGTATGTCTTGTAGGCTTCCTTGAAACCCTTGGGCGTGGTGACAGCATGGGTGGTCTGGTCGATCGTGCAACCTTCGGCATCACCGGGGATGTTCAGCGGAAAGATGACCTCGGTGGCAAACTTGCCACCCTCTTCAAGCACGGCGTTGATGGTTTCGACATCCATCTCGGCGTACTTGGGTATCTGCTTGAAGTCATCGACCACGTTGAGCACTTCGTGCATCACAAACTGCATGTCGCGCAGGGGCGGGTTGTAGGTAGGCATGGTGGTTGCTCCTTGTTGAACAGTGAATCAGATGAATCGAAAAAAATCAGGAAACGGTGGTTGCGCCGTAACGCGCCAGGATGTTGGCAAAACCCTTGTTGGCCCGCTCGATGGAGCCGGGCTTCTTGAGGAAACGTGCTTCATAGTGCAGCGCCAAAATCAGACCGTGGATTTCGAAAGCCATTTGCTCTTCGTCGGCATCGTCACGCAAATGTCCGCAGGCCTTGGCCAGTACGATGGCGCGGTTCATGGCACCGAGCCACGTTTGCACGGATGAGGCCAGGGCGTCCCGCACCGGGCCGGGGCGGTCGTCAAACTCGACGGCCCCGCTGATGAAAATGCAGCCCGACTGGATTTCAACGGCGACGCGTTTCATCCAATTGGCAAACAAGGCCTTCACGCGCGGCAGTCCACGCTCCTCAGACAGCGCAGCGTAGAACACATCTTGTTCAAACTGCGCAAAGTACTGGTGGATGACCGATATCTGCATCTCTTCACGCGAGCCAAAGTGCGCAAAAACGCCCGATTTGCTCATCTGAGTGGCATCGGCCAACGCACCAATGCTCAGGCCTTCGAGGCCGATCTGGGTAGCAAGGCCCAGCGCCGCATCCACGATGGTCATCTTGGTTTGCTGACCTTTTTGCATGGCGCGGCCCGATGCCGACCTGCCGACTTCAGCGCCCGCACGCTTGGCGGCTGGGCTTGCTTTGCGGATCAGCTTGGCGGAGAGTGAAGCAATAGACATAAACGCACTGTACTACAAAATAGAACGATCGTGCTATTCTGCATGCATTACATCCCGCGTCTGGAGATTTTTTGTGGTCTAGAGCCAGTTTTCTAAACCCGCCATGGGTTTACCCCAGCAGTACGCGCAGGCTGGCGTCCAGGTTCTCCGACGGCAGGCGTTTATAACCGGAGCGCACAAAACGTTGCAAGCGCCCGCCGACAAAGGCCGCCAGTACGGAGGCGCGCACCTGCGCATCCACGGTGGGAGTGGCAGACGCATTAGACGCAGCGCCATCGCGCAGGCATTGCTTCAGAGTGGCTTCTATCTTGTCAAAGAACTGGTTCATGCGGGCCATCAGGCGTTCGTTCTCGAACACCAGTGCATCGCCGACCATGACGCGGGCCATGCCCGGATTTTTCTCGGCGAACTGCAGCAGCATCGCAACCAGCCTGGCAACCTGGCGCTGACCCAGGTCACCCACGACGCCGTCGGCGGCAGCAGCCTGCTCGCGCTCCACAATCTGGTTGACCAGCGAAAACACGCTTTGCTCAATGAACTCGATCAGGCCTTCAAACATTTGCGCCTTGCTGGCAAAGTGGCGGTACAACGCAGCCTCGCTAACGTCGAGCCGGGCGGCCAGCGCTGAGGTGGTGATGCGCTCGCCACTGGGTTGCTCCAGCATGCTGGCCAGGGCTTGCAAAATCTGCACGCGGCGTTCACCGGGTTTGGGGCGTTTGCGGGTCGTTGCCACCAGAGGCACCTCGGACGCCTGCTCCGACGGTGCGTGGTCTAGGGACTCATTGGACTGTTCGAGGGCGTCAGGCATGGTGCGCAAAGCGGTGGTTATAAATGATTCTCGCATAGGGAATGCAAGGGTTTTTGCCTAGTCTAAGTCGGTATCACCAACCGCATGCGCAAGCCCCGCCCGCCATGGCCTTCGAGCACCTGCAAATGGCTGTTGTGCACCCTGGCAATTTCCTCGGCAATGGCCAGGCCCAGGCCGCTGCCCTCACCTGCGGTGCCGGTCACGCGGTAGAAACGCTCCAGCATGCGCGCGCGCTCGTGCACGGGTACGCCGGGGCCGTTGTCTTCGACTTCCAGAATCGGCTGCTCGTGTTGATCGGGTGTCGTGGAGATAGCGCACCGTATCGTGACGCTGCCGCCGCGCGGCGTGTAGCGGATGGCGTTGTCGACCAGGTTGCCCATCAGTTCGCGCAGCAGCCACTCGTGGCCGGTGGCGTGTACATCGAACGCCTCCAGCCCCAGGTCTATCTGTTTGGCGGTGGCGGCGTCCAGGTGGCTCTCCAACAACGTCTCGCACAACTGGCGCAAATCGACGCGCTGCATCGGCTGGGTGTTGGCGCTGCGCGCATCGGCGCGGGACAGGGCCAGCAGTTGGTTCGCCAACTGCGAGGTACGGCGCACGGCTTGGCGCAGCTTTAAAACCTGATTTGCTTCCAAAGTGATAGCAGAACTCTCAATATCGACGAAGGCTAGGTGGCTGTTTTCTCTATAGACATGGTCAGGATGGGCTTGCGCGGCCGTGGAGCCCAAAGCTTGCGCCCACGCCTCGACCTGCGCCTGCAGGCCGGCCAGCGGCGTGCGCAACTGGTGCGCGGCATCGGCCACAAAACGGCGCTGGCTCTCGGCCTGGGCGTTGACCAGGTCAAACAGGCGGTTCAGCGACTGCACCAGCGGACGCACCTCGTCGGGTGAGCCTTTGGCGTCCAGTGCCGACAGATCACTGGGTGAGCGCCGCTCCACTGCCGCTTTCAACTCGATCAGCGGGCGCAGCGCACGGCGCACGGCCCAGTTGACGGCGAAGAAGGCCGCCACCATCAACACCAGGTTGGGCAGCGCGACCTTGAACCACAACAAGCGCAACCATTGTTGGCGCGGGTCCGATCCATCGGCCAGCCGCAATACCAACTCACCGGCCACAGTGTTCATACGCTGGCTGACGATGCGGTAGGTCACGCCGTCAAACTCCTGGCTGGCAAACTCGGGATCGCCGGTGGCGGGCGGCATGCCACTCAACCACGCGTCCCCCAACAAAACGCTGCCCTCGCGACCAACCAGCGCAAATGCCGACACTCCGCGGCGTTCGTTCAAAAAATCTTCCAGCCGGGGCGCGGTGAGCAGCACCGGGGGGTCTGCTTCTGTGGCTCCATGCGCCACCACTGAACCGGCTAGCAAGGGAACCAGGGCCAACAACTGCCGGTCTTGTTGCAACGCCGCGCCGTCGGCGGAGCGAAAATCAAACCAGGTGTTCAGGGCCGACAGCACAAACAGCGGCAACAACAGCAGCAGCAGCAAGCGCCGCTGAAGGCCCGATGCCATGCCTACTTGTGGGGACGGGGCCACCAAGGCGTCACGCCGCAGGGTCGACCGGTGCCACGCCCGCCTCAACCGACGGGTTCAACAACTCCAGCCGGTAACCAAAGCCGCGGATGGAGCGCAGCGCCAGCCCATGCGGTTCGAGCTTGCCGCGCAGGCGGGAGATATACACCTCCACCGCATTGGGCGTGATTTCCTTGTCCCAGCCGGTCAGGGCCTGCAGCAGCTTGTCTTTGTTGGCCGGCTTGGGGGCCTGCAGCATCAGGTATTCCATGACGGTCCACTCGCGCGGGCCCAGCTCGATCGGCACACAGGGTCCGGCTACGCCACCCGCTCCGGTTGGGCGAATGCAGGCCTGGCGCAGGGCGGTGTCCAGTTCCAGCGGGCCAAAGCTCAAGATGGCCGAGGTGGCCGCTTGCGAGCGGCGCAGCAGCGCCCGCAGGCGGGCCAGCAACTCGGGCAGCTCGAAGGGCTTGACCATGTAGTCGTCGCCGCCCACATCCAGCCCCTGCACGCGGTCTTGCAGCGCGTCACGCGCCGTCAGTATCAGCACCGGCATCGCGTGGCCGGCTTTGCGCAGGGTCTGGGTCAGCACCAGTCCGTCCATGCCGGGCAGGCCGATGTCGATGACGGCCAGATCGAAGGTCTCGGCGCGGGTGACCTCCAGCGCACGCTCGGCGCTGCCCACCCAATCGACCGCGTAACCCGCACCCGCGAGCCCCAACTTGATGCCGCTGGCCACCATCACATCGTCTTCTACCAACAAGAGTCGCATGAAATTGGCCTCCAGCCCTCGTAGAATGGGCGTATGCAGCTATTAAAACAGTAGCATCACCCTGCTGGGCAAGGTTGAGGCCGCTGCTGCTCAGTGTGACCGGATCATCGTGCCGTAGGCCTGGTCCGTCAAAATTTCCAGCAGCAACACATGGGGCACGCGGCCGTCGATGATGTGCACCGCGTTGACGCCGCTCTTGGCCGCATCCAGCGCACCGGCGATCTTGGGCAGCATGCCGCCGCTGATGGTGCCATCGGCGAACAGCTCATCAATACGCCGCGCCGTCAGGTCGGTCAGCAACTGCCCGGACTTGTCCAGAACGCCACTGATATTGGTCAGCATCAACAGCTTCTCGGCCTTGAGCACGGTGGCCAGCTTGGCGGCGACCACGTCGGCGTTGATGTTGTAGCTCTCGTTGTTCTCGCCAAAGCCGATGGGGCTGATGACGGGGATGAAGGCGTCGTCCTGTAGGGCCTTGACCACGCTGGGGTCGACGCTGACGATGTCGCCGACCTGGCCTACATCGTGCTCCACGCTGGGGTCGGCGTTGTCCAGCATCTTGAGCTTTTGTGCACGGATCATGGCGCCGTCGCGCCCGGTCAGGCCCACGGCTTTGCCGCCGGCCTGGTTGATCAGGCCGACGATGTCTTGCTGCACCTCGCCGCCCAGCACCCACTCCACCACTTCCATGGTTTCGGCATCGGTCACGCGCATGCCCTGGATGAACTCGCCCTTCTTGCCCAGGCGCTTGAGCGCGTTCTCGATCTGCGGGCCGCCGCCGTGCACGACCACCGGGTTGATGCCTACCAGCTTGAGCAGCACCACGTCTTCGGCAAAGTCGGCCTGCAAGGCGGGGTCGGTCATGGCGTTGCCGCCGTATTTGATGACCATGGTCTTGCCGTGGAACTTGCGGATGTAGGGCAAGGCCTGGGCCAGGATTTCGGCTTTGTCGCGGGGGGCAATGTGGGCGGTGTCAGACATGGTGTGTGCGGGTGGAGCGAGGGCGCTCGTTGGGTTTGCTGGAAGTGACAGGATTGTGCCGCATCACGGGCCCCGCCGGGGCGCGTCGACAGCCATCCGTCAGCCCTCGGCACGACAATGGTGCGCATGAACCCTGGAATTGCCTACGCCCTGTCTGCCTACATGATCTGGGGCTTGTTTCCGCTGTACTTCCGTCAGTTGACCGACGTACCCGCGCTGGAGGTTGTGATGCACCGCACCGTGTGGTCGCTGCTGTTTGTGATGCTGGTGCTGCTGTTTCTCAAACGCTGGGCGTGGATAGGCAACGTGGCCCGCCAGCCCAAGGTGTTGGGTGCGTTTGCACTCTCGGCCTTGCTGCTGTCGAGCAACTGGCTCATTTATGTCTGGGCGGTGCAAAACCAGCATCTGCTGGACGCCAGCCTGGGCTATTTCATCATGCCGCTGGTAAACGTCACGATGGCCTTCGCGTTCCTGGGTGAGCGGCCGCGCCGCGGGCAATGGATGGCGGTCGGCTTGGCAGCGCTGGGCGTGGCCTGGCTGACCTACCAGACCGGGCGCCTGCCCTGGGTGGCGTTGGTGCTGGCGCTGACGTTTGGCTTCTACGGCCTGCTGCGCAAGGTGGCGGTGCTGGGCGCGCTGGAGGGCTTGACGTTAGAGACCATGCTGCTGGCGCCGATTGCTGCGGCCTACTTGGCGTATGGTGTGTGGCACGGCAACAGCGCGCTGCTGCAAGGGCCAACGCCGACCCTGGCCTGGCTGGCCTTTGGCGGCCCGCTGACCGCTATCCCATTGCTGCTGTTTGCGGCCGGGGCACGCCGCATACCCATGACCACGCTGGGCATCTTGCAGTACGTGTCGCCCAGCATTTTGTTCTTGCTCAGCGTGGTGGTTTTCAAGGAGCCGCTGCAGTTGCCACGGCTAGTTGGCTTCGCGATGATTTGGGGGGCATTGGTGGTGTACAGCCTGGAAGGTCTGCTCAACCACCGGCGGGCGCGGCTGCTGCAGGTAGGTCGCGCGGCCTGAACGGCTTGAGATTTCAGAGCTTATCAGCAACAGGGTTTAAACAAACCAGCCGCTAGCCCTCGTGGAATATAAGCAACCCGCTATCACTACGATAGCGTTTGCTACACCGCTTCGAAAGCTATCCGCTCCGTCACCGCGACAGTCTGTTTTCGTGTGCGACCCGCATGGGGCCTATGGGTGCGAGAACCGCTGCAAAGTAACCCAGACGGACTGGCGTTAGCAGGCTTCTACGGTAGACCCGATGCCACCCCAGCAAATGCATGCGCGCATGTTCAGGAACAGGATGAACGCGCATGCCTTGTGCCCTATTTGTTCCAAATGTGAGGGCCTTGGGTGGTGTTGTTGTTCTCGTTGCTTTCTTGGACCTGATTCTTGACGTCGACCGATACGCTGAACGAGTACCCTCCTTGCCCCCAAGAGCCCGCTGGCGAAGCACCCGGAAAGTCGCCGAGCCCGAACCACTTGGTTTCACCGACATTGACCGCCGGGACATTCAGCGTGGCGTTGCTGGATTCGACCATCGGGTCGTTGCTATTGTTCATCGGGCATGGGCCCAAAGCCGGTGTCTGCTTTTGGCAATGCACGTACAGCACCGATGGCGTCGACGCCACCTTGCCAATATTTTTAACACCAAACTGCGGCGCGGCGCCTGCAGTCGAAATGACCGGTATCAAATCAGGCAGTTGCGCCAATTGGGCAATGCCCGCCACCGAAGCGGGATTGACTTGCGTTTGCGAGGACTTCGGTGGCACCACGTTGCTGGCAAACGCGGCACTGCAAGCCAATGCCAGGATGGCGGTAGTTGCTGTCTGTGTGATTGAATTTTTCATATTCGTCCTTGGGTTAGTGAGTGGTTTAACTGGGTGCAAAAGTCAACGTAACTGTGCGCGCAATGTTGAGTCGCGGGCGTGGGTGTGTTGCAAAGAGCGATGGACGCCATCCGCACCGTTCGCAAAAAGCACCAGGGGTCCGCCCACCGTTATCGAAACAATTCGCCTTACTTTCACCTTGGTAGCGCTGGCCGCCGCCAGAGCGCCCATCACCAATTGAGTCTTGAAGTTTTTGCTGATCATCGTCTAATTTCCGTTGTCTCGTTTATGAGAAGGTTTGTTAGGTCGATTTGTCTCACACACACCCCTTGTGTCGTGTACTGCTATTGATCCAGTTCAAAAAATATTTCTCCGCCGGTGTTGGCTCGACCCATTGATCGATCCAAGATGCGTGCCAAAGAAAATGTTGAACAAAATCAATGGTCAAGGCTTTTTGCAAGGCGGTGCAATGTCGGCATTGGCAGACAGTTTTTGATTCATCAGCAAGGAAGGCATTGAAATCAACGACTTGCGTTGTCGCTGCCCGCCGACACATCCGCCAAGTCGCAGTGGGTGGGCTCAGCGCCCGCTAAATATGCAATACCAGCCGCAAGCCCTCGTGAAATATGCTTACACAGCTATAATTACGATAGCAATCTCTACACCGCTTCCAGCGCAATCAACTCCGCCACCGTCTGCTTGCGGCGTATCAGTCGGGCCTGGCCCGTGCTTTCCACCAACACTTCAGGAATCAGCGGCCGGGTGTTGTAGTTGGAGGACATGGACGCGCCATAGGCACCCGTGTCGTGGATCACCAGCAGGTCGTCGACCCGAGCCACCGGCAGGTCGCGCCGCAACACCACACCGCCCTCGCCCTGCGTGAACACATCGCCCGACTCGCACAGCGGCCCGGCCACGACGGTGGGCTGCACGGCGCCAGTGGCGGGCGTGCCGTCGGCGTGGATGATCTCCATGCCGTGGTAGCTGCCATACATCGACGGGCGCATCAGGTCGCTAAACCCCGCGTCCACCATCACAAAATGCTGGCTGCCCTGGGTCTTGGTGGCACGCACCTCGGCCACCAGCACGCCGGATTCGGCGACCAGGTAACGCCCTGGCTCCAGCTCCAGCGCCACGGCATGGCCCAGGTCCTGCGCGATCTGCTGGCGGGCTGCGTCCCACAGCGAGTAGTAATGTGCAGTGTCGATCGGCAATTCATCCGCGCCATAGGGAACGGACAGGCCACCACCGGCCGACACGGCGTGCAGGTCCATACCTTCTGCCTTGACCGTACGCACCAGGTCGACCATGGCACCACACACCTCTTGCAAATGCACATAGTCGACGCCCGAGCCAATGTGCATATGCAAGCCCTGCAACGCCAGCCCATTGCTGCGCACCTTGGCCAGCGCAGCCACCAGATCGCCATGCCAGATGCCGTGCTTGCTGTGCTCACCGCCGGTATTGGTCTTGTTGCTGTGCCCGTGGCCAAAGCCGGGATTGATGCGCAGCCACACCGGGTGGCCTTTGCTTACTGCGCCTAACTGGTCCAGCATGTCGATAGAGCCGCAGTTGACCGGAATGCCCAACTCCACCAGACGCGGCAGCGTGGTGCGGTCCAGCAGGTCAGCGGTGAAGACGATTTCGGCGTGACCGTTGTGCTGACCGGGCGTGTAGTCTGCCGAAAACCCTGGGGAATAGCCTGCGGCAATGGCTCGCTCCACTTCGCCTAACGACACCGCATCCACCATCACCCCCTGGCTTTTCAGCAGGCGCAGGATGTGGATGTTGGAGTTGGCCTTTTGTGCAAAACGCACTACGTCAAACTGGCACAGTGCCTGGGCGCGAGCGGCAATGGTGGCGGCGTCATACACCCACAGCGGTGTGCCATGTTGCTGGGCCAGGGATGCGAGGGTGGTAGGGGTAAAGGGGTTCACGGAGGCAATGATCCCAGCCCCGGACTATTCAATCAATGCCAATTTTGTTGAACAACTATTCAACGTTGATATAGTAAACGAATGACCCGCACACCCAAACCGCCCGCAAATCCCTCAGGAGCCTTGGCGTCACCGCGTTTTGCGCAGGTAAAGGAGGAGCCCGCACAGCGGGCGGGGGACACGGAGCAAAACACGGTGGCGTCAAGGCTCCGAGCGCGCACCGAGCAAGCCCCCTCACTAACCCACCGCCAGCTAACCCAATTCAGAGCCATCATGCTGCACGGCAACCTGAGCCGCGCCGCAGACGTGACCCATTCCAGCCAGCCAACTTTGAGTCGGGAACTGGCAAGACTGGAATACGTACTGGGCTTCGCCCTGTTCGACCGCGTGCGCGGCCGCCTGCGCCCCACGGCCCGCGCCCTGGCGCTGATGCAGGAAGTGGAACGTTCCTTCATCGGCCTGGAACAGATTGCAGCCCGCGCGCAAGAGCTGCGCACGTTGTCCACGGGACGCGTGCGCCTGGCCTGCCTGCCCGCGTTGGCCCATGCATTGGTGCCGCAGGCGCTGTTGCACTTCAGCAAGGTCTTGCCCGAAGCCAACGTCAGCGTGGTGCCATTGGAATCACCCTGGTTGGAGCAGGCCTTAAGCGAGCAGCGCTTTGATATGGGCCTGGGCGAAACCACCGAGGCGCCCACGGGTGTGGAACTGCGCCCACTGCTGACCGCCAACGAAGTAGCCGTACTGCCTGCGGGCCACCGCCTGTGTAAACACGAACTGCTGCAGCCCCAGGACTTTACCGACGAGCGCTTTGTCAGCCTGGCTGAAGGCGACGTCTATCGCCAGGCCATCGACGCGATGTTTCTCAAGGCCGGTGTACGGCGCGCAACCATGCTGGAGACCACCAGCGCGGTAGCCGTGTGCGCCATGGTGCAGCAAGGCCTGGGCGTGGCCATCGTCAACCCGCTGACCGCGGCCGCCATGGCTGGCTCGCAACTGGTTGTGCGGCCGCTGATCATGGCTATCCCCTTCAGCGTGAGCCTGCTACTGCCGCAAGTGGCCACCCCGCACCCGTTGCGGGATGCGCTGGTGGACGCCATCACCCAAAGCGCGGCCCGGGCTATCATTGGAGCGACGCTTCCCGCACACCGGCTTTGACACCTTTCCTATGGCAATCACACCCTCCTCCTCAACGCTCGTCGAATTTCGCAATCTGCGTTTCAGCTATGGCGACCACGTGGTCCTGGACAACATCTCGCTGCGCATCCCCAAAGGCAAAGTCACCGCTCTGATCGGCCCCATGGGTGCGGGTAAAACCACCACGCTGCGGCTGATGGGTGGCGAGCAAAAGGCGCAGGCTGGCGAGATGCTGTTTGACGGCAATGATGTCGGCCGCATGGACCAGCAACAGCTCTACGCGGCGCGGCGGCGCATGGGCATGCTGTTCCAGTTTGGCGCGCTGTTTGCCGATTCAACGGTGTTTGAGAACGTGGCCTTTCCACTGCGCGAGCACACCGATTTACCCGAGGCGCTGATCCGCGACATCGTGCTGATGAAGCTCAATGCCGTGGGCCTGCGCGGCGCGCGCGATCTGTACCCCAGCGAAGTTTCAGGGGGAATGGCGCGGCGCATTGCACTGGCCCGCGCCATCGCGCTGGACCCGGAGCTGGTGATGTACGACGAGCCGTTTTCCGGCCTCGACCCGATCTCTCTGAAGACCGCCGCCAAGCTGATCCGCCAGCTCAATGATTCGATGGGACTGACCAGTGTTTTCGTATCGCACGAACTCAAACAGACCCTGGAGATCGCGGACCACGTCATCGTGCTGGCCAACGGCACAGTCGCCCTCGAAGGCTCGCCCGATGATGTGCGCAACAGCACCGACGCCATGGTCTACCAGTACGTCAACGCCAAGCCCGACGGGCCGGTCCACTTCCACTTCCCGGGGCCGGCAGTGGATGAAGATTTTGCACTGACGGGGCAGCCCGGTTGAACTTTCACTCTAGCAGTTGCTATCGACCTGATAGCAACATACGCAATATCTGCGAGGGCTAGAGCCCGTTTTTTCAAAGAAGCCCGGCTGCGCCGCCAGATGGGCTGCGGGTTACATCCGTTTGGATGAACCCTCGCGCGAGGTACGCCAGCGTACGGAAAAGCAGCGCTCGCGCCACTACATTCGGGTTTCGATTTGGATATCAGCATCCGTGGTGTCAGGCACAGCAGCGAGGTTTCTATTTGAAAACCAACCTATTGAACCCTGCATTCGAACAACTTTGCACGGGCACCGACTTGGTCGGTACAAAATCAGCCCTGCTGTTGATCTGCTCAGAGTTTGGGTCGGTCAAACGCTTGGACGTGCTGCTGGGTAGCCAGGGCGATACCCGCCAAGCCCTGTGTTTTTTGCGCATGGAGACTTCCGAGCAAGAACAACAGGTCATACGGTTTCTCGAAGTGGCCCGGTTCGCGGGGGCCCTTGTCATCGTCGCTGATATGCCAGCTCCAGCACCGACGAAGCATGGGCAAGCGCTAAAAATACGCGCCCAGACCCCATCACGCACCGCCTGCCCTCAATCCGTGTCTATGACGACGCAATGAGCATGGCGACGCGGCAAGCCCCAGGGCAGTGCCCGGGGCTCCTATGTCAGGCAGCGGCGTTATCGGGCCAGACGCACGCGCTCCCATGAGTCACGCGACGCATCGCGCGCACGGTCCCATGACAGGCTGGAGGTGCCGCGCACGGTGTCCCAGTCGCGCGCCATATCGGGTTCGATGTCATCAAAACTGCGGTCGCCAAATTTGGCCGCCGAGTGGATGCCATACACGTAGGCAGGGCCGTAGTCGTCAAAGTTTGATCCGCCGCTGACATAGGGGCGATTCGTGTAATTGTCGCGCCAATACGCGTATTCAACGGTCGGGTCGATGGACTCGGCAACACCCTTGCCCGCCAGACCACCCACGATGGCACCGACGGCGGCACCCACGATGGTACCCACGGGGCCAACTACGGTGCCAGCGGCTGCACCGGCAGCAGCGCCACCCAAAGCGGCCCCCAGGCCTGTACCGACTGGATGGGCTCCTGGCGCACCGGTGATGGGGTCGCGGTTGGCGTTTTCGTGTTCGATGGTTTCTGCGTTTCGCATGGTTAGCTCACTTTAAATATAGGTTGATGGATCACTTGATTCAGCCATATCCAACCGGTTCTGCGCAGTTGGGCAGTTGCGGTTAATGCGGCGGCCCTATGGTCTTCTACTGCAAGTTGTTCATCTGTGCGTCAACGCACCACCAACACAATCACAGCTCTTTTTTACACTGTCGCACGATGTGTTGGGCATCGCACAGAAGGCATTCGTCGCGTGGCTTACCGTTCACCCATTCCCGATCTTTCATGTGTCTCGCGACCGGCCCTGTGCGAGATTTTTTTGTTCTTCCATTCACGTGACGAATGCAATATGCCCACCCCATCTTCTAAAGTTGTGAAGCCACTCCAAGCCCAGCTCGGGGAGGTGTACCACGGCATACGCACACACATGCTGCATGTTGCCGCTAACGCGGACGAGGGCACCGTCCGCATGCGGTTGGCTTATGTCGCCTTGTGGCTGCTGGCCTCGGCGTCGGCAGTGGCTTACGACACGCGTTTCACCGACCTCTTCGCCAGCCGCAGAACTGACGATGTTTCCCACCCTGACCTGTGACAAGGAATACCAACGATGACTGACGCCAAAGCGCTGCAAACCGACCACCTGGCCGGTGCCATGCCATTCAATGCCAACAAACCGCTAGAGCATGGCGCTGCCAATGCCATCAAGCCCCCCATTGGCCAGACGATGGTGCCAGAATCGCGCCTGCCCACGGGCAGCACGCTCACCGAAGACAGCGGCACTTTGAAGACCGGAAGCTTGGCGCCTGGAGGTGTCAACGCAACCATTGAGCCATTGGACCGGGTGCGCGTAGATTCTGGCGGCCAGAGGCTGACAACCAATCAGGGCGTGCCCATTGCGGACAACCAAAACTCTCTAAAGGCGGGGTTGCGCGGCCCCGTGCTGCTGGAAGATTTCATCCTGCGCGAAAAGATCACGCATTTCGACCATGAACGCATTCCCGAACGCATCGTGCACGCCCGCGGGTCGGGCGCTCACGGTTATTTCGAATGCTATGCGCCGCTGACACAACACACCAAGGCGGCGCCCTTTCAGGATGCGGGCAAGATCACGCCCGTCTTCGTGCGCTTTTCCACGGTGGCGGGCGAGCGGGGCTCCAAGGACACCGCGCGCGACGTGCGGGGCTTCGCCGTCAAGTTCTACACTGACGAAGGCAACTGGGATCTGGTGGGCAACAACATGCCAGTGTTCTTTATTCAGGACGCGATCAAGTTCCCTGACCTGGTACACGCAGTCAAGCCAGAGCCACACAACCAGATGCCACAGGCCGCGAGTGCCCACGACACGTTTTGGGATTTTGTCTCGCTGATGCCGGAGTCCACCCACATGTTGATGTGGGTGATGAGCGACCGCGCCATACCCCGCAGCTATGCGACCATGGAAGGCTTCGGCGTGCACACGTTTCGCCTGGTCAATGCGGACAATACGTCGGTGTTTGTCAAGTTCCACTGGAATCCGAAATTTGGCACGCATTCTCTGGTGTGGGACGAGGCAGTGAAGATTTCTGGTGCCGACCCCGATTACCATCGCCGTGATCTGTGGGAACGAATTGAGGCCGGCGCTTTCCCCGAATGGGAACTGGGCATGCAGATTTTTACTGAAGAGCAGGCTGCCGAATTCAGCTTCGATATTCTGGACGCCACCAAACTGATCCCCGAAGAAATGGTGCCCATCACGCCGGTTGGCCGCATGGTGCTCAACCGCAACCCGGACAACTTTTTTGCCGAAACCGAACAGGTAGCGTTTTGCACAGCCCATGTCGTGCCTGGCATCGATTTCTCGAACGACCCCTTGCTGGCAGGACGCATCCACTCGTACGTGGACACTCAGATTACGCGTCTGGGTGGTCCCAATTTTCACGAAATCCCGATCAATGCACCCGTAGCACCGGTGCACAACAACCAGCGCGACGGCATGCACCGCCAGGCGATCCCTCGCGGTCGCGTGTCTTACGAGCCTAATTCACTCGGGGGTGGTTGCCCGTTTCAGGCCGGTGCTGGTCAAGGTTTT
Organism: Rhodoferax sp.; assembly: GCA_025351745.1. Classification (GTDB taxonomy): domain Bacteria; phylum Pseudomonadota; class Gammaproteobacteria; order Burkholderiales; family Burkholderiaceae_C; genus Allorhodoferax. The sequence continues at coordinate 50,290 of JANXVI010000160.1, forward strand.
GTGACGATACCCGAGCGCCTGCAAGCCAAGGAAGACCAGTCAAAGCTGCGCGGCAAGCCGGAGAAATTTGCCGACCATTACACACAGGCCACGCTGTTCTATGACAGCCAGACGCCGGTAGAGCAGGCGCATATTGCTGCAGCCTTTCGCTTTGAGTTGAGCAAGTTGACGGTACCGGCTATTCGGCAACGCATGGTTGCTTCGTTGCGCAATGTGTCGGAGGCACTGGCACAACAAGTGGCCGATGGCCTGCGCATGGACCCGTTGCCCCCGGCCATGCCGCGCGCGTTGGCCAAGCCACCCAAGCCCGAGGTGTCGGTTTCCGCAACCCTGTCGCTGACGGCCAGGCCGGGCGATGGTTCGATCACAGCACGAACGGTCGCCATCTTGGTCGCAGACGGAACCGTGGGCAAAAGCGCTGTCGCAGTGCACGCCGCCCTGGCCGCGCAAGGCGCTGTGCCACGGTTCGTTGCGCCACGCATTGGGCCGATCAAGACACGGGACGGCACGGTAGTAGTAGCGCAAGCATCGCTTGAAAATGAACCGGGCTTTTTGTTCGATGCCATGGTACTTACCGACGGCGACGATGGCGTTTCAGCCCTGGCAGCAGATGAACACACGGTGCCGTTCATACAAGACCAGTACCGCCATGGCAAAACAATTATGGCTCTGGGAGCGGCCAAGAGCCTGCTAGACCTGGCAGGTATTTCCAACAAGCTTCCAGGCAGAAAGACGGACCCGGGACTGGTCATTAGTGATGGGGCCGGCAAAACGCATTTGGATGCCTTCATGAAGGGGATTGCCTGCCATCGACACCCGCAGCGGGAAAATCTGGGGTGATGGCGGGATACGTCGCAAGGAACTTGTGCAGCACCATGGGACAGTTTCTGACGCAGGCGCCAGCGATTCTATAGACCGCGATGGCGCCACCATTACGGCTTAGGAGGGTGCGCCAGGTCTTCGTACTTTTGCGCCAGGTATTCGTCCAACGTCAATTCATGCAATTGCGCCGCATACCGTTCCGACAGCGCAAACCAGGCCTTCAGACGCGCATCCGTAGGCGCTTGCGCCCCGGCGCTGGGGACGACGCTGGTATAGGCCTGTAGTGCCAGGTAGTTGCGCATCACATTGCGCTCGATAGAACCGCGCTCACCTTGAACAAACTGGGGTTTCCCGTCTTTTGTCGTGCCCACTACACTGAACCCGATTTTGCTGCGCCCGGCCGTGGCCAGGTATACGCCCAAGGCCATTCGGGCCATGGTTCCGTAGCTGTAGCCGTAGCCAAAGTGCAGGAACGTGCGCTGACCCTCTATGGGCGCAATCTCGAAAATGATGCGGTAGTCAGACGTCGACAACGGACCGCTGGCCGCGGTCAACGTCACGCGAAGGTAGTCGGATGTGGACATCTCGACGTGCATGCTGTAGTGCATGCTGTAGACAGACCCGCCGGTGACCCCTTGCTTGGGGCCGGCAACCAATACCAGGCCATCATCGCCGTTGGTGCCATGCGTGGGTTGGCAACTGCGGACATTGAGATGCAGGAACAGGATTCCGCACAGACTATCCGTCGCGCGCAGCAGGCCGCTGATCTGCGCGAAAGGTATGGAGACTTCGGTGTAAACATCGCCCTGCAAACGCTTGCCCGAGTCTTGCGACACGATATGCATGGGCTCGCCCAAAGCCTTGGCCTGTATCTGGGGCTGAAATTCGACTCGTTTGGCCAACAAGCTGGTTGCATTGCCAACAGGACCAGAATCGGTCGCTGCCAGGGCAGGAGATGCATAGGGTGCCAAGACCGCGATCAACAGCGCAGAGGCAATCAGGAAAGAACTGCGGGCCATAGTGGTATGAGTGTCCGTTTCGTTTCGTTTTGTCGGTGTACGTCTATCAAGCGATGTTGCCATTCTCCAGGTGCGGCGTCAGTGTGTCACCCCACACTTCGATTTTGACACCACTCTTACCCGCTGCGGGAAACCGCATTGCCCATCATCAGCGCCACCAAGAAATTCAGGCGTGGACAATACGCGGATACCAGCCACCCCAACCAAGAACCCACAGCACATGACCCACACGCCCAACCACGAACTCAGCATGACCGTGCTGATGACGCCCGACATGGCCAACTTCGCCGGCAACGTGCACGGTGGCGCGGTGTTAAAGCTGCTTGACCAAGTGGCTTTCGCCTGCGCCAGCCGGTACGCCGCACGCTACGTGGTAACGGTCAGCGTGGACCAGGTCATGTTTTTGCAGCCCATCCACGTGGGTGAGTTGGTCACCTTCTTGGCCAGCGTCAACCACACGGGAACCTCATCCATGGAAGTGGGCGTCAAGGTGGTGGCTGAGAATATACGCAGCCAGCAAAAACGCCATGTCAACAGCTGCTTCTTCACCATGGTGGCGGTGGATGATGACCGACAGCCCGTCGCGGTGCCCGTACTGCAACCCGACAACGAGCGCGCCAAACGCCGGTACGAGCAAGCGCTGTTGCGCAAAGAGCTGCGGCTGGAGCTATCCCGCCGCCTCAAGGCAATCAAGGCCATCCCCTAGCGGCCCGCGCCGCGCAGCAGTGTGGAGCGGGCAAAGGCTCACTTTGTAACGATTGCAAACGTACCCGGTGCTTTGTCTATCAGGCCAAAAAATCGCACCAGGTCGATCTTGCTGCCGGTCACCTGCAGGTCGTCGCTGAGCAATGTGTCTTTGACCCCGGCAGTTCCGGCAACCATCTTGACGAAGATGTCTTTCGTCAAGGTCAACGTGGCATTGGCATCAGACGCCGCCTCAGCGCGCTTGAAGTGCAGCACGGCGTTTTCAATCCACAACACATAGGTTTCTCTTAAATCGGTTAGCACCAGGTTGACCTTGAAGTCCTTGCCCTCGGCATCGGGTCCATTCAAGCCAGCAGCCATCGCCTCCAAAAAACGCTCGATGGGCGTTTGCAGCAACATCTCGATCAGCATGGCTTTGGACGTACCCTTGGCCGGTGGGCCGTTGCGCAATTCCTGGGCTCCCGTCAAGTAGGAGTTGCGCCAGGTGGATGCCTCGGCCATGTAGCCCATCTGCTCATAGGTTTTGGCCAGCAGTTCTTTGGCAAATTGGTTCGATGGGTCACCAAAAACCACGTGATTCAGCAGCTCTGCCGCCCAACGGTAGTCTCCCTTTTCATACGCGATTTGCGCCGCGGCCACGGCCTTGTCCGCACCGCCCAACAGCTCGAGGTAGCGCTTGGCCGACTGTTGCGGTGGTAGCGGGTTCAGGTTGGCCGGGTTGCCATCGTAGGCACCCATGTAGAACTGGTAGACCGCCTTGACGTTATGGCGCAGGTCACCGTAGTAACCCCGCGCGCCGAAGTATTCCGACAGCGACCGGGGCAGCTTGACGGTGTCGGCAATCTCACGCGGGGTGAAACCTGCGTTGATCAGGCGCACGGTCTGGTCGTGGGTGTACTTGTAGACGTCGCGGTGCATGGTGATGAGTTTTTGAATATTGGCGCGGCCCCACACCGGCCAATTGTGCGAGCCGATATAGATGTCTGCGTCTTGCACTTGCTCCAGCGCCTGGTCCATGTAGTTGGACCAGCGCAGCGCATCGCGCACCTTGGCACCCCGCACGGGCAGCAGGTTGTGCATGGTCTGGGCCAGATTTTCGGCACCGTCGTACAGCTTTCTACTGGGAACACTGAAGGTCAGCTCGGCCGGGCATTCTGCCCCCGGTACGTTGTGAAAAACGAAGTCCACGCCGTCAAGCTGCAAGGCCTGCGTGGGCTGCTCGATCAAGCGGTTAGGGGGCAAAATGCCAATGGTTCCGTAGGCCACATCCTTGCCCAAACCTGTGTCCACGTTCCCTTTGGCAGAACGCGGCAGATCGCGCCCGAATTGGTACATCGAGCGGCGCGCCATGCCGGTGCCCACCAACACGTTTTCGCTGGTGGCCTCTTCCAGAAATCCGGCCGCTGCCACGATGGGGAGTTTTCGCTCGGCCACCTCTTGGGGAGTGACGATGCCCAGCACGCCACCAAAGTGGTCAGCGTGGGCGTGGGTTAACACCACCGCCGACACTGGCTTGTTTCCAAGGTGTTGGCGCGCAAAGGCCAGCGCTGCGCTAGACGTCTCGCGCGCGGTCAGCGGGTCTACTACGATCCAACCGGTCTTGCCTTCGATCAGCGTCATATTGGCGATATCAAACCCGCGCAATTGGTACACACCGTCAGTGACCTGGAACAAGCCAAAGTTTGCGTTCAGCTGGGCATGGCGCCACAAGCTGGGGTTCACCGTGTCGGGTGCTTTGCCCGCAAGAAAGTTGTACGCCTCGAAGTTTTTGAGCACCGTTCCATCGGCCAAAACAATCTTGCCCGCAGGTTTGGCAATGAAGCCGCGCTTGGCGTCTTCAAAGTCTTGCGGGTCGTCCAGTTTCAGCGCCTTGGCGTACTCTGCATTCACGCTCAAGGTTTCGGGGCTGGCATCGCCCGCCGAGCCACCCTCGCCCGAGGTCTTGCTACAGCCGCTTGCGAGACTGAGCAGCACTGCCAGCCATGCGACCAACGGCAATCTTGGGTGAGTTTTCATGGGTAAAGCCTCTTTTCATCAGGTCGGAAGGGCGATTGTGGGGTCGGGCATAGCATCCGTCCAATGCATATGATCGGTAATATCAATGCACTGTATGCATCGATAGCAACGGATATTTCCATGAAATCTGACGACTCAAGCATTGGGTGGCACTGGCCGACCGCCGCAACTTTGGTCGCGCAGCCTTGCAATGCCATTGGAGCCAACCCGCTGTCAGCCGCAGCCACCCTACTGCCGGTATTGCTGACTGATATGCGCTAGCGCTTTCCCCATCGGTCGGCTGTCGGCAAGTTTTACGTACGCGCGGGTCATCCGTTGCTCCGCAGTTCTTCAGTCCACGGTCGCGATGTACTGCCCGTTTGGGCTGGCCCGTGTTCGCATACCCGACAAGAGGTTGTTGGCAATGGCGCCGTTGATGGGCCTGCCCGATGGCGTGCGGATATAGCTTGCCATAGAGTGCGACGATTTGAATGTGCTCAAACGTGTCACCATGGAAGCCAATACGGTATCGGCATGTGCAGACGCAGGCGTGTTGGAAGAAGGGTGGGCAGGTCGGCTTATGCGATTGTCCACGTCCAATCTTTCAACCCAGTTTTCCGACTTGGGAGTCGTTTCTCTCAAAGGCCGCAGCTACTCGCCCATGGCGCTGTACGCAGTGGACTTTCTGGCGCGGCTGGGGCTCCAACAGGCCACGCCATCGCGCGAGTAGAGCCGCGTGCGTTTCAGCGGTTCTTGATGACGTCGTCAGCCAATTCCTTGGCGCTCTTCACGATTTCCTTGACGTCGCCCATGCGCTTTTCAGCCTTGCCCTCTGTCTGTTTTTGCAAGCCCTTGAGTTGTTGCGTGGTGCTACCGACCAGCTTGCCGGCCTCTTCTTGCACTTTACCGGCGATGTTCTTTGCGGTGCCTTCGATTTGGTCTTTGTTCATGGTGCGAATTCCTAAAAATATTGAAAGTTTGAAGCTACGTGAGCCATCACTGGCTTACCCACAAATAGTATGAAAAGGACGCAACCCCATCGGTGCGGCGGCGCACACAGCGACCACACGTTTAGGTAGCTATGCCTACAGCCAGTGCAGGGCGAACAGGCGCGCGCGAACTACGGTTTGGTGCTCACGCGCCACACCACATTGCCAACGTCATCGGCTACCAGCAATGCGCCTTGCTTGTCCAGTGCAACGCCGACAGGCCGTCCCCGGGCATTCCCGTCAGGGCTCAAAAATCCGGTTAACACGTCTACTGGCGACGCGTCCATCGGTTTGCCTGCGAGAAATGGCACAAATATCACTTTGTACCCGCTGTAGGGCTTGCGGTTCCACGATCCGTGCTGGCCGACAAACATGCCGTTTGAAAATATCGCGGGCAGTGAGGTGCCCGCGGAAGATGCCAGGCCCAGTGAAGCCGTGTGCGGCCCCAAGGCATAGTCCGGCACCAGCGCCTGGGCCACCTGATCAGGGCGCTGTGGTTTGACGCGCACGTCCACATGCTGGCCGTAATAGCTGTAGGGCCAGCCGTAGAACCCGCCGTCGCGCACCGAGGTCATGTAATCGGGCACGAGATCACTGCCGAGCTCGTCACGCTCATTCACAGAGGTCCATAGAGCGCCGCTTTGCGGTTCCCACGCCATGCCAACCGGGTTTCGCAAACCAGACGCAAATACCCGGTGCGCGCCGCTTTTCAGATCCACCTCCCAGATGGCTGCACGTTCAGCCTCCACCTCCATGCCGCGTTCAGCCACATTGCTGTTCGATCCAACCGACACATACAGCTTGCTGCCATCCGCACTGGCAACAATGTTTTTGGTCCAATGGTGGTTGATCGGGCCAGCCGGGAGGGTGACCACAATGTCGCCAGCCGCAGTGATGCGGGTGTCACCCGTTGCATATGGAAAACTCAGCACAGCGTCGGAGTTGGCGACATACAGCTTGTTGCCAACCAAGGCCATGCCAAACGGCGAGCGCAAGCCCTCCAGCAGCGTGGTGCGCACATCGGCAATGCCGTCGCCATCCGTATCACGCAGCAACGTTATGCGGTTCGCGCTGGGCACGGCCGCACCGGCCCGCTTCATCACCAGGCCCATTACCCAACCCTTGACCCCTTTGGCGTCTTGCGGCTTGGGCGGCGCATTGGTTTCGGCCACCAGTACGTCCCCGTTCGGTAAAACGTAGAGCCAGCGCGGGTGGTCCAGTTGGCGGGCAAAGGCGGCCACCCGGGTTCCTGGGGCCGCTTGCGGCAGGGTGCCCTCTGGCCAGCCCTTGGCGGGTGCGATATTGACCGTCGGAACGAGCGTCTCTTGAGGCGGCGGCAGCGTTGGCCTCAAGCCCGTACCGGCTGAGACGGGCAATGTAGCCACTTCGGCGCACGCGGATTGCAGCACCAGCAAGGCGATGACCGCCGCGACCTCGGCTGCAGCAAGTGGCGCTTTGTATGCCAATGTACCGAAATTTCTCATGTGTAGTCTTCCTGGGAATGGGCTCTTTGTAAACAGTTAGCCCAGACTACCGGCTTGCCCAGCCAGACTCCGTGCGTTGGTTCACAGAAGCGTTTGCATAAAAATCCCGCTTTGTTTGCGGGCGCACAGATAAACGCACGGGGTCTTCGTAACCTCGCGTTGTGTGTCACCGGGAGGCGCACGTTTTTGTACCCATTTCAACTCTGAAGGACATTCACCATGAACAAAGACCAAGCCAAAGGTGCGATAAAAAATGCTGCAGGTAAAGTGCAAGCAGAAGCCGGCAAGCTCACCGGTAACAAGGAAATGCAAGCCAAGGGTCTGAAAAATCAGCTCGTCGGCAAAGTTCAGAAAACCCTGGGCGACGCCAAAGAAGCCGTTAAAGACGCTGGCAAGCATTAAGCGCTTGAACCATCTTCCGGTGCTTCCCATGGTCGAAATCCGCAAGGATCAAGCCAGCGGTAGCGTAGCGTCCATCGCTGTGCCAACTCCATTGCCCTGAGGCACCAAGACAAACGCCCGGATCAACCGGGCGTTTTGTCGTGGGCGCTTAAGAAGCTGCTTAGCTACGGGGGTCGCCCTGTGCGTTAACCGGAATGGTCGCTCCGGGCTGTGTTGTCATTTGCACACGGTGCTCGACGCCCCTGAAGTTGTAAGACACATCCCAGAAGGCTGGCGTCGCGTTGCTGGGTTGCGTATCGCACTTCTGTACGTCGCGCGAGGTTGCCGCTGTGCCGTTTTTGTCACGACCCACATTGGCCCCAATGGCAGCACCGGCCGCCAAACCACCGACGGTGGCAATGTCTTTGCCGACGCCGCCACCGACCTGGTGACCGAGAATTCCGCCTACCAGAGCGCCCAATACGGCTCCTCCGACATTAGCGTCGCCGCGGGTTGCAGCCACTTCTTCACGCTCCATCCAGCAGCGCTTCTCCGGTGTGCCCACTACGGCACGGACCGAAGTCACATTGGCCTCGTAGACGCGCTCTTCGTTGCGGCGACGGTTGTCGTACACCGGCAGCGGGCCTGGCCCATAGCGGGTGTCTTCGACACTGGCTTCCCGACCCACAGCACGGACCGACGAAATGCGGTCATTCATACCCATGGCTGCCAACGATGGATAGCGGCCTGGGTTGAGAACCATGCACCGGCCGTTGAACCGGCTGTCGGTGCACACTTCCCACCGTTGACCCAGGACGATAACGGACGAGGCGCGGTCATTAAAGCCCGTGTCCGCAAAGTTATCCACTTGATTGCCAGAGGTGAAGGTACGGCCTCTGAAGTTTTCGTCTTCGTAAAACGTGACTTGGGACGGCAGCGGGGCTGGCACCAAGCGATCGGCAATATCGCGACCATCACGGTCCACCGGCTTGATCGATGAGACCCGATCGTTCAAACCCATGGAATTCAACGAGGGGTATTGTCCGGGGCGCAGAATCATGCAACGGCCACCGTAACGAAAGTCTTCACAGACTTCCCAACGCGCATCGCGGTCTCCGCCCACGATGACAGACGAAGCACGGTCATTAAAACCTGCCCGTTGCATGTTTTCGATTTTTTGCTGGGCCGTGAATGCCCGGCCCTGGAAATTTTCATTCTCGAAAAAAGTGACCTCAGCAAACGCCTGACCAGCCAGCAAGGCCGCTGCTGCAATCAAAGTCAATCTCAACGCAGTTGTTTTCATTGTTAGCCTCTATTCTTGTTAAAACCCGTAGACTAAGCCTCGCCAACACACGCGTCCGTACGGTGGCGAACACAAGACCTGGTCGGCGCTTTCCGCCTCCACTTCGACCGTTACCTTTGCGATATGTGTGACAGCACACAGCGCTAACCGCCCCCCATCCCTACGATCAGGTTTTGACGAGCGGCGCAATCGGCACACGGCGTACATCACCGATATAACAGGGAAATATATATATATACGGCCAAAGGAATGATCCTGGCGGCGGGGCAAGGCACCCGCGTACGACCACTGACCCAAGATTTGCCCAAGCCTATGGTGCCGATACTGGGGAAGCCCTTGATGGAATACCTGATCGAGCACCTGGCCCGCCATGGCATTACCGAGATCATGGTGAACGTGGCCTTTCACCACCAACGGATAGAAGAATATTTTGGCGATGGAAGCCGTTGGGGGGTGCAACTGGGCTATGCCTACGAAGGCATACGCGAGAACGGCGACATACTTCCCCGCCCTCTGGGTTCGGCGGGTGGCATGCGCCGTATCCAGGACTTTGGTGGATTTTTCGACGAGACCACTTTGGTGCTGTGTGGCGATGCGTTGATCGACCTGGACATCACCGCCGCACTGGCCGAACACAAGAAAAAAGGCGCGGTCGCCAGCGTGGTGGCACTCAATGTGCCCAGCAGCGATGTGCAGTCTTACGGCATCGTGGTGGCAGACGATTTGGGGCGCATCCAGTCGTTCCAGGAGAAGCCCACACCCACAGAAGCCCAGTCCACTTTGGCCAGCACCGGCATTTACCTCTTTGAACCCGAAGTGCTGAACAGGGTGCCATCGGACACGGTGTACGACATCGGTTCCCAGCTATTCCCACAGCTGGTTGCTGACAAAGTTCCGTTCTATGTGCAAAACCGTCCCTTCAATTGGCTGGATATCGGCCGGGTCAGCGACTACTGGTCTGTGCTGCAGCGCGTTTTAAACGGTGAGATCGATTACATGAAGATGCCCGGGCGCGAGATTCGGCCGGGCGTGTGGGTGGGGTTGAACACGTCTATTGCGTGGAACGACGTGCGCATTGAAGGCCCTGTTTACATTGGCTCCAACGTGCGCATCGAGCCCGGCGCCTCCATCGTCGGGCCTGCATGGATCGGACACGGCAGCCTGGTGCGCTCCGGTGCGGGCGTTACCCGCAGCGTGCTGTTTGAGTACACCCGCATCGCAGCAGACATGCACGTCAATGAAATGATCGTCTCGCGCCACTACTGTGTCAACCGGAAGGGAGAAACATCGTACCAAGGCGACGAAGCCACACCCCTGCGCTGGGGCGATGCACGGGCCGAAACCTTGCACCCCACCAAATCAGCTGCCTGGCCCAAGTCCCGTACGTTGAGCCTGGTAAACAATCGGCCCATGCTGGCAGGCACCCACGTCGCACCTCTATCGCGCAATGGAACCAGGGGCTTGGGGGCCACCTCCGGGTCTTCCCCGGTGGGCTGATCCCAGCAAAAAACTGTTGCGTTCACGTGGCGTTGTGCAGCGCCTACTGATTAGCGCGATGAAAGCTTGCAACGCCAACAATAGAAACTGGGCGCACGTTGGCGCCCAGCTCTGGTCTTGCCGCTGTTGCGGTAGATGAGATTATTTTGGTTTTGCTACTTCGTGACCAATGGCGCCACCGACCGCTGCACCTGCCGCCACGCCGACAACACCACCGCCCAACACGGCACCCGCAGTGCCGCCAACCACGGCTCCGGTTGCAGTGCCACGCTCTTGATTGGTCATGCCCGCGCAACCACCGAGGCCCAAGGCCGAGACCAGCAACACAGCAGGCAATACTGCAAAAATTCTGTTATTCAAATTCATGGTGAATCTCCAAAAAGAAGGACTACGACAAACCGCAGAGCGCCATGCGCTGACCCACGGAAGAACTTCTATTGTGGTCTCGTTGCATTGGGCCTTCTGTGCGTCGGCGCACGGACGGATGTCAAATGACGATTATTGCTATATATTTGAGAGCAGCAAACTAATATTCGACGAGGGCTAGGGCCCTATTTCACAACGGCGCCCTGCTGGAAGTGCGCTACCGAACGGAGCGGGCGCCGCGCTTTCGCTACGCTTCACGGATCGTTGTCCATTGCCATCGCATCCTTAATCTCTAACATTGCGCCAGTGGATGCGCGCGCAGCGGTCCGACCAAAAGACGAACACGAAAGCAAAACCTTTGAAAACCACCCGCAGACCGTTTGTCTGGCTCATGGCTGTGTTCGTGCTTATGTCCTTGGGTGTCGTTTTTACCTTCTGGTCGTACAGCCAGATCGAACAGGCCTCCAACCACCGCCGGGATTCGCGCATTACGATCAGAGCCGCCGACCAGCTGGTGTCGACGCTGACCACGGCCGAAACCAGCCAGCGCGGATATGCACTCACCGGTGGCCAACCGTATCTGGCACCCTACCAGGGCATCCGCGACAACATCAAGGCTCACCTGGCCGTGCTACGCCAGCTGACCACCAGCACAGCCGCCCAGCACCATGTGGATGCCGTTGAGCCCCTGCTCGATGCCAAATTGGCGGAAATGGACAAAACCATCGCTCTGCGGCGCGACCATGATGCGGTGGGCGCGCTTGCGCTGATCAATAACGACGAAGGCCAGCGCCTGATGGACGCCATCCGCAAAGAAATGCAAGCTGCCGTCCAGATAGAGACCGATATCCAGACCCAGCACGATGCGCAGTTCGATGCGAGCATGCGCCGCCTGTTTTCCGTCATCATCGCCATCGGCGTGATGGCCTTGTTGCTGACACTGTATGTCGCCTATTCCAGTTACCGCGCGATCCAGCAGCGCCTGAAAAACCTGGTGCACACAAAAACGGAGCGTCTGCTCACCGAGCAAATTGGCACCAACGCAGCGCTGCAAACCAGCAACGACGCACTGCAGGACAGCGCGCAAAAACTCACCATCACGCTCAACTCAATCGGCGACGGCGTCATCGCCACCGACGCGCATGCCTGTGTGACGCTGCTGAACCCGGTGGCCGAAGACCTGACGGGCTGGACGCACACGCAAGCACTGGGCCGCCCCATCACCGAGGTGTTGAAGGTCGTCAGCAAAGGCGATCGCCACATGGTCACTATTCCGGTGGCCGCGGCCTTGGAGAGCGGCACCAAACAGAGCCTGAGCAACCACACAGTGCTGATTGCGCGCGATGGCCGCGAGTTCGACATTGCCGACAGTTGCGCCCCGGTGCGTGACCTGCAGGGCCAGGTAGTGGGGGCTGTGCTGGTGATCCGTAACGTGAGCGCCGAATACGCCGCGCAGCAAACCCTGCGCGACAGCGCTGCCCGCCTGCAGGCTATCTTCAACACGGCGGGCGAAGGTATTGTGACGATGCATGCGCTGGGCGGCATCATCGAATCCACCAACCCGGCCATTGAGCACATGTTTGGCTACAGTGCGGACGAGCTTCAGGGCAAAGCCTTTGACTTTTTGATACCCGAGCTGGACCAGGAGCAGCACCATGTGGCGCTGGAGCACTACAGTGCCAGCGACGCAGATCGCGCCATGGGCCACTCCCGCGAGGTCATGGGGTTTCGCAAGGACGGCAGCTTCTTTCCACTAGAGATCACGGTGAGCGACATGTTGCTCGGCGAGCACCACTACTTCACCGGCATCGTGCGCGACATCAGCGCCCGCAAGAAGGCTGAAGAAGCGCTACGTGAGGCCGACGCCCTGCAGTTCGCCATTTTCAGCAGCGCCAACTTCACTTGCATCGCCACTGACGCCCAGGGCATCATCCAGATTGTCAACTTGGGAGCCGAGCGGATGTTGGGCTACACGGCCGCCGAAATGGTCCACCAACTCACGCCGGCCGATCTGGCAGAGCCCAAAGACCTTGTGGCTCGGGCCAAGTCGCTGGGTGCGGAGCTGGACGCAGATATCGCTTCCGGATTCGAGGCCCTGGCCTACAAGGCGTCCCGCGGCATGGAAGACATTTACGAACTGAGCTTCATCCGCAAGGACGGTACCCGCCTGCCCGCTCACGTATCGGTCTCCGCGCTGCGGGGTGACGACAACTCCATCATTGGCTACCTGCTGATTGGCACCGACAACAGTGCCCGCAAACTGGCCGAGGCCGAGCGCATACAGCTCGACCGCGCCTTGCAACTCAAAAACTGGGAACTGGAGGCCGCACGGGCTACCGCCGACAAGGCCAATATGGCCAAGTCCGAGTTCTTGTCCAGCATGAGCCACGAATTGCGCTCGCCGCTCAACGCCATTTTGGGCTTCGCCCAATTGATGGACTCTGGCGTGCCACCGCCCACCACCACGCAGCGCGGCAGCATCCAGCAGATTCTGAAGGCGGGCTGGTACCTGCTGGAGTTGATCAACGAGATACTGGACTTGGCACTGATCGAATCGGGCAAGTTGTCCATGTCCATGGAGCCGGTGTCGCTGCAAGGGGTGCTGCGCGATTGCCAGACCATGATCGAGCCGCAGGCCAGCAAGCGCGGCATCCAGATGCGCTTCCCCACTTTCAGGGCACCTTGTTATGTACAGGCCGACCGCACCCGGGTGAAGCAGGTGTTTGTGAACCTGCTGACCAACGCCATCAAGTACAACCGCCAGGATGGCTCTCTGGACGTTACCTTCCGGCCTGCCGGCAAGACGCGCATGCACATCAGCGTGCGCGACACCGGCGAAGGTCTGTCTGCCAATAAGCTGGCCCAGTTGTTCCAGCCCTTCAACCGCCTGGGCCAGGAGGGCAGCGACGAAGAAGGCACCGGCATTGGCCTGGTGGTGAGTAAACGGCTGGTGGAGCTGATGGGTGGCAGCATTGGCGCGCACAGCACGGTGGGCGTAGGCAGCGATTTCTGGATCGAGCTGAACCTGGCAGACCCCCACTCCCTGATTCTGGATACAGCGGAGGAACTGGCACTACTCCCCGGCCCGGCGCCGCACGGCACCAAAATGCGCACCTTGCTGTATGTAGAAGACAACGAAGCCAACATGGAGCTGGTGGCGCAGTTGATAGAGCGCAGGCCCGATATACGCATGCTGCGCGCCGAAGACGGTGTGCGCGGCATCGCCATGGCGCGCACCCACCTGCCAGACGTGATCCTGATGGACATCAACCTGCCCGGCATCAGCGGCCTGCAGGCACTGGGTCTGCTGCACGACGACCCCATGACCACCCACATACCCGTGCTGGCGCTCAGCGCCAACGCCATGCCTCGCGATGTGGAGAAGGGACTGGAGGCCGGTTTCTTCCGCTACCTGACCAAGCCCATCAAGATTGCCGAGTTCTTGCTGGCGCTAGACAATGGCTTGGAACAGGCCCAAGCCAATTCCGAGCAGAACATAACTGCATAATAGGCCGCTAGCCCTCGCCAATATTACGCAAGCAGCTATTAATTCAGGAGCAGTTCATTTGACAACGTCGGCTACACCAGATGCGACACCGCCCACTACCTTCCCGATTGTGGGCATTGGTGCCTCCGCCGGGGGGCTGGCGGCATTTTCCGCATTCTTCTCGGGCATGCCTGCCGTGGGCGAACCCGGTATGGCCTTTGTGCTGGTGCAGCACCTGGCACCCCACCATGACAGCATGCTGACCGAGTTGATCCAGCGCACCACCCGCTTGAAGGTGATTGAGGTGGAAGATGGCATGGTGGTGCATATCAACTGTGTCTACATCATCCCGCCCAACCGCGACATGGCGTTCTTGAATGGCGCCCTGCATTTGCTGGAGCCCACGGCGGCGCGCGGCCACCGCCTGCCGATTGACTACCTGTTTCGCTCGCTGGCACAAGACCAGCATGAGCGAGCCATTGGCATCGTGCTGTCCGGCACGGGCAGCGACGGCACGATGGGCGTGCGGGCCATCAAAGACTGTGGCGGCATGGTCATGGCGCAAAACTTGGCGTCGTGCGAGTTTGACTCCATGCCGCGCAGCGCCCTGGTCACCGGCTTTGTGGACTACGAGCTGCCCCCGGCTGAAATGGCGGCTCAGCTCATCGCGTACACCACCCATGCGTTTGGCAACGCGCCGCGGGCAGTGGCCGCCATCCTGCCACTGTCTGAGAATGCGTTGAAAAAAATCTTCATCCTGCTGCGGGCGCAGACCGGACACGATTTTTCGCACTACAAACCCACCACCATCTACCGCCGCATTGAGCGCCGCATGGCCGTTCACCAGATTGAGGCGCTGGACAGCTACGTGCTGTATCTGCAAAAAACTCCACAAGAAGTAGAGGCCCTTTTCAGGCACATGCTGATTGGCGTGACTAATTTTTTCCGCGACCCCGAAGCCTTTGCTGCGCTGGAGGCGCAGGTCATTCCCAAGCTGTTTGAAGGCAAGGACTCGGGTGGTGTCATACGCGCATGGACCACCGGCTGCTCCACCGGCGAGGAGGCGTATTCCATCGCCATCCTGTTGCAAGAGCGGCTGGAGGCGCTTAAGCAAAACTACCGCATCCAGGTTTTTGCCACCGATCTTGACAGCCGCGCCATTGCCGTGGCGCGCGCTGGCGTCTACCCGGCCAGCGTTGCCGACGACATCACGCCCGAGCGGTTGGGGCGTTTCTTCACGCAGGAGCCGGGCGGTGGCTATCGCGTCCACAAGGGCATACGCGACTTGCTGGTGTTCTCGGAACAAGACCTGATCAAGGACCCGCCGTTTTCTAAACTCGACCTGATCAGCTGCCGCAACCTGTTGATCTATCTGGGTGCAGACTTGCAGAAGAAGCTGATCTCGCTGTTCCACTACGCGCTCAACCCCGGCGGCATGTTGTTCCTGGGCACGTCGGAGACCGTGGGCGAGTTTGGCGACCTGTTTGCGACGGTGGAGCGCAAGGCCAAGCTGTTCCAGCGCAAAGAAGACTTTCGGGGCGCGCAACGCGCAGCCTTGGGTCGCTTTTTATCACTCCCCGTGCAAAAGGACGCCAGCCCCCCACTGGCTTTTGGCGGCTCGGCCCTCGTCGTCAAATTGTCCTTGCGGGAGTTGACCGAGCAAGCTTTGCTGCAACAGATGGACAAGGTGGCGGCACTGGTCAACGCCCAAGGTGACGTGCTTTTTTTGCACGGTCGCTCAGGCATGTACCTGGAGCCAGCCCCTGGCGAGGCAGGCATTAGCAACATTTTGAAGATGGCGCGCGATGGCCTGCGCCGCGACCTGACCACCAGCTTGCACAAAGCGGTCAACAGCAAAGAACGCATCAGCGTGTCGGGCCTGCGCGTGAAAACCAATGGGCACCACACCCTGGTTAATTTCACTATCTGCCCGATCACGCAGGATTCAGCGGCCACTCTGGAGGCCCCTCTTTATGTGGTGATTCTGGAACAAGCCCCCACTACAGCAGCGCCTGCAAATGCTCCGCTGGCCTTGCCCAAAGCTGCTACGAGCCAGGCCCTTAACCTGGACGCGGAGGCGCAGATTGCAAAACTGAACGAAGAGCTACAGGCCAAAGAAGAATACCTGCATGCGGCCAACGAGGAGTTGGAGACGGCCAACGAGGAACTTAAATCATCCAACGAAGAAATGCAGTCGGTGAACGAAGAGCTGCAGTCCAGCAACGAAGAAATGGAGACGTCCAAGGAAGAGCTGCAATCGATCAACGAAGAGCTCACCACCGTCAACGCCGAGCTGCAGACCAAGGTGGGAGACTTGTCGCGGGCCAATAACGACATGAACAACCTGCTGGCGGGCACCGGCATTGCCACCATTTTTGTGGACCACGGTCTGCGCATCCTGCGCTTCACCCCGGCCGCCACGCTGATCGTCAACCTGATACTGAGCGATGTGGGACGCCCGGTGGGCCACATCGTGTCCAACCTGGTGGGGTATAGCGCACTGGTGTCAGACGCCCAGGCGGTGCTAAACACCCTGATTCCCAAAGAGGTGGATGTGCAGAACACCGAGGGTAAGTTCTTCACCATGCGCATCCTGCCCTACCGCACGCTGGACAATGTGATTGAGGGTGTGGTGATTACCTTCGTCGATATCACCGAAGTCATGCGCTCCCGCGAGGCCCTGCGCAAGGCCAACGAGTTGTTGCGCCTGGCCGTGGTGGTGCGTGACGCCACAGACGCCATCACCGTGCAAGACCTGGACGGCCGCATCATCGCCTGGAACCCCGGCGCCACCTGCATGTATGGCTGGGCGGTGGAAGAAGCGCTGAAAATGAATGTGCGCGAACGCATTCCCAGCGTCAACCACAACAGCGCCTTGGCCAAGGTGCACCAGCTTAGCCAGGCGCAAGCCCTGGAGCCGTACGCCACACAACGGCTGACCAAGGGTGGGCAGGTACTGGAGGTTTCATTGACCTCCACCGCGTTGGTGAATGAGGAGGGCGAGATGTATGCCATCGCCACCACAGAACGCAGCAACCACTCCGCCAGCGCGAACACACCAAGGCCCCCCCGTGGAAATGCAGACTAAGCACTCCCTCGCAGCGCTGCGCAGCCGGGCCGAAGATCTGGTGCACGACCAGGCGGATGCCGACCCCACCCGCCTGCAAGACCTGTCGCACGAGGCCATGCGCCAAATGCTGCACGAGCTACAGGTTCACCAGATCGAACTGGAGATGCAGAACGAAGAGCTGCGCCAAACCCAGCTAGAGCTGGATGCCGCGCGGGCCAGGTACTTTGACCTGTACGACTTGGCGCCTGTGGGCTACTGCACGGTGAGCGAGCCGGGTCTGGTGCTGGAAGCCAACTTCACCGCAGCTCTGATGCTGGACCTGGTGCGCAGCGACCTGGTCAACAAACCGATCAGCCGATTGATTGCTAGGTCTGACCAGGACGCGTACTACCGCTGTCGCAAAGCATTGCTTGAAACCGGCGCACCGCAAGAGTGTGAACTGCAAATGCTCAAGCGCAGTGGTGACATGTTCTGGGTCCATATGCGGGTGACCGCGGTCCAGGACAGCGCGGGCAAACCGGTGCAGCGCATGGTGCTGTGCGACATATCCGAGCGAAAGCAGTGGGACGACGCATTGCGCGCGAAAAACCAGGAACTGGAAGTGGCGCGCCAAGTGGCCGATCAAGCCAGCCATGCGAAGACGGACTTCTTGTCCAATATGACACACGAGCTGCGTTCGCCGCTGAATGCCATTCTGGGCTTTGCCCAAATGATGGAAATGACACAGCCTGCGCCCAGCCCGGCACAGACGACCCACATCAAACAGATACTGCGCGCGGGCTGGTATCTGCTGGATTTGATTGGCGAAATTCTCGACCTCAGCAGCATTGAGTCGGGCCAGTTGAAGCTGGCGCTAGAACCAGTACCGCTGGCGGAAGCACTGGAGCACAGCCACACCGGCATGGCGGAGACAGCGCACAAGAAGGGCATTGGGTTGCAGTTCGGCCAGGTGAACGCGGCGCTGCAGGTTTATGCGGACCGTACGCGGTTGCAACAAGTGATGTCCCACCTGCTGTCCAACGCTATCAAGTACAACCGAACCGGTGGCGCGGTAGACGTGATCTGCAGCGTGGAGCCCCAACAGCGCCTGCGCATCTGCGTGCGGGACACGGGCTACGGCCTGTCTGACGACAAGATTGCCCATTTGTTCCAGCCCTTTAACCGCCTGGGGCGCGAAACCAATGCCGAAGAGGGCACCGGCGTGGGCCTGGCCCTCAGCAAGCGCTTGGTTGAGCTGATGGGCGGCAGCATAGGCGCGCACAGCACGGTGGGCGTGGGCAGTGAGTTCTGGATAGAACTCAAGCTTTCACACGATTCTCAAAAAGGCGGACTATGAAGAGCTTTCCTATCGTCTGTGTGGGGGGGTCGGCCGGTGGGCTGGATGCCTATATCCGGCTGCTGCAAAACCTGCCGCCCGACATGGGGGTGGCCATCGTCATCGTGAACCACATCACGATGTTTCCGACCCAGCTTCATGAGGTCTTGCCGCGCTACACCAGCATGCCAGTGAAGCTGATCACAGACCATTTGAGCATTGTGCCCAACCATGTGTATATCATCCCGTCCAACCGGGATTTGCGTGTGGATGGCGACAATTTTTTGCTGGCACCCATATCCAAGCCACGCGGCTGGCCCGATGTAATAACCGTCTTCTTGACTTCGCTAAGCGATTGCTGGGAGGGAAAGTTGGTGGCGGTAATCGTCTCCGGTCTGGACGGAGACGGCGCTGTTGCGATGTGCAAGATCAAGGAGACGGGCGGCACAACGATTGCGCAAAAGCCCAGCACTGCCAGCGAACCCAGCATGCCCGAGAGCGCCATGGCCAGTGGCTGCATCGATTTTGTCTTGTCGCCTGAAGACATTGCCCACGAAATCATTCTGATCGCACGGGCTGAAGAACACCAACCCACAACAACATCCCCAGGAGGAAACCCATGATCCTGACCGCCGATATTCTCAACGCCAAGATATTGATCGTTGACGACCAAGAGTCCAACGTGCAGTTGCTGGAGCAACTGCTGCACGCCGCAGGTTACACCGGCGTAACCTTCACCATGGAGCCCGAACAGGTGTGCGCGCTCCACAGCAAGAATGCCTATGACCTGATCTTGCTTGATTTGCAAATGCCGGTCATGGATGGTTTCCAGGTCATGGAAAGCCTGAAGACCAACACGGTGGACCCCTACTTGCCGGTGATCGTGCTTACTGCCCAACCGGGTCATAAGCTGCGCGCACTGCAGGCGGGCGCCAAAGATTTTGTCAGCAAGCCGTTCGACCTGATTGAAGTCAAAACCCGCATCCACAATATGCTGGAAGTGCGCTTGTTGTACAAGAAACTGGCCGACTTCAACAAGGTGCTGGAGCAGACGGTGCTGGAGCGCACGACCGAACTGCGTGAGAGCGAGGCACGTTACCGCAGCCTGACCGAGCTGGCCTCAGACTGGTACTGGGAGCAAGATGAAAACGGCAGCTTCACCAAAGTTTCGGGCCCAGTGCTGGAAATGCTGGGCATGCGCGTCGATGGGGTTCGGGCCACGAGTCAAGACAACACGTCGGACGGCTGGGACGATCAGGAACGCGCGGCCGTGTACTCCACCATCGCGGCACGCGAACCCTTTCTGGACTTTGTCTTTCACCGTGTCAAGCAAGATGGTTCACACCAACAGTTCAAGGTCAGTGGTGAACCCATGTTCAACCAGGCGGGCCGATTTTTGGGCTATCGCGGCATTGGTGTCGAAGTTTTCGCAGGGACTTTGAGTCACTAGCCGAAGAAATATTCTTATGAACGCCACCACCCCCATTCTCCACAGCCCCCAACAAAATCATTTGCTTGCAGCGTTGGCACCCGAAGATTTTGACCTGTTCTCCGAACATCTGGAATTGGTGCCCATGCCCTTGGGCCAAATGCTGTACGAGCCAGGCACGCAGTTGCGCCACGCCTACTTTCCTACCACCTCCATCATCTCGCTGCATTACGTGACGGAAACAGGTGCATCGGCTGAAACAGCCGGCGTCGGTAACGAAGGCGTGCTGGGTATTTCGCTATTTATGGGCGGTGACACGACTCCGAGTTCGGCGGTCGTACAGACCGCGGGACATGCCTACCGCCTCGATCGCCATGCGTTGCAACGCGAATTTAGCCGGGCTGGCGCCTTTCAGCGATTGCTGCTGCGTTACACCCAGGCACTGATGACGCAGATGGCCCAGTCTGCCGTTTGCAACCGTCACCACTCGGTAGAGCAGCAACTATGCCGATGGCTGTTGCTGACGATGGACCGGGTGCCTGCGCGTGAACTGGTGATGACGCAAGAATTGGTAGCCAGCATGTTGGGCGTGCGCCGCGAGAGCGTGACCGAAGCCGCAGGCAATTTGCAAACCGCCGGTTACATACGCTACCGGCGCGGCCACATTGCGGTACTGCAGCGCGAAGGTCTGGAGGCCCGGTCCTGCGAATGCTACGGCGTGGTCAAGAGGGAACTGGACCGCTTGCTCAGCGACGTGAACAAGAACAACGAATGAGCGAGCACCGGGCACATTCCCGGTGAGTCCCCGGCTATTTCTTGACGCTCATCTCGTTGCGTACCAGGCGCACACCTTCGATACCGCGGGCCACTTCCATGGCGCGGTCGACTTGCGTCTGGTTGTCCACAAAGCCGGTCAACAATACCTCGCCATCCCGCGTGACCACGGCGATGTCGACGCTCTTGACGCTGGGGTCGCCCAGCAGCGCAGCCTTGACCTTGCTGGTGATGATGCCCGCGTCGACCTTTTTGCCAACAGTCGTGGGCGCACCTTTCAAGACCACATTGTTTTGAACGTTCTTGACGCCGGGTACGGTGCGGGTGACTGCAATCGCGCGGTCCACTTGGGACTGGTTGTCGACAAACCCACTGAGTAAGACTTCGCCTTTGCGGGTTTCCAGCTTGAAGTCAAAGCTCTTGATGTCAGCGTCTGCCAGCAAGGCCGATTTGGCGCTGCTGGTGATCACGCTGTCATCAATATCGGTGCCAACCGTTGTGCTGGCCCCAGGTGCTTTGGCACTGTCAACGGGCTTGCTGCAACCCATGACAGTCAGGGTCAGTACGCCGGCCAAGGTGGCAGTCAACAAAAGGGATGCAATGCGCGTGTGCTTCATACGGTTCTCCAACGATGAAAAAAACAGCCACGGACGTGTGACTGCTGTGTGGGTCCTACCTTGCACTGATTCTGGGGATTGGTCTGTTCGCTTGCGTACAAACAGGACAGTGTGTGCGACATTCTGGAATGCGCGCGGCGTCGGCGAATTCTCTGCACAGTGGGACATAGCTCCAGGTGAGGTCTCAGGCCGGTGGCACAAGACCGATGCAGTCGCACGCTTGCTGGGGCCGCCGCGCATGGTTGCATCCATCGTGCGAACCGGTGCTTTCGAGTCCGTGGTAACGACTCCGGGCTCTGCCGGTGGCGACCTGCGCCTGGATACAGCAATTGTGCAGCTACAGCCAGACTTTCAAACAAAGCCCGCCATGGTGCGGTTCACGATAAGGGCTTACCTGGTGGACGAGAATACCCGCCAGGTTGTGGCATGGTGCAATCGCCGGACGCACAAAAGCCCCAGGTTCCTCATCAGAACCTGGGGCTTTTGTTAGGTAAGCAATTACGGACGGACAGCGATCTCGTTGCGAACGGAGACCACACCCTTGACACCGCGGGCAATGGCTTCAGCTGTATTGCGCTCAGCGCCATTCTTGGCGAAGCCGGACAACATCACGGTGCCGTTGAGTGTTTCCACTTTGATCGATGCAGCATCAACCTGCTTGTTTTCAATGAAGCGGGTCTTGACCAGAGTGGTGATGCCTGCGTCATCAACATAGGCGCCGACAGTTTCCTGGCCGCGTTGAACCGCGCAACCGGTAGCGGTGAGCAGCACAACAGCGGAAATGGCGATGGCGAGTGTTTGACGGATTTGCATAATGTGTTTCCTAGATAAAAGTGGGGTCTAAAGGTACCATACGAACTCTCTGATTATAAAGTTGCAGCTTTTTTTGTCCGTGTGCTAGCGCACAGAGCAGCGCCCGAGCTGCAAATTGGATACGTCACTCGGTTTGCAGCGGGATGACGAAGCAGGCGTCGCCCGCCAGGTCTACCCAGCGCAGAGATTGCCCAGGCCGCAGCGCCTGAGCCTGCAAGTCAGTTGTTGCCCCCAGCGCATTGCCCAGGTTGGCCTGCATGAAGATGAAGCGCATGCTGCGCATCCCTCGGACCAACGTCATTTCGGCACGCTCCCAATGCGATGGCAGACAGGGCTGAAATACCAATTCGGTCGCCCCCAGTTGCAAGCCAAAAATAGATTCAACGGCCGCGCGGTGCATCCAGGCCGCGGCTCCTGTGTACCAGCTCCAGCCCCCACGCCCTACGTAGGGAGGCTGCGAATAGACGTCGCCCGCCATGGCGTAGGGCTCTATGGCGTATGCGGTGCCTCGGGTGAGGTGGCTGGAACGGTGTGCTGGGCTCAAATAGGTGAAATAACGGTAGGGGTCGTCGCCTCCCCCGGCGGGGTGCTGCGTATCCTTGGCGCGCCCAGCCTGCGCCATTAGCGCCCATACGCCAGCGTGTGAGTATTGGCCTCCGTTTTCACGAATCCCCGGGGGGTACGCCTGTATGTAACCGGCACTGGGTACTGCCTCGCTGAACGGGGGATCGAGCAGTTTGATCAGGCCATTCTCGGCATCGACCAACTGCGCATCCATGGCGGTGAGCGCCATGCTTTGCATGCCAACCGGCGCCGCCTGCGAGAGCACAGACCACGCCTGCGCGATCAGGTCGATGCGGGCCTCGGCATTGGCGCTGGCGCCCAGCGGCTGGCCGTCGTCAAAGAAAGCGCGCTTGAACCAACGCCCGTCCCACGCCGGACCTTGCAGTGCAGTCTTCCAACCCTTGATAGCTTCTTCCCACGCCTGTACGCGCGCCACTTCGCCACGTTCCCGGGCCAGGGGTACGAAGTCGGTCACGAGTCGGCACAAGAACCAGGCCAGCCACACGGATTCTCCGCGCCCTTCGATGCCGACACGGTTCATGCCATCGTTCCAGTCGCCACTGCCCATCAAGGGCAAGCCATGCACTCCCACCCGCAGGCTGTGGTCAATGGCGCGTGCGGCGTGGTCGTAGACCGAAGCAGAATGCGGGCTGATGCCAGGGGTGTAGTAGGCATCTTCGGCGCCTTGCGGAATGGCGGCTCCCTCCAGAAATGGCACCTGCTGATCCAGCAGCGCCAAGTCTGCGGTCGCATTGACATAGCGCGTGCAAGCATAAGGCAACCACAATAAATCGTCCGAGAAATGGGTGCGTACCCCAGCGCCCTGTGGCGCGTGCCACCAGTGCTGCACATCGCCTTGCTCAAACTGGCGCGATGCGCACAGCACGATCTGGTCCCGTAGCATGTGCGGCGCCGCCCAGGCCAATGCCATGGCATCCTGCAACTGGTCGCGAAAGCCGGTTGCGCCGCCCGCTTGGTAGAAGCCTGCCTTGGCCCACAGGCGGCAGGTCACCGTTTGGTACAACAACCAGCGGTTAACCATGGCATCAAACAAGGGGTCGGGCGTCTGGACCGTGGTAGCGCCCAATAGCTGGTCCCACATGTCGCGGACCGTCTGAAGGCGCTGCGCGGCCGACTGCTCGGCGGCCGTGGTTGCCAGCACCAGCGCGGCATCGGCGCTCTGGGCATAACCCAGCAGGAAGACCCGTTCGCCAGTCGCACCGGCACTAACACCCATGCGCGACGCGAGGGCCGCACAAGGGTCCAGGCCCATGCCGCTGCGGCGGCTGAATTGGTCGGGTAGCTCGAAGTGGCCACGTGCGCCAAAGCACTCGCGCCGGTCGCACGTCCAGTCATCCTCACCGTCGGCATCCGCTGCAACGCTCAAGAATGCGGTGCCCTCCCCAAAGCCTGCCGAGCGCTCGCGCTGCGTGCACAACAAAACCGAGAGGCTGCCATCTTTCATGCGTTGTCGGCAGAAATCTGTCTGCACCGTGGCGCGGTCTGCGCGGTTCCCGCCCATCATCCATTCCGCCATGGCGATGACGCGCAAGTGCACGGGCTTGGAGCCGTTATTGGTGACCGTGACCGTAATCTGCTTGACCGATGTTTGAGGGTCTACACACCAGTTTGCGCTGATGTCGAGACTTTCGTTGCTGTGGCTGATAACACTATAGCCTTGGCCATGGCGTACCTGGTATTTGCTTCCGTCCGCCCCCCATGCATTGGGCGTCAGGCTCCAGACCTTCATGGTCTTGGTGTCTTGCAGCAATAACCATTCGGAGGGCGGGTCTGCTACCGCGTCGTTGGACCAAGCGGTCAACTGGTTTAATCGGCTATTGAGCGCCCAGCTGAAGCCGCTACCAGCCTCTGACAACTGCGCGCCAAAGTGCGGGTTGGACAACACATTGATCCAGGGCTTCAAAGGCCGCACACCGGTGCCAACATTGAAAGCAAATTCTCCGGACTCCGGTAGAAAACTACCTTTGGGAGCAGTCACCGTGAGGCCCATTCGGGCACTTGCCAACAGGCCCACACCCGACGTCGCCTGGCGCTCGGCCAAGGCCTGCTCATGCAGGGCAGCCCATTCCCGCACGTGGTGTACCAGGGGGCGTCCGTCGGCATGGAGCCGCACCCGCGCATGCGCCTTGAGCGTGCTGAGTTCGTCTGCGGTCACTTCATTGGCACGCAAGAGTACAAAACAGTTAATAGCGGGCCGCGATGGCGCGCCCGTGTCAAACAAATGGCGGTCACGCAGCGCCGCAATTTCGCGCTGCAAAGCCATGTCGTACGACGCGGGCTCGGAATTAATCACCACCAGATCGCATGCAATGCCGCCCCAGGCCCACAGGTTCAGCGCCTGCGCCATGACTCGCAGCAAACCCAGGCCCTCCAATACACCAGCCGACACCAGGATCAGTGGCCGGTCGCCCGAGACGCCGAACCGCCACAACAGGCGCCGGTCACAGACACCCGGTTTCATACTGGCGGCAGCGGGCAGGCGCTTGTAGGGGCGGGTCAATGTAAGCACCAGTGCAGTAGTCAGTGTCTGCATGGCCGCAAAATTCTCGGCACTGACGCGCAGTCCGCGCAAACGTATGCCCATCAGCGTGGCCGACATCAGAGACGCGCGCTTGACGTTGTTGGTCTGGCGGTATTTGTCAATCACGGCGCGCAAGGTCGCACCGTTTTCCGACACGGCGGTCGCGAATGTGAGATGGATGCGCGCTCCGGGCGGAATGCGGACCTGCACCGCTAATGCGCATATGGGGTCGAGGCCCGTCACTAGAACTTTGCTCGTCTCACTGGTCGTTTCTGGCAAAGGGTCAAACGATGCCAGTGGATTGGCGATGCTGTGGTTGCGGCCTAACCAGCGTTGCCTGTCCGTCTGCATCGACACGCTTTGTATGCGGGAGTCAGTGGTGGTTAAAAAGTGCGCTAATTGCAGGCTTTGCTCGGTGGGCAGGCGCGGCTTGCGCTCAAACAGCAAGGACTGGTGCGTGACCAGCCACTGGGCACGCACAAAGAGGTTTGTGAACGCAGGGTGGGCTTCGTCGGCCAGGCGGTCTGCCAAGGTAGGCTCGAATGCGGAGATCACTTCCAGAGTTAGGTCCTTGTCGCTGTCATTGTGCAACTCAACCATACGGAACTCAATGTCATCTTCCGGGCTGACCCATACGGTTGTTTGCGCGTGCATTTCGGGCCATGTGGTGTCAAAGCACACACGGTCGGCATGGAAAACGCTGCGGTAGCGTGCATTGGGGTCGCGCGCGGGGTGCTGCGTCACTGACACGGGATCGCGCTGGCGGTCCCAACGCAGGTACACGAAGCTGCCACGGTCGTCGCGGAGTGCATCGTCACGCTGGCGCGTAACGCCCGTCTGGCCCCAGCGGCTCCAGCCCGCGCCGTTGGCCCGAAGGGCCACGCTGTAGCGACCATTGGAGAGCAGGTGCGTAGGCTCCACCGCCTCGGTGCCCGGTAAAACCTCGCGCAACAGACTCGGAACCCGACGGCGTTGTTGCGCCATCGGCCCGGACGCTTCAGGCGGCGCGTGCAACAAGGACACGGCGCGTGGCAAGGGTTCATGCAACAACGAGGCTACCGACTCAACCGAAGCGTTGGCCATGCCCCAGCGTTGCGCCGGCCCATCCAGCAATGCGTGTGCCAAGGCGACGATGCTCATGCCCTGGTGGTGGGCCATGACCGTGTCAACCACGGAGAAGGACCTGCCGTCCACACGGCGCGACGGCGTGTAGTCCAGTGCGTCGATGAAACCATAGCGACCGCGCGCACCCAGCCCTTCCAGCACCCTGAAGTTGTCGGCTGCGCAACCCGGGGCAATCAATGCCGCCAGTGCCGTGGCATACGGGGCAATGACCAGTTCGTCAGGCGGCGTGCGGCGCAGCGCTAGCCGTGGCACACCTTGCGGTGCGTATTGGTAGGCAAGTGTGTGGTCGCTGGCAGCGTAGGCCGATTCCGATATGCCCCAGGGCAGCGCCTGCGCACGGGTGTACTGGATTTGTTCTTGCAGTGCTGCTTGACACGCTGCCTGCAGGACGCTACCGCGCGGCTCGGCCAGCACCAGGGTCGGCATCAGGTATTCGAACATCGAGCCGGTCCAGGAGCGCAATCCGACACTGGTGCCGACGGCGAAGAAAGGGCGCCCCAGCGAGGCCCAGTGGCGCACGGGTACGTCGCCCTTTGCGATGGCCAGTAGGCTGGTGAGGCGCGACTCTGATGCCAGCAGGTCGTAGAAAGCAGCGTCGCGTTGGTGCTCCGCCACCCGGTAGCCAATGTGAAAGAGTCGGCGCTTGGGGTGGTACAAAAATGTGAAATCTGCCTGCCACGCCAGATCAGCATAAACACGTGCGAGTTCGCGTAGCCGTTGCGCCGCCTGTGGCGCAACGGCCTCCTGGTCGAGGGCGACAGAATGCAACGTGGCCCGGTGGTCTGCCAACATCCAGCGCAATGCCTCGCGCTGGGCAGGCGGCAACTGGGGCCGCTGGGCCAGCAGCGGCGCCATGCGCGCCCGCGACTTGGCAATGGCTCGCAACCCGGCCGCGTTGTCCAGGGGCGCTTGTGCCAACTCCAAACAGGCCTGGGCTGCGGCCAGCAAATGGCCGGTGAGATTGCCGCTGTCCACCGTAGACACATACATTGGCAGCAACGGTTCACAACTTTGCGTGTCGTACCAGTTCAGGAAATGGCCGCGGTAGCGCTCCAGCTTCAACAAGGTTGCCAGCGTAGCGTCCAGGCGCGCCAGCATGTCTTGCGTACCAATCCAGCCAAACTGGCGGGCGCAGGCAACGCTCAACAAGTACAAGCCAATATTGGTGGGTGATGTCCGGTGCGCCACGATATCGTGCGGAACGAGCTGCAGGTTATCGGGTGGCAAGTGGTTGTCTTGTGCCCCGACACAGCGCTCAAAGAGCCGCCACGTGTCGCGTGAAATGCCCTCAAGGTAGTTTGCGTCCTGTTCGGATAGCATCGCATCCGTCGCGGGCGGGCGCGGCCGACTGGCCCACCATGTCCAGACTGGCGCTCCCGCCCACAAGGCGCAGAGCGCTACGGCGAATGCTGGGTGCGCAGTATCCGCCAACAGCAGCCCTGCGAGCAGGGCCATGGCGATAATGGGCTCTACCCAGTGCAGGCGCAGAATGGCCGCCAGCGAGGTTCTGGCCTTGGCTTGTGAAACGGCAGCGGTCGTCCACTGCAGCAGTTGGCGGCGGCTGATAAATGTCCGGAACAGCGCGCGCGCTATGGCGTCTCCCGCCAGCATCGACTGCTGCAACAGTTGTGCAACATGCCAGACGCCACCCAACAGTGCGCGCGCCAAATCGATGGCTGCTTTGGCAAAAAATCGCCGTTTTGCGAAGTCAACCTGCCGTGGAGAAAATCCCGCCAATGCGCCCATCAGGGGTCCGGCAGAAAACGCCACAAACACCAAAATGCATGCGGTCGACGGGGGCACTGCGCCACCCGCCAATGCCGCCAACAACAAGACCAGTGACAGAGGAGCGACCAGCGAGCGGCGCAAGTTGTCCAACATCTTCCACAAATTAACGGCGCCTATTCCGTACTGCCGTGGTTTTGCGACAGATGCCAGCAAAATGGGCAGCAACTGCCAGTCGCCACGCGTCCACCGGTGCACGCGCGCGCTGGCCACATCTGCGTGGAACGGTGCGTCCTCAATAACTGAAATATCGGTCACAGCAGCACAGCGCGTAATCGATCCTTCCAGCAAGTCATGGCTCAGTATTTGGCCCTCCGGCAAGCGACCTGAAAGCACAGCATGCATCGTCTGCACATGCAGCAACCCTTTGCCGGAGAACGTGCCCTCGGCAAAAATGTCCTGGTAGACCTCGGAGCTGGTCGCGCTGTAGGGATCAATACCACATTGACCAGCAAACAACCAGTGATAGGGCGTCATGTGCCCGGCACTCGGCAACGGGGTCACGATACGCGGTTGAAGGATGCCGTAGCCACTGACGACCTTGCGTCCATCAGTGTCCAGCCGTGGCAGGTTGTGCGGGTGAGCCGCCACACTGACCAGCTCGCGCAGGCGTCCGGGAGGCAACAAGGTATCGCTGTCCAGCGTCACTATGTACTGGATATTGCTAGCCAGCCGCGAGGCTTGTCCCAGATCCAGAAAGACGGTGTTGGCACCGATGGCCAGCGTCTCGACCAACTGCTCCAGTTTGCCCCGCTTGCGTTCCCAACCCAGCCACTGTTGTTCGGTCTCGCTAAAAGTGCGATCGCGATGTAGCAGAATGAAACGCGGATTGACGTCGACACCGGCTTCGGCCTGGGGTCGTGGATGGCGAAGATTCAGCGCTTCGATCTGGTGCTGCGCCAGCGCCAGCAGCGCACCGTCGCTGGCCAACTTTGCAGTATCGGCATCGGCCCAATCCGTCAACAGCGCAAACTGAGCCTCCTGTTCAGGATTGGCAAGGTAATGCAACTCCAGATGGTGCACCAGATCATGGATGGACGCGGCGGCAGTCAGCATGCCGGGGATTACCACCAGCACCCGATGCTCCGGCGGGACACCGTTGACCCAAGCCAGGCGTGGCAAATGGTGCGGGTGGGCAGATTCGCTGATCATGCGATTGAACACCGCCACCACCGCCTCGGATGCCGGGAACAGCATCGCCAGCATGCTGACTGCCCACAACCACGCATGGTCTGTTGCGCTGGAGGTCTTCAACCCATGGTGCAACAGCCACCAAACCAGCGCGCACAGGGCACCTGCCATAACTATCAGGTAGGCCGGCAGGGCCACGCGACGAACACAGTTCTGCCAAAAGAAGCTCGCCCTGTCTGGCAAACCGATAGCTTGCATCAAAGCGGATTGACCCGCACCGCGCAGCCAATAGTGGGCAACCTCGGTCATACCGCCGTCCGAGCCGGCCTTAGGGTGCATCAGCTTTAGCAACGCTTGGGCCACCGACACCTCGCTCAGGCCGCTGCGTCGTGCCAGCCGCTCGATGGCATGTAAGGTTTGGTCGCGCGTTGCATCGTCCTCGGCGGAAAAGAGACTGGAAGTCAACATCATTTGCATCAGTGCGCTGGTGCGTGAAATGATGCCCGACCAATCCGCATCGCCTATAGCGCGCAAGGACATCACCGCATTGCTGACGCTTACATTTTCTTGCGCCTGGTCGGCTCTTTGCTGAATTTGCGCAGCACCTACATCGGGAAGCACTTCACGCAACCACGCTTGTATCAGCGCCTGCCCGGCGTCTTCGCCCGCCGTACGGCGGTCTTGCAGGCGTTGTGCCATCTGGGTCAGAAAAACCCGCCTCACACCGCGTATGGTCAGCAGAGCAAGCAGTTGGTCCAATGTGTTCGCGTCGTACGTCTCAACGCGGTCAAAGCACAGATTGGCAACCTCTCGTGCTGCCTTGTTGGTTGCTACTCGCTCGGCCAACCGCCGAAGGTTTTCGATAAGGACTACGCGTAGCGTGGTCGGTAACGCCCACGCCTCGCTCAGCCTGAGTTCCCGGACCTCCTGATAGGCCATTAAATAGTGTGCTAGCAGCCCTTCGTCAAAGGCACCGTCGGTGTGCGCCACAAACGCCCAAGCGACACCATAAATACGTGGCAGCCCCGCCAAGGGTTCGTCCTGCAGAATGGGCAGGGTTCTGAAATAGCTGCGCGGCAATCCGTCGTGTATTTCTTTAAGCTGTGCCTCTATCGTGTGGAAGTTGTCCAGCAACCATTCGGCGGCCGGGCTGATGTCATACCCGGTGCTGGCCTGCACACCAATGTAGTGGTGTGCTTCGCGCAAGACTTTAATGTTGCTTTTAAGCCGAGGAAAAAACGTGGCAGCATAGCTGGAGACTTGTACCGCCCTGTGGGTAGCTCCAAGGCTTTGACCGTGTTGTTTGAACCGCTGCGCACCAAATATCTCGGAACGAATGGGGGGCTGCACCGCCCCCCGCGATGGGTCTAGGATCTCGCACAATGCAGCCGCTGCGCTGGGCAATAGCCTGGCCAGGGCAGATTGCGCCATGGCTTACAACGCCAGCGCTGCTATACCTATCAACAATGCTACGCCCACCATGGTCGTGACCAAATGCGAGGCGACAAAACCTTGCGCTGCCTCAGCCATGCAATGCAATACAAAAAAAGGGCCCTGGGCACTCTTGCACATGCCTAAATGGTCACCCAAAGACAGCAGTTCAAGGGGGGGGATGTCTGTATTGCCGCCGAAGGACGCAGTGCTCCAGAAACGAGCCGTACCTGTATTGATTTTCATTGGAGCCTCCATGCACTCTAAATAATGGTTCGAGTATTAACGTTGGGGCCTTAAAAATCTGTACGGTATCCAACATAGGTCCCGTGCGCAGAAATGCGCTGCCTGAGTAGCCCCATCCATGGGGCTACCAGGAGGCGCAGCGCTTTAACGGGGCGTGATCACGCCGCGGTCATCTGACAAAACAATTTCCACACGGCGATTCAACTGGCGATTGAGAGCCGTATCGTTGGGTGCTGTGGGAAAAGAAGCACCATAGCCACGGACAGCGATTTGCGCGCTCGGTGAGCCCAGATCCAGCAGTGCATCACGCACAGCCACGGCTCGCCTCTCAGACAACTCCTGGTTGTGCTGACTGCTGCCAGTGCTGTCGGTAAAGCCTTCGATCAACACTGCGCGCTTTGGATTTTGCTGCAGTACGGTAGCCAGTCGCTGGACCATGCGCAGACCATCGGCATTGAGCTTGGCCTGGTCAACGGAAAACAGCACATCGCCCAAGGTGATGACCAGACCGCGCTCGGTCTTCTTGGCCGCCAAATCCGCCAACTGTGCTTCAAGCTGCTGGTTGCGCGCATTGGCTTCGGCTGCAAGGCGCTGTGCTTCAGACTCACTGGCTTGGGCTAGATTCTTTTGCTGCGTTGCCATGGCCGCCGCATTGCGTGCCGCCTGCGCCGACCGCTCTGCATCTTCAGCCTTCATGCGAGCCTGGTTGGCTTCCTGCGTGCGTTGGTCCAAACGGACCTGGTCGCGAACGGCGGCCGAACCTGCGATGTCTGCTTCAGAGGATTTTCTGTTGGCCACTTCAGTGGCCAACGCGATCTTTTGTTTGGTCAAATAGGCGAGCTTGTCCACGGTCTCATTGCTCTCGCGGGCCTTGGCCGCTGCGTCGGCTTTGGCCAATGCTTCGGCTGCCAATTGCATTTCCAGCGCTGCGTAGGTAGCAACCTTGGGGTTGCTCTGGGCTTGCGTGTAATCGGCGTGCACCTGATCCAGCAAACTGGTTGATTTGGGGCCACTGGCGCAAGCGCTGATGAGTATCACGGTACTGGCCAGCAGGATATGGAGACGGTTTTTTTTGTTAATCATGGTGATCACCTGAACTGGAAATTATTGGGTTGCGGCGCGGTCGAGTTCCACCCGCAGGACGCGAATGTCTTCTTGCAGCGTTGCGGACACGGCTTGGGCTTTGGCAGAACCAGCCTTGGCTTGTGCAAGCTTGGCATCGGCCTGGGCCTGGTTGGCATAGTCGGTGGCGGCTTTGTAATCTTTGGCCGCGAGCGCTTGCTTGGCCAAGACCAGCTTGGCGCGCGCAGCGCGCATGTCTACGGGCGCAAATTCGGTGCCGTCTGCGCTATTGGCATTGTCGATTGCGGCTTGCGAGACGGCGACGTCTGCAGTGGCCGGCGCCTTCAAGCTGCTCGTGCACGCGCCGAGGGTCATGATGCCGACGATGCATGCCACTGATAACCAGGATTTCGTTAATTTCATTTTTGGCTTTCTTGATAAAGAGCGTCGACATCCGCACAAGCGCTTGCGACTGAAAGGTTGTACATCGAGTGAAACACGGTGTCTGTGTGCTGCCGCACGTAATCTCACACCGAAACAGTTGGTGGCAGATGAGCAACGCCCATTTAGTTGTTGGCAATCGATCCGCTTTTATGTGTATTGGCGCACGGACCGAAAGTTTGCGTACACAGAACATGCAGGGTGTACGCAAGGTACTCACTGACACACAGACTTCTAAACCACGAAAGAACGACATGAAAAACTTTAAACCACTGTATTGGGTGGGACTTGCAGGGCTGGGCTCAGTCTTGGCAACATCGGCGCTGGCGCAAGACAGCAAGTACTACTATTGGGGTCTCGGTG
The DNA here is from genome assembly GCA_025351745.1 of Rhodoferax sp. Taxonomy (GTDB): domain Bacteria; phylum Pseudomonadota; class Gammaproteobacteria; order Burkholderiales; family Burkholderiaceae_C; genus Allorhodoferax. The sequence goes on from JANXVI010000160.1 coordinate 83,046, forward strand.
TGGGTCAATCGCAATCTCAGATTGATGACCGGCAGACCACCAACAGCCTGTTGCGCACATCGAACAGCCCGGGCTCGTTTACCAGCGAACGCCAAGACACCGGTTACAAGGTGTTTGGCGGCTACCAGTTCAACAGGAATATCGGCTTGGAACTGGGCTATTTCAACCTCGGCAAGTTCACCTACATTACATCCCTTCCCGGCGGCGCGCTGAATGGCCGCTATGAAACAGAAGGTATCAATCTGGACTTGGTGGGCACCATGCCCTTGAGCGAAAAATGGTCAGCATTGGCACGCGTTGGCGCACAGTACGCAAACACCCGCGATGCGTTCGGCGGACCAGGATTGCCAGCCTCAGCGTCCAAAGACAATAGCCAACGCGACACCAATGTCAAAGTGGGCTTGGGACTTCAGTACGAATTGACGCCTTCCATCTTTGTGCGGGCAGAAGCCGAGCGCTTCCGCGTCAAGGACGGTATTGGTAGCAATGGCGATGTCAATTACTACTCTATGTCGCTGGTGTTCCCCATCGGACGCCGTGCAGCTACACCGGTGGCAGCACCGATGCCAGCCGTCTACGTAGCACCCACACCACCACCAGCCCCCGAGCGGGTCATGGCGCCGCCTCCGCCCGCACCGACTCCCCCACCTGCTCCTGTGGCCATGCCGCGTAAAGTGCAGTTCTCGGCCGATTCGTTGTTCACTTTCAACAAGGCTCAGGTGCGCCCCGAGGGACGCACTGCGCTTGACGCATTTTCCCGCAACCTGCAGGGTACCCGATTCAGCAATATCTCTGTTGAAGGCAACACCGACCGTATCGGCTCCGATGCCTACAACCAAAAACTGTCGCAGGAACGTGCGGACGCGGTCAAGGCCTACCTTGTATCGAACGGTGGCATCGATGCCAGCAAGATCTCCGCCAAGGGACGCGGCGAAACCAATCCTGTGACTAAGCCAGGTGACTGCAAGGGCAACAAGCCCACGCCGAGCCTGATTGCCTGCCTGCAGCCTGACCGTCGCGTGGATGTGGTTGTGACCGGTGAACGTTAATCCTTATCCATCCATTTGAACCATTTAATCAAGGAAAACCCATGAAATCCAACACTCTGAACTACGCTGTTATCGCTCTGTTTCTGTCTTTTGGTGTAGCGGCCCACGCTGACACCATGTCCAAGGCCGAATTTAAGAGCGCCAAGGAAAAGATTGCATCCGAATACAAGGCCGCTCTGGTACCGTGCGACACCATGTCGGGCAACCCCAAGAAGCTTTGCGTGACAGAAGCCAAGGGCAACAAAAAAATGGCCTTGGCAAACCTCGATGCTAGCAACGAGCCATCTCCCAAGACCCAACGCAAAGCCAGCGACGCCAAAGCGGAAGCCACCTATGACCTGGCCAAACAAAAGTGCCAGGATCAAACTGGCAATGCCAAAGATGTCTGCATCAAGGAAGCCAAGGCAGCCGACATTGCCTCCAAGGCCGATGCCAAGGCGATGATGAAGACAAAAGATGCCAATGCGGACATGCGCGCCACAACCAATAAGGCCGCCACCAAGGCCAGCGAAAAAGCCAGCGATGCCCGCAATGAAGCAGCCGTCGACAAGGCCGATGCACAGTACAAAGTCGAGAAAGAAAAATGCGACGCAATGGCTGGCGCCGCCAAAGACAACTGCATGGCCCAGGCCAAGGCACGCTTCGGCAAGTAATGCAACTTAGCTTTTAAACAACTCTGGAGAACCCCATGTCCAACAACTTTACTGACGCATCCAACAGCTTCATCGACCATGCGACCCATACTGCCGGTGATGCGATCCAAAGCACCCAGCGCCTGGCGACCCAGGCCATGGATGGCGTGTCGAGTTCCTTGCAATCGGCACGCAAACAAATGAAGGCCGGCGCCAACCAAGCAACAGACAAGACCGTCGCCTATATCCGTGACCAGCCAGTCAAGTCGGTGCTGATCGCTGTGGCGACGGGTGCGGTTCTGGTTGGCCTGACACGGATGCTCGGCTGTCCCCGCAACTCGCAGTGATAGCTAGCCTGTAAGGTCTCGCAAAAAAGGGGCAGTGCCATATGGCACTGCCCCTTTTTTTTACTTTCACTATGCCGTCAAATGCGGCCCATCACCAGCAGGACCAGAAGAATCAACACGATGAGACCCAGTCCACCACTCGGTCCCCAGCCCCAGCCGCGGCTATGGGGCCACGAAGGAAAGACGCCAATCAGGACCAGCACCAGCACAATCAGCAAAATGGTTCCTAAGCTCATATCGATCTCCTAAATTGTATAAATGTCAAAAAATGCATCGCGGGAAGCCGGGACAGAAGCCCGATCGCCACACATGCAGAATAAGTGGCTTGCGCACTTCCCTCTGTTCGCTGGAGCACCTACAGGTGTGCGCAGAGGTGACAATCAACAACGGTCCCTGGTAAAAGGAGATATCTTTGTATGCCTGCGCACAGACTGCGCTACGTGTGTGGTTCAATATATGTAGATCTGGGCCGCTTGGTGCCTGGCAAGTATGGGAAAAAATTTATGAATCTTCACCTTGGCCTTACACCACTGATTTCGCTGCTTGCCGGCATATTGATCCTCATCATGCCCCGGCTGTTGAATTTCATTGTGGCTATCTATTTGATAGTAATTGGCCTCATTGGAATATTTGGTGCCGGCGCGATGCGCCTCAACTAGAGTCAGCCAAGCGCCGGGTGTGGCGCTTGCTGCAACGGCCCTCGGTCAGTCACCCAGCAATTCGCCGATCGACTTGAAGTCCTCAACGCAGTCGCAGACAACCTTGATGGCGACCAGGATTGGAACGCCCAGCAACAGGCCCCATATACCCCACAACCACCCCCAAGCCAGCACGCCAATAAAGATGGCCAAAGGGTTCATTTTGCTGGCGCGGCTGGTGAGCCATGGGGTCAGCAGGAAAGCTTCGATGGCGTGAATGATCAAAGAGACACCGCTCACCAACAGCGCCATCTCGATCGTACCGAATTGCAGGAAACCTACCATGGCCGAACCCATTGCTATGGTCACGCTGCCGACGTAGGGCACAAGGTCCAGCACGCCGGCCGCAATGCCCCATACTGCTGCGTTTTCCATTCCTAAGGCCAGGAATGCGAGCCATGTGGCAACGCCTACCAAAACGCTGGTAAAGAGCTGCACCAACAAATAGCGTTGAATCTGGTCATGGATCTGGTTCAGTGCCTGTAATGTCACTTTCTTTTTGCTCAAAGTCGGACCGGCGAGTTTGACCAGTTTGCGTCTGAACTGGTCGCCCGATGCCAGTAAGAAGAAAGTAATCAAAGCGACCATGCCGATCTGGCCGAGGCTGGCGAGCAAGCCCATGGTGCCGCTCCACAAATGGTCCTTGATATCAAACTTTGGCTTGACTACCTGCACCCGTTGCACCCCGCGGGTGACGGGTGTTGCTTGGGTGGACTCTTCTGCAACTTGTTCGAGTTGGGCTGCAGCCTTTTGCACCGTGGTCAATGCACTATCCGGCTTGCCCTGGGGCGTACGCACCGAGTCGTGCAGCTTGCGGGCGGCAGCGGGCAGTAATTCGACCAGCTTGTTGGCATCGTCACTCAGGGAATATGCCGTGGCGCCCAAACCGGTTGCAATGCCGAGAATGAGCAGTGCGGCGCTGACAGCACGGGGAATGCGCTTTGCCTGCATCCAGTTGACGATCGGCGATAACGCATAGCTAAACAGCAGACCCACCAACACCGGAATAAACACATCCGACGCCCAGCGCAACATGAAAATACTGGCCAATGTGGCTAACAATACCAGCGAAATGCTGCGCACATTCACCGGCATGTGCAGCAGCACACGCGGCACGTCGTCTACTTGCGCTACCGCACTAGACGGGTCTGATTCAGTGTTGGGGTGCTGTCGCGCATCATCGAAGTCGTTCATATGAACCAATACTACAGCAGGCGTTACAGATGCAAGCTTCTAATGTTGCAGACCGCACGGCGAGCGGACTGCTGGTGGTCACCCAGTCGCTTCTCGGCGGCACCGAGAACTTGGCGTTGCAACCCGCGCAATGCCTGCCTTCTGTTACCCAACAGGTCACCCGCTTGCTCTTGCACCTTACCGACAAGGGATTTGATCGTACCGTTGATCTGGTTTGCGTTCATGCTGGACTTTCGTTGGAAGGATGAGAGGTCGGACACCTTGGGGTGGTAATCAGCTCTTTCGTCCATCGTAGAAAATCTGGCTTTCAGGCTCCGTTCGCTAGCAGACATAGACGCAACAAAATCATGCGGTTTTGTCTGGACGCAACACCAACTCCGCCGTCTGAAGTATGAGTTGCAGCGTGGCCCGCTGGGTCAGGGTGCTGGGCCGCAGGGAGCTGGTGGCCAGCGATACCTTGGTGCGCAACGGGGGCTCGTCAATGGCCCGCAACGTATACACCGAGGGACGCACGGAGTTGGCCACCGCATGGCGCGACAGCACGGCGCTGCCCGCACCATCGGCCACCAAATCCAGAATCGCCGACACACCGTCAATCTCCAGCGCTATCTGGGGGCGGCAACCGATATTGGCCATCTCAGATTCCACCTGCATGCGGATCGCATTGGGCCGGCTGGGAATGACCAAGGGCAGCGAGGCCACATCCCGCAATGCGATAGGCCCGGGCATAGGGTGGTCGTGCAAACCAGGTGGGCGCAGTTGCACCAGAAACAGGTCTTCGTCCTGCAGTGGGGTGGTGTCGATTTCAGGGCTGGCCTGGGCGTTGTGCAGCACGGCGATATCCAGACGGCCATTGACCAGCGACTCCTGCAGGGCCACCGACAGGCCTTCACAAATGGAAATAGTGGCATCCGGCATTTGCTGGCGGAACGCGCGGGTGAGCGGCACGGTCAACAGGCGCGCCAAACTGGGTGGCATGCCCACAGCCACGCGCCCGGCCAGCGCGCCGCGCACGCGGCCCAGCTCCTCCTTGGCGCGCTCCACCTGGTGCAGGATGCCACGTCCATGGGCCAGTAGCAGCTTGCCGGCCTCGGTGGGGACGGCCCCGCGGCCATTGCGCGTTAGCAGATTTTGCCGCAGCTCCACCTCCAGCAGTCGCACCTGCCGGCTCAGCGCGGGTTGCGCCACATCGAGTGCCAGGGCGGCACGGGTGAAGCTACCCATCTCGGCAACGCGCACGAAGTATTCAAGTTGCTTGAGGTCCATGGGTCGTATTAAAAATTGGCGGAACCAACCGCAGCAGCAGAAATTCACGGCCCTGCCGCCCCTACCAAATAAATCTATTCGCTAGCTTAGCGTCAATTATGCCGATCTGGGATAGCTGCTAGTAACTGCCCGGCCTTACCGAGATGCGGGGGCAGACCCAAAATGGCAACCATGTACACCAGCAGCACTGCCACCGCGCCATGGGTGCCCCTTGCCATCATTTCGTCGATGGCCACGCGCCAACTGCTGTCCGACCTATCGGCTGCCTATACCAACCGCGCCGGCCACAGCGTCAACATCACGTCGGTAGGTGGCGTAGATGCGGTCCACCGCGTGAAGGCAGGTGAGGCTTTCGATGTCGTCGTTCTGGCAACCGACGCTATCGACCAGCTCATCGGCGCAGGATTATTGCGTGGCAATAGCAAGGTCGACTTGGTGCACTCCGGCATCGCCGCAGCCGTGCGCGCTGGCTCGCCGCCACCCCATATTGCCGACGAAGATGCCGTGCGCCAAGCCGTGCTGGGAGCCAGCACATTGGGCTACTCCACCGGTCCCAGCGGCGTGGCATTGGTTGAATTGTTCGACCGCTGGGGTATTTCCGACCAGATCAGGAACCGGGTCGTGATCGCGCCGCCCGGCGTATCGGTGGGTAGCCTGGTGGCGTCTGGCGCGGTAGCGCTGGGCTTTCAGCAACTGAGTGAGCTGATCCATGTGGAGGGCATTGCCATCGTTGGCCCCTTGCCGCAGGCGATACAAGTCACCACCACCTTTTCTGCGGCCATCACCACTGCCTGCAAGCAGACTGAAGCCGCACGGGCACTGCTGGCCTACATGGCCTCGGCCGACGCGGCCCCTGCCAAACGCAGCCAGGGCATGGTTCCTGCCTGATATGAAATTGATAGCAGCATACGTCCATTTAACGAGGGCGAGGGGCCAAAAACACCTAAGGGAGTATCCCCACCATGATCATTGACTGTCACGGCCACTACACGACCGCTCCCAAAGCGCTGGAGACCTGGCGCAACCAGCAGATTGTCGGCATCCAGGACCCCAGCGCCATGCCCAAGGTTGCGGATTTGAAGATCAGCGACGACGAATTGCGCGAAAGCATTGAGTCCAACCAGTTGCGCTTGATGAAAGAGCGCGGTACTGATGTCACGCTGTTCAGCCCGCGCGCCAGCTTCATGGCCCACCACATTGGAGACCTCCATGTGTCCAGCACCTGGGCTGCCATCTGCAATGAGCTGTGTTACCGCGTAAGCCAACTTTTCCCCGACCATTTTGTGCCCGTAGCCATGCTGCCGCAGAGCCCTGGGGTGGACCCGGCCACCTGTATCCCCGAACTGGAGAGATGCGTCAAAGAGTACGGCAATGTCGGCATCAACCTGAACCCTGACCCCAGCGGCGGCCATTGGACATCCCCGCCGCTGAGCGACAAGGCCTGGTTCCCCATCTACGAGAAGATGGTGGAGTACGACATTCCCGCGATGGTCCACGTTTCCACCAGTTGCAACCCTTGCTTCCACACCACCGGTGCGCACTACTTGAACGCGGATACAACTGCTTTCATGCAGTGCCTGACCAGCGACCTGTTCAAGGATTTCCCGACGCTACGGTTTTTGATTCCACACGGCGGAGGCGCCGTGCCGTACCACTGGGGCCGCTTTCGCGGCCTGGCACAGGAGCTTAAAAAGCCGTTGCTGCAAGACCACCTGCTGAACAACATCTTCTTCGACACCTGCGTCTACCACCAGCCCGGCATAGACCTGCTGAACACTGTTATTCCGGTGAAGAACGTGCTGTTCGCCAGCGAAATGATTGGCGCCGTGCGCGGCATAGACCCCGAAACCGGCCACTATTTCGATGACACCAAGCGGTATATCGAAGCGTCCAAGATTTTGAGTGCCGTTGACCGCCACCAGATCTACGAGGGCAATGCCAGGCGCGTGTTCCCGCGCCTGGACGCCCTACTGAGCAGCAGAAGCCAATAAGGTTTTTTTGGGGTCGGGTTCTAGACCGCAGCGAAACAGACCTTGCCCCAATAAAGCCGTGCCACTTACGGAGAACAAACCATGACCCAACTAGGCATAGTCCACCGCAACATCACCCGCGCCGACAAGTCTGCCGTCGACAAGCTCTCGGGCTTTGGTGTGGCGACCATCCACGAGGCCATGGGTCGTGTCGGGCTGATGAAGCCGTATATGCGGCCCATCTACACCAGCGCCCATGTGTGCGGCACCGCAATCACGGTGCTGCTGCAACCCGGCGACAACTGGATGATGCACGTGGCCGCCGAGCAGATACAGCCCGGTGACGTGGTGGTAGCCGCCTGTACGACGGACAACGAGGATGGATTCTTTGGCGACTTGTTGGCCACATCCTTTCAGGCCCGCGGCGCTATGGGCTTGGTGATTGATGCCGGCGTGCGCGACGTGAAGGACCTCACCGAGATGAACTTCCCCGTCTTCAGCAAAGCCATCCATGCCAAGGGCACGATCAAGGCGACGCTGGGGTCGGTCAACATTCCTATCGTTTGTGCGGGTGCGCAGGTCAACCCAGGAGATGTGGTGATTGCCGACATTGACGGTGTAGTTGTTGTGCCTGCCGACATGGCGCAGAAAGTGGCGGATGCGGCCCAGGCGCGCGAAGCCAATGAAGGGGCCAAGCGGACCGTCTTTGCGTCTGGCGTGTTGGGGTTGGACTATTACAAGATGCGGGAAGGGTTGGAGAAGGCGGGGCTGCGGTATGTTGACTAGACTCGGCGATGTCCGGCTCGAAGGCAGAACGCTTTGCCGTCCAGGCTTTCGGCATGTCGCCCTTGAACAAAACAGCCTCTAGACCTCGTAGACATTGACCCTATAGCTATTTAATTTATAGCACTTATCTTGCAAGCATATGGAATTTACTAAAACACCTGGCTGGCTGGACTGGTACGCCGGGCCCGGCAAACCCCGCTTCCGACTCCCACCCGGCAGCGTGGACGCGCACTGCCACGTGTTTGGTCCCGGCGAGCAATTTCCCTACGCGCCCGAGCGCAAGTACACGCCCTGCGACGCGTCCAAGGAGCAGTTGTTTGCGCTGCGTGACCACCTGGGCTTCGACAAAAGCGTGATCGTGCAGGCCACCTGCCATGGTTCGGACAACCGGGCGCTGGTCGATGCGCTGCTGGCGTCCAACAACAAGGCGCGGGGCGTGGCCACCGTCAAGCGGGATGTGACCGATGCCGAGCTGCGTGCCATGCACGCGGCTGGTGTGCGCGGCACGCGCTTCAACTTTGTCAAGCGTTTGGCCGACTTCACGCCGCCGGATGTGCTGCTGGAGATTGCCAACCGCATTGCGCCACTCGGCTGGCATGTTGTCGTGTACTTTGAGGCGCAGGACTTGCCGGAGCTGTACGACTTTTTTACCGCCATAGCTGACAATTTAGCCACCACGGTGGTCGTAGACCACATGGGCCGCCCGGACGTCAGCAAGCCGGTGGACGGCCCCGAGTTTGCGCTGTTTGTGAACATGCTGCGCGAGCACTCCAATATCTGGAGTAAGGTGAGCTGCCCTGAGCGGCTCAGCGTCAGCGGGCCGCCTGCGCTCCACGGCGAGCAGCATGCCTACGCCGATGTGGTGCCCTTTGCCAAGTACCTGGTCGAGACCTTCCCTGACCGCGTACTGTGGGGCACCGACTGGCCGCACCCGAATCTGAAGGACCTTATGCCGGACGATGGCCTGCTGGTGGACTACATTCCCCAGATCGCCACCACACCGGAGCTGCAACGCAAGCTGCTGGTGGACAACCCGACACGGCTGTATTGGAACCAATAATTTGCGGGACAGACCAAGATTTGCATCGAAATTTATGCCACTCGAAAAACCCTATCTGGACGTACCCGGCACCACCATCTTCGACACCGATCAGGCGCGCAAGGGCTACCACCTGAACCAGTTCTGCATGTCGCTGATGCAGGCCACCAACCGGGAGCGTTTCAAGGCCGACGAGCGTGCTTACCTGGACGCCTGGGACATGACCGAGGAGCAAAAGCTGGCCGTGCTCGCGCGGGACCTGAACCGGTGCATTGCAGCCGGTGGCAATATATATTTTTTGGCAAAGATTGGCGCCACCGATGGCAAGAGCTTTCAGCAAATGGCCGGCAGCATGACTGGCATGACCGAAGACGAATACCGCGCCATGATGGTCGGTGGTGGCCGCTCGATAGAGGGCAACCGCATCGTGGGCGAAGACGGCGATGCCCAGGCTCACCGCCAGCCCCAGGGTAGTGCAGGCCAGATAGAGAGCACCTGACCGTGGCCAAGATCACCGCATCCGTTTACACCTCGCATGTGCCCGCCATTGGTGCGGCGCTGGACCTGGGTAAGGCCACCGAGCCCTATTGGGCGCCAGTATTTGCGGGTTATGAATTCTCCAAGCAATGGATCAAGGACAACCTGCCCGACGTGGTTTTCCTGGTTTACAACGACCACGCCACAGCCTTCAGCCTGGACATGATTCCGACCTTCGCCATCGGCTGCGCCGCGTCGTATGCACCGGCAGACGAAGGCTGGGGGCCACGCCCGGTGCCGGTGGTGCAAGGTCACCCGGAGCTGGCCGCGCACATCGCGCAGTCGGTCATCCAGCAAGACTTTGACCTGACCATCGTCAACAAGATGGACGTGGACCATGGCCTGACGGTGCCGCTGTCGCTGATGTTTGGCCAACCGCCTGCCGACGACTTCCGCTGGCCCTGCCCTGTTATTCCGTTCGCCGTCAATGTGGTGCAGTACCCGGTGCCCAGCGGCCAGCGCTGCTTCAACCTGGGCAAGGCTATTCGCCGGGCGGTGGACAGTTTCGACAAGGACCTGAACGTGCAGATCTGGGGCACTGGCGGCATGAGCCACCAGTTGCAGGGGCCGCGCGCAGGGCTGATCAACAAGACCTTTGACAACGCCTTCCTGGACCGGCTGATTGCCGACCCCGCGGGCTTGGCCACCATGCCCCATATCGACTACGTGCGAGAAGCGGGCAGCGAGGGCATTGAGCTGGTGATGTGGCTGATTGCACGCGGCGCGATGGACGATGTAACGGACTACGTCACCACAGACGCTATTAAATCTGTAGCTACAAACACCCATTCCACGAGGGCTAGGTACCGTTTTTACCATGTGCCCGCCTCCAATACGGCCGTCGGCCACCTGATTCTCGAAAATGCGTGAGCACTTGCGGGACAGACCGTAGCGAAGCGGAGCTCTGTCCTCAACTGATAAGGAAATTGCAATGAAAACCATCAAAGTCGCGCTGGCCGGTGCGGGCGCCTTCGGCATCAAGCACCTGGACGGCATCAAAAATATTGACGGTGTAGAAGTTGTATCGCTGGTCAGCCGCGAGCTGGAGAAGACCCGCGAGGTAGCCGCCAAATACGGCATCGCGCACGTCACCACCGATCTGACCGACAGCCTGGCGATCAAGGAGATCGACGCCGTCATCCTGTGCACGCCCACGCAAATGCATGCCGCACAAACCATCGCCTGCCTGCAGGCGGGCAAACACGTGCAGGTGGAGATTCCATTGGCAGATTCGGTGCAAGGCGCAAAGGATGTCATAGCCATGGCCAAGACCAGCGGCCTGGTGGCGATGTGCGGCCACACGCGCCGCTTCAACCCCAGCCACCAATACGTCCAGACCCAGATCAAAGCAGGTGCTTTCAACATCCAGCAGATGGATGTGCAAACCTATTTCTTTCGCCGCAGCAACATGAACGCACTGGGCCAGGCGCGCAGTTGGACCGACCATCTGCTGTGGCACCACGCGGCCCACACCGTGGACCTGTTTGCGTACCAGTGCGGCAGCCCCATCGTCAAAGCCCATGCACTGCAAGGGCCGATACACCCCACGTTGGGCATCGCGATGGATATGAGCGTCCAATTAAAGACTGCCAACGGCGCCATCTGCACGTTGAGTCTGAGCTTCAACAACAACGGCCCGCTGGGCACGTTCTTCCGCTACATCGGCGACAACGCAACCTACATCGCTCGCTACGACGATCTCTACAACGGCAAAGACGAACAGATCGACGTCAGCCAAGTGGCAGTGTCGATGAACGGCATAGAACTGCAAGACCGCGAATTCTTTGCCGCCATCCGCGAGGGCCGTGAGCCCAACAGCAGCGTAGCGCAGTTGCTGCCGTGCTACCAGGTGCTGCACGACCTGGAGAAGCAGTTGAAAGACCAATAGGAGGCTGGGCGGCAGAGCGGTCTGCTCCGTGTCCCCCCCAACGCAAGAAGCTTGCTATTTAAGGATTGCCAAGAAAATCGCGCTTGCCAATCTCCACCCCGTTGTGGCGCAACATGGCGTAAGCAGTCGTGATGTGGAAGTAGAAGTTGGGAATGGCATGGCCCAGCAAAAACTGCATGCCCTTGTAGTGGGTTTCCTTCTCACCGCGCTTGGTGACGATATCTTTGTCTTCGGTACCGTCGATCTGCGCGGCAGTGATGGTCTGGATGAAAGCAATGGTCTTGGCCACGCGGGCTTTCAACTCGGCAATCGTTTTCTCGTTGTCTTCAAACGCGGGGATGTCGACCCCGGCCAGACGCGCCACAACGCCCTTGGCGGTGTCGCAGGCGATCTGCACCTGGGTAGCCATGGGCAGCATATCGGGAAACAGACGGAAGGCCGTCAGGCTGGCGTCGCTCAGCTTCTTTGCGTCGATATGGGCCTGGGTTTTGTCCAAAATATTGGACAGGTTTCCCAGTATGTTGACAAAACGGGGCACGCTGGCTTGGTACATGGAGATGGTCATGAAAGGTCCTCAAAATAGTTGTCGCGGAATCGCGGCGGGCCATGGTAACTGGTATCACCTGGCCGCGCAGACGGTCCGCCAATCCCCCCATTCAGACTGCCCCACCTGTTCCAGCGCGAGACCACACGGTGCGATGGCCTGGCACCAACCGTCTACTTCTAACAGTCCACTGGAATCCATTGCGTGCGAATGCGGAATGCGAACCCTGTCGATGCGCCCAATCGCCATCACCCCCTTATTCAGCTGTGCATCACTTTGGTTGATACCGCGCTGTACATTGCCGGATGGCCGCTGCCGACTCCACTCCGCAAAAAATGGTCTGCGCTTGGTGCGGTAGCGCACAGCATTGGGCGTGCCGTACGCGCATCGTCGACTACATTCGCGCCCCCACCTTCACCATGCCCACCGCACACATCCGCTTAGCCCGCCTGCACGCCGTTGCGCGCATGGTCTGCGCGCTGGCAAGCGCGGTCACGTGCGGTGGCGCACCGGCGCAGCCGGACGTACGCGCAGAGTACATGCCCGCTGTGACGGTAACGGCCAAAGCAAATCCCAATCCTGTTGAAAAGTCTTATCGCAAGATGGTCAAGGGCATGGATCTGTTTCAACGGCAACACGCCCTGTCGCCCAACGCGGAACTGCGCTTCAAACTGCTGCCTCGCAAACAAGGGACCGACATGAACACCATCACACTGGCCGTGGTCGGTGACACCGTGGACTTCGTGCTGCCCATCGCTGCAGATCACACGTTCGCATTGCCGCGCCATGCACTAGCGCAGCAGGAAGATGCCCAGGTCGTGCCCAATCGCAGGGCGTTGAGCCTGACCTGGCGCACCGATATCCGAACACCGGGCCTGCCACCCGACACCCGGCGCTTGGGCGACCTGCGCCTGGAATGCAGGGTGGGTATGGAGGCAGGTCTGATATCCAACAGCAGCAGTTTGATCGGTCGACTGGCTGGCGCAGTTTTCGACACACCAGCATATTGCGACAAGCCAGCGCCGCTGTACCTCTTCTTCGCCGACCGGCCCTTGTTTAGCGTGACCTTGCTTGCCGGCGCGCGGCGCCACGTTCTTAGCATCGACAAGCTTTATGCCAATGCCAGCGACGACACCGACATGCAAGCCAACCTTCCGTATTGCGATTGCGAAATGCTGGTGGACCGCACGTATGTCTTGCCCTTGGGCGACAACACTTGGCCTGACGACACCTTGGTGCTGTTTGAATACATGGACGGCGAATGAAAACAACCCCCAACGATTGCAAACCGAAGCGACTTCTTTTGGTGGGTGTTGCGCTGGCCAGTTGCCAGTGGCTCGTCGCCTGCAGCAGCCTGGGTGCGGGTGCGACAGCGTCGACATTGCGCGACCCAACGATGTCGTTGCAGAGCGCACAGGACGCCTTCGTGGTGGGACAGACCACACAAGCGCAAGCGTTGGCCGCATTAGGGCCCGCATCGGAGATCCGGTTTGACAGCGGCTACGCCGTCTGGGTGTACCGGGCGAGGGCCGTTGAGCCGGGCGCCGATCGTGCCGAATTCGCGATTCTGTTTGCCCCGTCTGGCATTGCCAAGAAGACCCGACTACGTCCGGCCGATGCGAAACCGGGTAGCTAGCAGCGCGCTAGAAAACCGACAGTCCTGTCTTGGCGACAAACAGCTCCAGGGCCATCCTTCCCAACTGCGAGTTGCCCGTCTTGTCCAACACGGGCGACCACACGCACAGGCTCAACGTATCAGGAACCACCGCCACAATGCCACCGCCCACACCGCTCTTGCACGGCAGGCCTATGCGAAACGCAAACTCGCCCGCGGCGTCGTAGGTGCCGCACGTCAGCATCAACGCATTGATACGCCGGGCCTGCGCTTCGCTGATCACCTGCGCGCCGCCATAGGGGTGCGTACCATCGCGGCACAAGTAGCCTGCTGCGCGCGCCAACTGCACACAACTCATGCTGATGGCGCATTGGTTGAAATAGACGTCCAGCACAGTGTCAACGGAGTTGTCCAGCGTGCCAAATCCCTTCATGAAGTTGGCCAACGCGGCGTTGCGAAAACCCGTGTCGGCTTCGGACTGCGCAACCTCCGCATCTATAACCACGGTGTCGCCACACAGACTGGACAGCAAGGCCAGCATATCGCTCTTGGCATCGCCCAACGTCAGCAAGCGGTCGGCAATTGCGATGGCGCCAGCATTGATAAACGGGTTGCGCGGAATGCCACGCTCGGTCTCCAACTGCACCAGTGAGTTGAACGGACTACCCGAAGGCTCGCGCCCCATACGCTCCCACAGCGTGTCACCCAAACCACGCATCGCCAGCGTCAACGAGAACACTTTGGACATGCTCTGAATGGAGAATGGTCTGCCACTATCGCCAGCGGCGGCTTCTTCGCCCTTGCAGGTGCGCAGGGCGATGCCAAATTGCATAGGCGAAACCCGAGCCAACGCCGGGATGTAGCTGGCCACTTGCCCCCCGCCCGTGCCGAGCAGCGGCGTGATCTCTTCTGCAATTTCGTTCAGTACGGCTTGAAAATCCATGGTGTCAGTGTGAACCCAAGGTGGCTCAATGGCTCAGCAAAAGCGCTATGACCATAATAAACCGCCCAAGAAGGCACATGCACCGACCCATGGGTCGATGGATCGATGGATCGATGGAGGAATGGTTGAATTGCTTGCTCGACTAATTCACCGTCTGCAACGCCATATCGGCTGGTTCGAAGAAGATACAGGCCCGCTCGTAGCGCTGAATTTCATCGAACGGGTATTTGATGGCCCCGTCGATCTTGACGTATCGCGGGCCGGCGCCAACGGCGGTTGCCAGGCTGATGGCCGATTCGGACCGTCCCCATCGTTTGGCCAGTTCGCCCTGTGATAGCAGATTGTTGTGTACAGCGTCCATCGATTTCTCCCTGTTTCGTGTCTTGCCTGATTATTGTGTCGATTGAGCGATGGGAAAGTGAAGATGTATGGCGGTTTATTGGTCTTATTCCGGCGCGCCGAAACCGACCAACCGTTTGAACCATGCCTTCTACGTCGCAGCGCCCACTGGCTTACGAAGTGTTGAATTGAGCGCTATGCGACGTGTGGGTTCCAGTTGAAACGTGGTCCCGGGCCCTGCGTCTACGGCTTGGGCTTCACCACGCGCGGTGTTTTTGCGACGGACGAGGTCAATTTGTCGCCTTGGTCCAGGCACAACAGCGTATCCACGTATGACATGAAGCGGTTCAAGTAATCGGGCGAGGTGTCGCGCATCAACTCCAGTGCGCGCAGCGCCACCACGTGCGAATTGATTGGGCCTGCGTTCTTGGGGGCTTTGCCCAACGCCTGGGTGACCTGCTTCTCGGCGCTGAGCTTGGACCAGGTGTTTCTGAAGTAGCGCACAGACTTCAATTCGGTGCGCGGCGGTGTGTTGAATGCCCCCAGCGCGTGGGCCGATTTCTGCGGTGCATGTTGCGCCAGATGGCGCACCAGGTCGCCAAGTGCTTCGTGCTGCGTCGGCGCCACTTTTGGCACGGGCAACGTGGTTTGCACATCGCACTGCGCATGTTCCATGCGCTTGCGCAATGCTGCTACCGCCGAGTCCAGCTTTCCGTCCAGGATTCGTTTGACGCTTCCCTGGTGCCCACTGGCACGGTGTGCCAGCGCTTCGAGGTAATGGAATCGCACGGGGTCAAAATGGTTCGCGCCTTCCAAGCGCAAACCGTCCAGGCGTGCGTCCACCACCCGTTCCTCCACCACCGCGCTGCGCCCCTGGTCACTCATTGCGGAGCCGAGGTTGTGTTGTTGGCACGGGGTACGGGCGCCATCTCTACCCGGCGATTTTGCGCGCGGCCTTTTTCATCGGCGTTCGTCGCTATCGGTTGCTGCGCACCAAAGGCGGCTGCGAACACCATGGCCGATGGCATTCCCTCTTCGATCAATGCACGCGTGACGGTCAACGCGCGCTGGGCCGACAGCTCCCAGTTGTCTGCAAACTGGCCATTGCTGCGCACCGACTTGTCGTCGGTAAATCCGCTCACCATCAGCATCTCATTGCGCGCGGCCAGATAAGACTGCAAGGGCTTCACCAACGAACTGAGCAGTTGCCGACCATCGGGTTGCAATTGGTCGGAGTTCAACGAGAACAGCACCCGGCCGCTGATGCCGATGCGCCCATTGGTCAATGTGATGCGGCCAGACGCCAATGGAACGGCCAGGGCCTTTTCCAGGGTCATGCGGCGCTGCTCTTCAACCTGCCGCCTTTTTACCTCGTCTTCCAAATGCGTTGCCATCTGCATCTGGACCACCAGCACACCCACCAACAACAGCACAAAGGCGCCCAAAAGGCCCGACATCAAATCGCCAAAAGCGGCCCAGACCGGTGCCGTTTGCTCCCCCCCCGCGTCATAGTCTTCCATGCTCAGGCAGCCTCGTGAGCCATCAACGCTTGCTTGGCGGGCAGTTGGCGCAGCTCATCAAAAACTTCCTTTTGCGACAGGATGCTGAGGTCAATGATCTCGCGCGCCTGTGCCACGTAGTAGGCCAGTTGCTCGTCGCTTCGGGCCATGGATTTGTCCATGGCGCCTTCAATGCGCTGCAGGTTGGCGATCAACTTGGCGTTGGCATCGCTGAAGGCGTTGACCGCAAAGGTGAACGATTCGCTGAGCGCCGAGACCTCTACCGCACTGCTGGTGACGTTGGCGGCAATGTCGGCCAACTTGGCCGACTCAGCGTCCACCTTCTCGGCAAATTGGCCGCCGGCATGGGTCAGGGCTACCGCCGAAGAAGCAACCAACGAATCGATGACGGCGCGCTGTTCTACCGATGCATGGTTGATTCCATCCAACAGCGTACTGAGCGTAGCCATGATGCGGCTGCGCTCTTCCAGCAGTTCATTGTCGCGCGCGGCGCTGCTCGATACTTCTTGCCGCAATTTCCCTATCACTTCGGCCGCCGCGCGCGGGGCCTCGGAGGCGGTTTCAATGAGCCGGGCAATCGGTTCTTCGAGCGCAACTCCCAACGTCGTCAGATGTCCTGTGAGTGCCGTTTGCAAATCGCCCAAGCGCTCCACCGCCGCGTTACCTCGCACCGCTTCTTCGTCACGCAGCGCGCTGAGTTCCGCCCGCAGCGTGCCGACGGCGTGGTCCATCCGTTGGGCGTGCTGTCGGGTCCAATCGGCCTCAGAAGCGATACGCGTGCGAACCAGGTCCTCAGCGCTTGCCGTCAACGTGGCAATATTGTTCAGCGTTGCGCTGGCGCTGGCCTGCGCATCCGCGGTGGTCTGCTGCCACTCGTTCTTGAGTGCGGTTGCTATCACTCGCAGGGACCCGGTCCATGCCTCTAAACGCTCGCGGTCGTAGGCCACATGGGCTCGCTGCTGATTGGCAAGCGTATCGGTCCAAGCGTCTGTCGCCGAAGATGCTGTAGCGGCAATGCGGGTAGACAGCCCATCCAACTGGTTTTGCGTCGTGTCCACCAGTCGCTCGTGCAGTGTCTTCGCTTCACGCGCAATGCCTGCCATGGTGCTTTCAAACACGGGCGTGATACTGGCGCTAACCGCCTGCGCGCTATGGGACAGACTGTCGCGCAGAGACTGGCCGACAGAATTGGCCAGATCGGTATAAACGCCTTTCACGCCACTGTGGAAATTTTCCTGGTTGCTCAGCAGCCGGTCATTTAATTGGCGGCTCATACTTTCCATCTGCGCCATCATGGCCTGCATCTGGGCGACAACGGTAGGCAAGGCTTGGGATTGCAATTGCAGCGCCTTGTAGGTTTCCTGGCGTTGGTGCGTCAGCGAAAAGGCGCGCAACGTGGTGGCGATGGCGGTGTCCAAGCCTTGCGCCGCCGACATTCTTTCGCGACGGCTGATGGCCGACATCAGGCCCAGCATCGCAGATGTGGCGACACCCGCGACTGATGTACCAAACGCCAGGCCCAGGCCCTTGATGGGCGCTGCGAATGCGGAGCGTATGGCTTGCAAGTCAGTAGTCCCTTCCAACGCAAATACGGCCCCGTTGAGCGTGACC
This sequence comes from Rhodoferax sp., assembly GCA_025351745.1. Lineage (GTDB taxonomy): Bacteria > Pseudomonadota > Gammaproteobacteria > Burkholderiales > Burkholderiaceae_C > Allorhodoferax. The sequence goes on from JANXVI010000160.1 coordinate 101,024, forward strand.
ACCATTCCCAGGAACGTGCCCAGCATGCCCAGCATCACCAGCAAGCCCACCAGATAGGGCGTCAGCGCTGGGCCGGGCAGACCCACACGCTCACCCTCAACCCGCAGGCGCACCGGGTTTTGCAGTGAGGGGTGGACGTGGACCAGCCACACACCCAAGTTGGGTATATGCGCCGGAATGGCCAACAACGCCTGTGCCAGCGTGTCCGTAGCCTGGCGAAAGCGCCGCAATTCAAGAGCGCCAACCATGTAGACCGCCGCAATGATCAGCGTCATCAGCAGTGCCAGCACGTTGGCAGACCCCAAGAATCCGCTGGCGACCCACGCGGTGGCCATGGCGCCCAGTACAAAGGCGCCAGCAAAGAAATATCTGTTCATACGGCTTGTAGTGTTGTCTCGTGGTGAAATGCTTCCAGCAGGCCTACGGCGGGCTGCAGGCGAAAGTCCAATTCGGCCAGAAGCACGGTTTGCAACTCTGCGCAAAAGCGTGCCAACCAGGCGCCGGGTTTCATCCACAAATCAGGGTTGTCGTTGCTTCGCTGCGTGTCCGTCAGCGCCTGCTGATACGCCTTGCGCAAGTAGTTAAAACGCTTCTCAAGCAAAGAAGGGAGCGTGGCTAACAATCTGCCTTCGCACTCAACCAAAATGCCGTCGAATGTTGCGTCGAGTGCCACCAGTTGCCTCAGCCTTGGAGATGCCCTGGCAACCCCATGGCGCAACTTGACCCGCACACTGCGCACGCCGGTTTCCATGTCGCGTTGGTGGGCTTGGTGGTAGCGGCGAAAAGTTGCGTAGGCCCTCACATCATCCAAAGGCCCCTCCAACTTTGGCAACGTCAGTTCGGCCCGGGTTCTGCCAGTGTTGGGCGCATGGCTCTTGGTTATGGTGTTTTCCAATTGCGAACGCATTTTGGCGAAGATTACATCCAGTGGACCATCGTCCCCCGACTGGTCGGGCAACGCGGCCGCTTCCACGGCGATGGAATTGTGCACGCTGGTCAGTGCGATTGCATCCGTAAAACCTATCCACAGCCCCAGTCTTTCTCCAAAGGCAGCCGCGGGCTCGGCCGTTTGCAAAACGGACAGGTCAGCGAGGGTGCGAATGAGTAGCGAGCTGTGAAGGTTTGTACGCGTAAGGGCTCGCGTCATAGGCAGATGGGGTCCAAGTCAACGCATCATCAACGGATGATGGGGTCGCGATTTTACATGGGGAATGCATGCCAAGAATTCCCCCCAATCAATCCTCGCCCACCAATCGGACTTCAGCCTGTCGGCGCTGGGATAGTCTAAACGGACTATTGAACACCGCTGCCACCCGATGTAAAAACGACAAGCGTCTTTCAGCTGCACTTTATTAGCAGCGCAAGGCGCAGGCGCGAAATATATTGCGCCTCTTTTTTGATGTTAATTTTTAGGGGAGTTAAATGAAAATCACACACCTGGTGGCGGCTGCGGCCATCACCTTATTGTCTGCAACCTCGGGATATGCAAATACAGCGGCCAGCGGAAAGATTACTGCCGGATCGACATTTGGAACCGACAATGCGTTCCAGTTCTACAACGACTCGACCGCGGGAGAATTTATTACATCACTCACATGGGATCTGACTCCTATTGGCGGTTTTTTTGATACCACCAATGCGGCGCCAGGCCTTTCGAGTTCGGGTCTGCAGCAGAGTGGTTTGAGCGACAACGTAGGGGCCATCTTCCCGACCAACGCTTTTCAGAATGGCCGGCCTTCACTGACCATTTCGTTCACTCCGAATTCCTTCGCGTCGGGTGAAAAATTCATATTTGGCGTGGATACTGACCTGTTTAGCTGCATAGATTGCGTTGGAATCAACGGAAACGGATTTGTTGGGGCTACGGTTTCAGCGATTTTTTCCAACGGGCAGACCCGTTATGGAACCTATGTGTTGAGCAATGAGGCTGGATTTGGTTCAAAGGTTGGCATCACGTCGGTGACGGCAGTGCCTGAACCAGAGACGTACGCCATGATGCTCGCCGGTTTGGGCCTCATTGGAGCCATCGCGCGTCGCCGTCAACGCAAGCACACCGCATAGTCAACGCACTGCCTCGGATGCAATTCAACGGGAGCTTGGGCTCCCGTTTTTTATGGTGCAGACAATCGATTCTCGTGCGACGCACCCCACCGGCACCAACACCGCACTACCAAACGCGAAGGCGCGCGTTGGGCTCCAAATAGAGACGCTGACCGGGCACCACATCGAACGCTTCGTACCACGCGTCGACATTGCGAACTGTCGCAATGCGCAAACTATCTGGCGCGTGGTTATCAGCGGTCAACTGCTTGTGCAATGCTTGATCGCTGAGTTTGCTGCGCCAGCTCCTTGCAAAGCCGATGAAAAACTGCTGGTCCTGGGCACGCAAGGCTTCTTTGCCGAGGCCTTTGCTGCCGGGCGATGCGCGGTAGGCATCAAACGCCGCGACCAGTCCACCAAGGTCAGCCAGGTTTTCCACCAGGGTCACGTTGCCATCCACGGCTTTGCCTGGAAGAGGAGCGTAACCAGCGTACTGCGCCACCAGGGGTTGGGTGGCCCGCTGGTATTGGGCCGTGTCGTCGGGCGTCCACCACCTTCGCAATGCACCTGTGGCATCGTATTCCATGCCCAGCGTATCAATGAAATGGCTTACTTCGTGGCCGATGATGGCGCCAATCGCACCGTAGTTGGCGGCGTCCGACGCTGCAGGGTCAAATTTTGGCACTTGCAACAACGCCGCTGGAAAGTTATAGGCGTTTTGCTGAAACAGCAGCACGGCACCCACCGTGTGTGCGCCCATAGCCCATGTGCGATTGTCAGCGGCTTGGCCCAGACGCCCCAGCGCCTGCCGGTAATCCCACAATGCCACACGCTGCAGGTTGCCAGCCACATCGTGCGGGCTGATGCGCAAGTCTGCATAGTTGCTCCATTGCTCAGGGTAGCCCAAACCAAAATAGAGCCGTCGCAACTTCTCGCGTGCAGTAGCCTTGGCGGGCGGTGACATCCAATTGACACCTTCCAAGCGATGACCAAAGGCCGCTATCACATCCGCGGCAATGCCCTGCACGCGTGCCTTGTATGCAGCGGGGAAAAAGCGCTCCACATACAAGCGTCCAAGCGCCTCTCTCAATGACTTCTGCGTAGCGTCCAACGCGCGTTGCTCACGCGGCGGTGGCACAGCACCCTGCGCACTTCGAAAGGCCAACGCAGCCTCCGCAATGGAATGCGGTAACACATCGGCATACCGGTCGACGGCGTGAAAACGCAGATAGTCCGCCCAGGTGTTCTCTGGGTTTGCGGCCACCAAGGCGGCCAAGCCTTGCAAAGCACCGGGTTGCCATGCCACAAAGGATTTTTGCCGGGCCAGTCCTGCTGCCGCAAATAGTGCATTCCAGTCCAGGCCAGGCGCCTTTTGGGCGAAATCCGCCCGCGTCCATAAATTGTCGGCATTGCGGTCTTCGGAAGAGATTTGTGGTGTCGCGTGGCTTTGCGCCAACGCTGTCTCCAGCACCAATACAGCCTGTGCACGGGCGCGAAAACTGTCTGGACGACCCGCGCCAACCAGGGCCAAGACATGCTCGATGTAGGCTCGATAGGAATCCCTGACGGCCTGCTTTTCCGGCAACGGGTTGAGGTAGTCATCCCGGTTCGGCATGCCCAAACCGCCTTGCAACAGAAAGGCGACGTTATTCGCTTCGCCATGCAGGCCCGTCTCGACCGACAGGCCCAATACATGGGCGGAGTTGTAGACGCCCATATTCAGTGGGTCTACGTCGGCGCGTAATTCGTTGCCCAGCAATCGAGTCAGCGCAGCCTTATTGCGCACTTGGTCTATGCGCCGCAGCAGTGCCTTGACAGGTGTTAGTCCGGCGGCTTGGATGGCGTTCTGGTTCAAATAGGCTGTGCGAAAGTCTGCTACTTTGCGAGCCAACGAACCCACCGGTTGCGTGGCAGCAGCTTCCAACAATTGCGCAACACGGCGTTGCCCCAACGCAATCAATTCGGTGCGCGCCGTGACTCGGTCCTTCCCCTCAGGGATAGTCGTATCGCGCAACCAGGTCCCATTGGCATACGCGAAAAAGTCGTCACCTGGTGGGATGCGCGTATCCACCCCCTCGTCGATAGCCGCTTGAGCGTACACAATGCCCACACTACAAAGTGCAATCGCCATGGTGCACCGGGCGACAAACCGGATCAAACCCTCCGTTGGGTTTTGGGCGTTGTCTGGGGTTGGTGAAGGTTTGCACATGCTGGCTCGCTCAAGTTGGGTGTGACGGTCCGCTGAGATGCTATGCGCGTCGCGGCTGCGTGTCGCGCACGGGGTGGACAGATTTAGATCACAACCGGACATTGCCACTGGTTGCAAATCTCCCAGCATTCAACGAAGATAGCCCGCCATAGGCAGCAAAAAATGTCCGAAAAACGATCTACTTCATTAATTGTTATCGAACTCCTGTTCGTCATTGCGCCCGATGCTTTGCTGCTGGACATAGCAGGCCCGGCAGAAGCCTTTCGCCTGGCCAACCTCCACCGTGCACTCCAAGGTTTACCCCCACATTTCAGGTTGCGCTTTGTGGGACCAGAGCCCGCTGCGAACAGTTCGGTCGGCTTACGGCTCGCAGGGTTAGAACCCCTGCCCGAACAACTTTCCACACCCACCTGGATCGTGCTGGTGGGCCAACCGGCCGTCCATGCCACTACAGCCAGTCCCGCCATCAATACCATCGCACAGTGGCTCAACCGCGTGTTGTACGGTCGCTTGGGTGCACAGGGTTGCCCCCACCGACTGGTGACCATTTGTTCGGGCACTTTGCTGGCCGCGCGGGCCGGACTGCTAGACAACCGCCGCTGCACGACGCACCATGAGCTGCTGCCCAGCTTGCGCGTGCTCGCACCAAAAGCCCAGGTCGTGGCCAATCGCGTTTACCTGATGGATGGGCCGCTAGCCTCCAGCGCCGGGATCACGGCCGGTATCGATCTGGCACTGCAACTGATAGCCAACGCCTGCGGCGAAGCCTTGGCCGCGAGCATCGCGCAAGACATGGTCGTCTACCTGCGCCGCTCAGGAGACGACCCCGAGTTGTCTCCTTTTCTGTCGCACCGCCGCCATATGCACCCCGCCGTGCACCACGTGCAGGATGCCATCAACGCTGAGCCGCGGCGCGACTGGAGCATGCAGACCCTGGCCGCTGTGGGCAACGTGACGCCGCGCCATCTACTGCGGCTGTTTGTGGAACAGGCCGGTGTTTCGCCACTGCTGTTTCTGCAGACTATCCGCCTGGAGCGTGCGCGCCAGTCGCTGGAACACGGTGCCAATGTGACCCTGGCTGCAGAATCGGCCGGTTTTCGTTCAGGACTGCACCTGCGCCGCGCGTGGAAACGGCGTTGGGGCGGCTCACCCCGTGACCTCCGATCGCGGGCGCTCGATGTGTAATCCAGTGCGACGGCAAGTTCTTAACGGAGCGTCTTTTGTCGATTGAAAAATCGGACAACCGCGCAGAGATCAACGCGTTTCATGCGTCATGCTACACGAAGGCATTGAAATCCTCGATGCACCCAGCGAGTACGATGCCACGCCTGGCTACTACGCGCTCCTATTTTTTTCTGACTTGGATGGCATCCAGTTCGAATTGGTTCACGAGCCGCGTCTCGACCCCATTTTGGGTCTACAGGTCGTCTGGTTTGCACCATCGACCGGTTTGCGCGCAGACCACAGTCGGCCCGCCATTCACCCACACCTGCCCTGCATCCAGCAGCAACGCGGTTGCAGGGTCCACGTCGAATTCAATACCCAGTGCACGCGCAACGTTCGCGTTTTCAATGGACAGTTCCCAGGTCAAGAATATTTGCGAGCAATCCCGCACTGGCGGAAAGTCGGCGGCGTGGAAGCCTTGATTGTTCCGCTCGATCACAGCGTGCGGCTGGGCCGTGTCGAACACCACGGCCGTACCCATGGTCAAAGGAATGCGCTGGCCCGTCGCTGGGAAATGCAGATCCATGCCCTTGTCTTTGCTCAGAAACAGATTGCAAAAGGCCGCCCCCCCATACTGCGCACCGTCGTGATGGTAGCGCGCGCCGCGGCAGGCCATCAGCGCTATAGCACTGGCCGCCAGCACGTCTTGCAGACCCAGCGCGTGCGTCCATTGCACCACCGCCTCCACGCATAGCCCAAAGGTCGGCCAGCGCATGCGCGCGCGTGCCAGAGGTAGTTCTTCCACGTCGCCAGCTTCCAAGCCCAGGCGCAGCGCGATGTCCCTTTCCCAGTCTGCAGCAAGCCTCGCGGGGAATGCGGGCACATCGATCGTACCCGTCAGCACCCTGCCGCCCACGCTTCGGCTGCGTACGACCTCACCGCTCGCGTAGTAGGCGGTTATGCGGTCTGGCTGAGGTGGCGCTGCAAGGAGGAGGCTCATTGGGACTTTTGCCGTGGCGAAACAAAGCGACCCATTATCAATGGCGGAAGGGGACAATGTGTCCTCACAGTTGACCCCATCGTATTGGCTGACCACACCCCACTTTGCCGCGTGCTTCTCATCCATGCAAGACTTACTCAACGCCATCACCACGATGGACATGCCACTGGATGCCCAGCGCATCTTTCACGGCCGGGGTGGACTGCACCCCGGCTGCGAGCATCTGGCGCTCGACGCGTATCCCCCCGTATGGGTGTTAACCAGTTTTCAGCCACTGGCAGATGACGCATTGGCAACCGTGCACACCGCCCTGACCGAGCGCCTAAAGCAACTCGCCCCGGAACAAGCCCTCAATTGGGTGTTTCAGCTGCGGCTGGAGGGGCGTAGCGACACACGGCTGATGGCTGGCAATATACCCACGCCGCTTGTTGTCACCGAAGGCGGCGCGCGCTTTGGCGTGCATGTGCTGAAGGGCCAAAACCATGGTCTCTTCCTCGACATAGCGCAGGGCCGCCGTTGGGTGCGGGAGCACACCGCTGCCAACCCGGGGCGAAAGGTGTTGAATTTGTTTGCCTACACCTGCGCCTTCTCAGTGGTAGCCCTGCAAGGTGGCGCCCGGCAGGTGACGAATGTGGACATGAGCCAGGGCGCGCTGGCCATAGGGCAGCAGAACCACCAGCTCAACGGCATTCCATCGGGTGCCAGCTTTCTGACGCATGACATCTTTACCACCTGGGGCAAGATCACGCGCAGCGGCCCGTATGACCTGATCATCCTCGACCCACCCAGCTACCAAAAGGGCAGCTTTGTGGCCACCAAGGATTATGCGCGCCTGATGCGCCGCCTGCCCCACCTGCTCGATGCGGGTGGGCACGCGCTCTTGTGTCTGAACGCGCCTGAACTGGGTATGGCATTTTTGCAGGACCAGATGCAGGAGTTGGCGCCGAGCCTGACATTGGTTGAACGTGTACCCAACCCATCGGCGTTTGCCGATAGTTCGCCCGATCGGGCGCTCAAAGTGCTGGTCTACCGGGCACCGGAGTGACGCCGGTTCATCCAAAGCGGCGCCCACGGTATCCATAAAATGGCGCCCATGCAAAGCCTATTCAAACCCACGCTCTTTTCACCGCCGGCACGCTGTCGGCTTGCGCTCTCCGTGCTGGTGATCGCAGCACTGGCCGCCTGCAAGGCCGCACCGCTGGCGGAAAAACCCCAGACTCCACCACCTGCAGCGGCCATCCCCATCCCCATCCCCAGCCCCGTTCCGGTAGCGTCCAGCGAAGATGAACACAGCCAGAAGTTTGCCCATTGGATCGACGCATTCAAAACCACGGCGCGCGCAGCGGGTATTGGCAAAGCAACGCTGAACAGCGCCTTGGACACGGTGCGCTTCCTGCCGCGCGTCATTGAGCTGGACCGTGCCCAGCCTGAGTTCACCCGCAATGTGTGGGACTACCTCGACAGCGCAGTGTCTTCCTTGCGCGTCAGTCGGGGCCAGGAGAAGCTGGCGCAACTGCGGCCACAGCTTGATGCAGTAGCAGCGCGGTATGGCGTGCCCACTGAGGTGTTGGTGGCGATCTGGGGCGTGGAGAGCAATTTTGGCACTCACGTTGGCGATGTGTCTGCGATCGACGCCCTGGCCACGTTGGGCTTTGAAGGTCGCCGCGAAGAGTGGGCACGTGGGCAATTGCTGGCGGCACTGAAGATTTTGCAAAGCGGCGACATCGCCCGCGAACAGATGGTCGGCTCGTGGGCTGGTGCCATGGGCCAGACGCAGTTTTTGCCTTCAGCGTTTTTGGCTTACGCCGTAGATGCGGATGGCGATGGCAAGCGCGACATCTGGGGCAGCGTGCCCGACGTGATGGCATCAACCGCCAACTTTTTGGTGCAGTCCGGATGGCAGGCAGGCCAGCCCTGGGGGACCGAGGTGCGCCTACCAACCGGGTTCGACTACACACATGCCGACGCCGCAGTGCGCAGATCGACAGAAGCCTGGGCAACCGAGGGCGTGCAAACCGCAGACGGCGCGCCGTTGCCCGCATTGGCCGACAGCGCCATTTTGCTGCCCGCCGGTGCACGCGGACCCGCTTTTGTGGTGGGGCCCAACTTCCGCACGATCCTGCGTTACAACAATGCGACCAGCTATGCGCTGGCCGTCACCCTGCTGGCGCAGCGGCTCGCCAACGGCCCCGCCGTCCGCGCGCCATGGCCGCGCGACATGCAAGCACTGACGCGCAGCCAGATGGTGGCGTTGCAAACCGCGTTGAACGCACAGGGTTTCTCCACCGGCACACCCGACGGCATCGCGGGCCCTGCCACGCAACGCGGTGTGCGCCAATACCAGAGCAGCCTTGGGTTGCCAGCAGATGGCTACCCGACCCTGGACCTGTTACAGCGCCTGCCATAGCCTTGCCTTAGCGTTGGACTTTTCGTCGGACTCGCCTCAGGCATCCAGCTCCGGGTAATGCCGAAAGATACCCGTTTCGTTGAACGGAATGCGGCGCTCACTTTGGAGGTAGGCCGCAACGCGCTGGTGTTGGGCAACCCGGTCGCGCAGTGCCATTACCCGCGGCGTCTTTTTGGTGGCACGTCGGGTTGCCTTGGGAAAGGCATATTGCAGGCCTTCCACCAACTGGAACAGCGACAGGTCGGCATAGCTGAGCCGTGCACCCACCAAGTGCTCGTCGCCCTTCGGGTTGCGCTCCAGCACAGTCTCTAGCCAGTCCAGAAATTTGGGGATGCGTTGTGTGCGAAAGGCCTTGGCCGCCGTCGCTGCTTCGAGCTTCTGGTCTTCGTAATAGAGACTCGTGCCGACCGGGTGGTGCGTGCCGTGCACCTCGCTCACCGCGTCTGCAATCGTGAGCTGAATCTGATGCGTCCAGATGCTATCGACCTCGCTCGTGCCTACCAGCTTCAGCCGCGGCCCCAGGTACATCAGGATGGCCGACGTCTGCCCAATCACCCGCTTGCCGTCGACCAGTACCGGGCAGGCAAAGGACGGGCGCACGGCCGCTGCGTCTTGCAGGCAGTGCAACAACGCGGGCATGCCCTGCCCCGCCGTAGTGTTGCCGCGCGCGACATCCGTGTAGGCTGCTCCCGCTGCTTCCAGCGCCAGGCGGATAAATTCTCCACGGCCTTGGAGGCCGGGCCAGTAGTAAAGCTGGTACGGCATGGCCCGCGCCGCGCCTATTTGAATTGCAGTGGTGCGCCGTTCAAGGGCACCGCCGTGAGGCTGTTCTTGGGCGAGCCGTCGATCAACTTGTCGGTATACGTGAGGTACAACAGCACTTGGCGGGCGGGGTCCGTCATGCGCACAATACGCATCTTCTTGAACAAGATCGAGCGGCTTTCATTGAACACTTCTTCGCTCTTGGGTATCGGCACGGTGGCGGAGATTGGGCCGACTTGCCTGCAAGCAATCGAAGCCTCCGACTTCTCTTCGGCCAAGCCCAGCGCGCCCTTGATACCACCCACTTTAGAGCGGGAGACGTAGCAGGTGATGCCAGCAATCTTGGGGTCATCAAAGGCCTCAACAACGATCTTGTGGTCTGGTCCAATAAGCTTGAAAGCAGTATCCACTGCGCCAATTTGCTGCGCCATGGCGGCACAGGTAAACGGAATGAGCAAGGCAAGGGCGTGTTTTGGTTTCATGGCGCTAATGTAAGTGCTTTGGCAGCATGGCAATCGGAAACCCAGACCCAAGGCGGTGGGCGCAGGGAGTAAAAACGCAACTGCTACAAAATATATAGCTGCATCCGCACATTTCACGAGGGCGAGGGCCCGATTTTAATAAACATACTCCTGTAAAATCGTTTTGCTTCAGAGCTGATGTATTGCGTGTGTAGACCGGCGCTGCAGGGCGGGCCGGGAACTTTACCTATTGTTCGGCCTCTGAAAGCCCAGCGCATCACCGACCTATCACCACCCTATGCACACCACCACGCCCGACCTTCAACCAACCAGCACCCAAAGCAACGTGCGGGCATCCTTCATAACCCTGCGCACCTACCTCAACACGCAGATTTTGGGCCAACCCAAGCTGGTCGAGAGCTTGTTGGTTGCGCTCTTGGGCGATGGTCATTTGCTGGTCGAGGGGCCACCGGGCCTGGCCAAGACCCGCGCGATCAAGGCCCTGGCCCAAGGGCTCGAATGCGAGTTCCAGCGCGTGCAGTTCACGCCCGACATGCTGCCCTCCGACCTGACGGGCTCCGACATCTACCGACCCGAGCAGGGAAGCTTCCAGTTCCAGCGTGGCCCGCTGTTCCACAACCTGGTACTGGCCGACGAAATCAACCGGGCACCGGCCAAGGTGCAGTCCGCGCTGTTGGAGGCTATGGGCGAACACCAGATCAGTGTGGGCATGACGACCTACCCGCTGCCCCGCCTGTTCTTGGTCATGGCCACCCAGAACCCTTTGGAACACGAGGGCACCTACCCGCTGCCCGAGGCGCAACTGGACCGCTTCATGCTGCACACGCTGGTCGACTACCCGGACCGCGCCACCACGCGCCTGATCATGGACCTGACGCGGCGCGAGGCGCTAGACGGTCGCGAGCTGCCCGCTCCGGCGCGCCATGTGACGCAAGA
>JANXVI010000161.1 GCA_025351745.1 Rhodoferax sp.
ACCGCGTACGAGGTCATGCTCAAACTCAGCGCGAGCAACAAAGGGCCCAGCGTGATGGCTGCCCAATAAAACAGCACCCGCTGCGCAAATGGGCGTGGCTTTCGCACGCGCCAGATGCTGTTGAGCGTCCGGTCGATGGTAAACACCAGCGCCAGCGCCGTGCCCAGCAGCACCGCCAGCCCCACTACACCCAGCTTGCTGGCCTGCCCGGCAAACTGGTTGAGGTAGCCCAGCACCTGGCGCGAGATATTGTCGGGCACAAGGCTCTCGATCAACCACTTCTGCAGCACCGCCTGGAACTTGGCGAACATAGGGAAAGCCGTAAACACGGCCAGCGCCACGGTGATGAACGGCACCAACGCAATCGTGGTGGTAAAGGTCAGGCTGCTGGCGGTCAGACCCAGGCGGTCCTCACGAAAGCGCTCGCGCAGCGTGCGGATGGCGCTGAGCCACGGGATATGGGCGACTTCGTGGAGCCAGCCTCTTAGATGTTCGAGTTGTTGCATCCCGCTATGATGCCACCGACCATGAACACGCCCGCCCCCTCTGCCCCCACCCTTCCTGTCAACTTGACCCGCTGGCTTGCCGTGGGCAGCGTACTTGCGTTAATAGCGCTGGCATTGTCCTGGGAGCTCTACCTGGCTCCGCTACGCCCCGGTGGGTCCTGGCTGGTGCTCAAAGCATTGCCGCTGTGCATTCCGCTGGCCGGTTTGCTGAAAAACCGCCTGTACACCTACCGCTGGGTCAGCCTGGTGGTGTGGTTGTATTTCATAGAAGGTGTGGTGCGGGCCTGGAGTGACAAGGCGCCTGGCAACTACCTGGCGATGCTGGAAATTATTTTGTGCATTGCGTTGTTCGTGGCCTGCACCCTGCACGTGCGCCTGCGACTGGGCCCACGGGGCGCCAACAAAAACCCCGACAGCCAAGAGGCAACCCCATGAGCGACAACCCCACCCACAATCGTTTGCTGGCACAACTGCGCGGCATCGTCGGCGCACACCAGGTGCTGACCCACGAAGACCCGGCCACCGACCTGAGCGCGTGGGAGCAAGACTGGCGCAAGCGCGAACGGGGCCATGCGCTGGCGGTGGTGCGCCCCGTCTCGACCATCGAAGTGGCCGCTGTAGTCAAGGCCTGCGCTGCAGCCGGCGTCAGCATCGTGCCCCAAGGTGGCAACACCGGCATGGTGGTGGGCTCCACGCCTGACGCCAGCGGCAATCAGGTCGTGCTAAGCCTGCTGCGCATGAGCGCCGTGCGTGCGCTGGACGGCGGCAACTTGACCGTGACGGTAGAAGCTGGCTGCGTGCTGCAAACCCTGCAGGAAGTGTGCGAGAAGGCAGGCTTCTTGTTCCCGCTCAGTTTGGCTGCTGAGGGCAGTTGCACCATCGGTGGCAACTTGGGCACCAATGCCGGTGGCACGCAGGTGGTGCGCTACGGCAATACCCGCGATCTGTGCCTGGGCCTGGAAGTGGTTAACGCCCAAGGCGAAATCTGGGATGGGTTGAGCGGCCTGCGCAAGGACAACACAGGCTACGACCTACGCCACCTGATGATCGGCTCCGAAGGCACACTGGGTGTGATCACCGCCGCGACGATGAAGCTGTACCCGCTGCCCCTGGCCCAGCTCACCGCCTTCGCCGCGGTGCCATCGCTGGACGCGGCTGTGCAACTGCTGGGCCTGGCACACCAACACCTGAGCGCCGGGCTGACCGGCTTTGAGGTCATGGGCAAGTTTGCGCTCAGCTTGGTGACGAAACATTTCCCGCAACAACGTGCGCCGCTTGTGGACAGCGGCGCGCCCTACTGCGTCGTCTTGGAAAACTCCGACCAGGAATCCGAAACCCACGCGCGCGAACGCTTTGAACACCTGCTGGAAGTGGCCATGGAGGCTGGCTGCGTGCTCGACGCCGTGGTGGCCGAAAACATCGCCCAGGCCAAAGCCCTGTGGCATATCCGCGAGAGCATCCCGCTGGCGCAGGCGCAAGAAGGCCTGAACATCAAGCACGACATCTCTATCGCGGTGTCGCGCATTCCCGAGTTTGTGCGCCTGACCGACGCACTGCT
>JANXVI010000167.1 GCA_025351745.1 Rhodoferax sp.
CGACGACCGCAACGTGCCTTCCTGGCAGGGTGTGCTTGCCAACCTGCAACCGCTGGAGCAGGCCCTGTTGGTGGTGCTGGCCTACGGCCTGGCCCCCATGGGTAAGGACAGCCTGCAGGCGCTGGCCCGCATCACCGGCAAGGCGGTCACCTTGGCCAAGGTGCGCGTGGCGCTGGACCGCATGCGCAAGGCCGGCATTTTGTCAAAGCCACCCGCGGTGGGCTACATGATTGAAGACCGCCTGTTCAAGGACTTCGTCGCCCAGGCCTATGTCGGCAAGTACGTGGGTGATGGACGACTCAAGGCCCTCCAGGCTGAACGCATGGGCACCGTGGGGCGCACAATTAAAGTCGTCTGACAATTTGCTCCAACCCAAGCTCCCGCTTATCCATCGCTTATGAACACCGCCATCGACCTGCGCTCCGATACCGTGACCCGCCCTACCGCCGCCATGCGCGCGGCCATGGCCTCTGCAGAAGTGGGCGATGACCAGTATGGCGAAGACCCCAGTACCAACCGCTTGCAAGGCCGCGTGGCCGACATGCTGGGCAAGGAGGCTGCCCTCTGGTTGCCCAGCGGCACCATGGCCAACCAGGTCGCCCTGCGCTCGCTGACACGTCCGGGCGATGAGGTGGTAGCTAGCCGCGAGTCGCACGCCGCATGGCATGAAGTGGGTGGTGCCGCCGCCAATGCTGGTGTCCAGATCCACGAGATCGGACACGGCGGTGTGTTCACGGCCGAAGAGCTGCGCGCCGCCACCAAACCGCGCCATTTTGCGATTTTTCCGACGACAACTTTGGTGCAGGTTGAAAACACCCACAACCGCGCCGGCGGTGTCGTGTTGCCCCAGCAGGAGGTGTTGCGCATCTGCGCCGTGGCCCGCGAGTTGAAGCTGGCTTGCTTTTTGGACGGTGCCCGCCTGTGGAACGCCAGTGTTGCCAGCGGCATGGCGCTGGACACGCTGGCCGCACCGTTTGATCTGGTGGCAGTAGCCTTTAGCAAAGGATTGGGTGCCCCCGGTGGGTCCATGCTTGCAGGCGGCAAGGACCTGATCGCCGTGGCCGATCGCCACCGGCGCCGCATGGGCGGGGCCATGCGACAGAACGGCATTTTCAGCGCCGCTGCGCTCCATGCCCTCGATCACCACTTGGCACGCCTGCCCGAGGACCACGCCAACGCATTTGCGTTTGCCGACAGGCTGCGCGCAGGCGCGCCGGTGCAACTGGACATGGCCACGGTGCAAACCAATATCGTCGTCTTCCACCTGCCGCCATCGTTCACATTGGATGCACCGCAGCTTTGCGCGCAGGCCCGCGCCCAGGGAGTCCTGGTCAACGCCTTTGGCCCGCGCACCGTGCGGGCCGTCACCCATCTGGACGTGGACCGGGCACAGTGTGAACGTGCTGCTGGTGTGCTGGTGGAGTTGCTCGCACGCTAACCAGTTGGCGTTAGCGGTAAATTTACCCAAATAGCCCTCGCATTCTTGATGCCTGCTCCCACGCTGGTCGAGCGCATCGTACGCGCTAAGGCCAAAAATATGAGATGCAAGCATTCCCTATCAAGTGCCGGATGAATCTGAGCTACCCGCGCGTTGGCACAGCGTGTTGCGTGCGATTTGTCTGGTTTGTAACGAAGGCCATTGCGCGTCCAGCGAAGACATGCTGGGGCGCAGCGAATTCTCCAACGAGGCCTTTCGATCGATCCGTAATCAAAATAAATCAAATATTTTTCAGGCGGGTGTCGAATTGGGGTTGCCCCGTTCGACTAATAGGACACAAAGGAGAAATGAAATGTCATACGTAGATGGAATGGTATGTGCCGTACCCACGGCCAACAAAACGAGGTACATCGAGCACGCCAAGCTGGCCGCGGGTGTCTTGAAGGACCATGGCGTATTGCACGTAGTTGAATGTTGGGGCGACGATGTGCCTGAAGGCAAGCTGACATCGTTCCCCATGGCAGTCCAACGCAAGGATGATGAAACTGTCGTCTTGTCATGGATCACGTGGCCGTCAAAAGCCGTGCGCGATCTAGCGTGGGAGAAAGTCATGCAAGACCCCCGCCTATCACCAGAAACCAACCCTATGCCGTTTGATGGAAAACGCATGATTCATGGTGGTTTTATTAGGGTTGTCGAAGCTTGATGATTCACGTTCCAATAACTAAGCGAGTAAACCATGGCCAAAATGATTTTCGTCAATCTGCCCGTCACCAACCTTGCCAAGTCGACCGCGTTCTACGAGGCGCTTGGCGGCAAGAAAAACCCACAGTTTTCGGACGCCACTTCAAGCTGCATCGTCTTCTCTGAAACGATCCATGCCATGCTGCTGACGCATGAAAAATACGGCCACTTCACCGCAAGGCCCATCTCCGATGCCCACAAATCCAGCGCCGTGCTGTTGGCATTGACGGTTGACAGCAAAGACGAAGTCAACGTCCTTGCCAATCTCGCTTCCGTATCGGGCGGGCGGGCCGACCCCAATCCCGGGCAAGACATGGGCTTCATGTTCAGCCGCTCCATAGAAGACCCCGACGGCCACGTTTGGGAATATTTCTGGATGGCCCCCGCAGCCATGGGCGGTGCGTAAAAAAACGAGTACGTCTTGAAATACATATGCCTCGTTTATCTGCCAGACGAAAACTGGAATGAATACCCCGACAAGACGTGCTTTGCATTAGCTAGTAGTCGCGCAAGTTTTATGGGAGAAAACCTTGCTCCGAACAATCACCATTAGCCTGCCCGTTGCCGACCTAACAGTATCAAAGGCTTTCTACACCGCCCTGGGTTTCGTCAACAGTGCGCAGTGCGCAGACGCCGATACAGCGCTTACGGTGTTGCGCGAGTCGATCAGTGTGATGCTGTTGACCCACGCTAAATAGCGAACATTTTTCGGCGCTCCCGCTTTCCCGACCGAATAAACTGGTCTGCCCAAACGTCCGACGCCATTGAACTGATGCGTAAATTCCTACCGCTCTATTTTGTAGCTCTTGCTCTGTGCAGTTCGTGTAGTGGACTGCAAAGCGAGCAACAACCAGTTCGCACCCTATTCGTGGGCAATAGCCTCACGTACGTTGGAAATTTGCCCGCCGTCTTTTCCTCACTATCGTCAGCGAACGGCCATCCGGTCACCAGCGACATGATCGTGAGGGGTGGTGCAACGCTTAGCCAGCGTGTGGTCGATGGGTCTGTAGTCCGCGCGTTTGCAGAGCAGAAATACAGCGTGCTAGTGCTTCAGGAGCGCGGCGGCGATCTGATTGGCGCCTTTGGGCCAGAATCCTGCATTGAATCGCGACAGGCAATACGAACTCTTTCGGCGCTGGGCCGCGCAAATGGTGCGGCTGTTTACTTGCTCGGGACTTACCAGTCAAATCCAAGCGCTTCAATGCAATTGGTTGAAAGGGAGTTGGAAGCTGCCGCAGCCGTTGGCATTCCCTATGTTGAAGTATCTGAAACCTTGCAGTCCATGCGCAGGTATGCGGCTGATTTGGAGTGGTTCTATATCGATGGCATCCACCCTGGCAAGGATTTAGCGCTATTGGACGCCATTTTGCTCTTCAAACAGATTTTCGGCGTTTTCCCGTCAACATCGGACCTCACCGTCAACGCTCCGATTTACACCAACGAAAGTGGTTTGACCGAAATCTTGAGGGGTGCCGACGCGCCACCGCCTAGACCGAAACATACTCCCACTGCAGTTTCCTACCCGCGCAATACCGTCTTAGAGATGATCGCCGGTCTTAGAAATCGCGGCAGCCAACAACGATGAATAAGTACTGAAACAGACCTGCAACCTGGCACCGTTTGAATGGTTCGGGGGAGTTCCCGCGTTGGACAGCGTCCGTCCCAGGATTGGATGGCAGCCGTTCTCTTGCGGTGAATACAGCCTGCGCAGCGCACCTGCCCGTCACCGGCAGGCCAACAAAACAGGTGGATTCCTACTGTAGAGCAGGAAGTTCACAGCTCCCATAAGATGTGCGGCATGAATCCGCTGAACCCCAAAAAATTACTCCTCAGCAAATGGACTGCGGCAACGCCAGTTGCTCAACAAAAGCACTTTTTGGTCTCCAAATTGATTCGCCCAGAGCAGCCAACTGACACCATCGAGTTTGTTGAAATAGAAGCCGTGTTTTCGAAGGCAACGCAAATCATCCCATGGCGGGATTTGCAAAACGCCAGTATCTGGCGACAGGGATGGGTTTGACTTGCAACGCGTGCGTTGGTGCAGTTACAGCGCGGAGATTTGAGGCGGGTGGCACAATGGTTTGATGCTGTACCAACACCTCACGGTCACTACGGATGGCCCCATCGCCACCGTCGCGCTGAACCGCCCCGACAAGCGCAATGCCCTGGCCTTGGACGTAATGCGTGAGCTGACCCAGGCCTTGCGCGCCATTGGGCACACCGATGCGCGGGGTGTGATTCTGGCTGCCAATGGGCCGGTCTTCAGCGCGGGGCACAACTTTGCCGATATGGCGGGCGCCACGCTGGAGCAGGCGCGCGAATTGTTTCTGGTCTGCACCGAGATGATGAACACCCTACAGAGTCTGCCGCAACCGGTGGTCGCTCGCGTTCACGCGTTGGCCACTGCTGGTGGCTGCCAGTTGGTGGCCAGCTGTGATCTGGCGGTGGCGGCGGATACGGCCTCGTTTGCTATCCCGGGCGGCAAGGCTGGCCTGTTCTGCCACACGCCATTGGTGGCGGTCGCGCGGAATATAGGCCGTAAACGCGCACTGGAGCTCGCCCTTACCGGAGACGCGATTGACGCGGCGACAGCCGCTGATTGGGGTCTCATCAACAAGGCCGTGCCGCCTGACCAATTGACGGCCGCGACGCTGGACCTGGTTCAACGTGCGACCCGCGGCAGCGCGCTATCCAAGGCGCTGGGTAAGCAAGCCTTTTACCACCAGGTGGATCTGCCGCAACCCGCAGCCTATGACTATGCGGTTGAGCGCATGGCTTGCGCGTCGTTGATGCCAGATGCGCAAGAGGGGATCTCTGCATTCCTGGAAAAGCGCGCGGCGCGCTACGTGCAAAGGCCGCGAGACGCTTCAAAATAAATAGCTGCTCAATCATATTCCACGAGGGCTACAGCCCAATTTGTCTTAAGAGACTGTGAAAATGTCTCATGCGGATGGTATAGAAACCGTCGCAGGCGTAGACTGACAGCTTTTGGCAAAACGCAATCAATTTGTTCAGGAGACTGCGTGGCAATTGAACTGGGTTCAGGAGACAAGCTGGTACTGCTCGCGCAGGGGCTGGACCAGCTCGACATTGGCCTGACCGTGTTTGATCGCGACCTGGTCATGGTGGCCGCCAACACACGCTTCCAACAGTTGTTGAATTTCCCCGACGACCTGTGCCACCCTGGCACCACGATGTTGGACGCGCTGCACCACAACGCCGCGCAGGGTGAATACGGGCCCGGCAATGTGGACGATCAGGTACAACAGCGGATGGATTTGGCGCGCCAGTTTTTGCCCCACCGTTTTGAGCGCATCCGCCCGGATGGCTCCATCATTGAAGTCTGCGGGCACCCCTTGCCGGACGGCGGCATGGTCACCACCTACACCGACGTCACCATCCCGCGCCAGCGTGAGCAGGCCCTGCGCGAGCTCAGCGCCGAGCTGGAGCTGCGGGTCGAGGCCCGCACCGCCGAGCTGCGCCACCGTGAGGCCGAGTTGGCGCGCAAGGCTGCGCTGTTGGAGTCGGTCATCAGTAATGTGAACCAGGGCATCAGCTGCATCAACGCCGACCTGGTCATCGAGATGTGCAATGACAAGTTTGGCGAGCTGTTGGAGCTGCCGGCCGAGCTGTGCCAACCCGGTGTGGCCTTTGAGAAACTGGCGCGCTTCAATGCCGAGCGTGGCGAGTACGGGCCGGGCGACGTGGAGGAATTGGTCCGCGCGCGCGCTGAGATTGCATGGCAATTCAAGCCGCACCGGTTTGAGCGAACCCGGCCCAGTGACGGCAAGACGCTGGAGATCATGGGCATGCCCACGCCCGACGGCGGCATGGTGTCCACCTACCTGGACATCAGCGACCGCAAGGCGACAGAGCGCGCGCTCAAGCGCGAGCGTGAGCGCCTGAGCGCTATTCTCAAAGGCACCAACGCAGGCTCGTGGGAGTTCAATCTGCAGACCGGCGAAGTGCAGGTCAATGCACGCTGGGCCGAGCTGACCGGTCACGCGCTGGAAGAGCTCGGCCCCATCACGAGGGACACCTTGCCGCGTATGTTCCACCCCGATGATGTAGCAGCGGCCCAGACTGCGTTGGTGCAGCATTTGAAAGGGCGGACTCCCTATTACCGGTTCGAGCACCGACTCAAACACAAAGACGGGCATTGGGTTTGGGTGGCAGCCCATGGCCAGGTGTCCACCCGCACACCCGATGGCCGGGGCGAGTGGATGGCCGGTATCCATATGGATGTCGCCGAGCGCAAAGAGGCCGAACAGCGCATCTACGAGCTCAACGAAACTCTGGAGCAGCGGGTCGCGCAGCGTTCGGCCGAGTTAAATACGGCCATGCAGACCTTGCACCAGTCCCAGGAGGCCTTGGCCCGCAGCGCCGCCAAGGCCACCTTGGGAACCCTGGTGGCCAGCGTGACCCACGAACTGGCCACACCGCTGGGCAATAGCCTTATCACCGCCAGCACCTTTACCGATCTGGCCAAGCGCATGCAGACCCAGGTCGATGAGGGCCAGCTCAAGCGCTCCGACCTGCAGACATTTTTGCAAGACGTTTTTGAGGGGAGTGTCCTGATCGAGCGCAACCTGCACCGCGCCGTTGCATTGGTGCAAAACTTCAAGCAGGTGGCAGCCGACCAGGCCAGCGAGCAGCGCCGCAGTTTTGACCTGGCCGATGTCGTCAAAGAGGTGCTGGACACCTTGAGCCCCAGCCTGAAGCGCCACTCCCACCGGGTGGTGATTGACGTCGCGCCCCACATTGTGGTGGACGGTTTCCCGGGCGCGCTGGGCCAGGTCCTGATCAACTTGGTCAACAACGCCTACCTGCACGCTTTTGAAGGCCGTTCCGACGGCACGGTTCGCATTGCGGCCAAGGCCCAATATGGGGAGGTCGATTTGCAGGTTTCCGACGACGGTATTGGCATGTCGCAAGAACTGCTGGCGCAGTTCTTCCAGCCCTTTTTCAGTACCAAGATCGGCCGTGGCGGTACGGGCCTGGGGATGACGATTGTGGAGAATCTGGTCAAAAAGACCCTGGGTGGCACACTCGTGGTGGAGTCCAGCCTGGGCCAGGGCAGCAACTTCATGATCCGCCTGCCGTTACGGGCGCCCCTGCCGGAAGATGCGGGTTTTGACGTCCACATATAGGCCGTGTTTTAGGTTGCACTCCTAAACACCTTGTCACCATTTCGTCATAGACTGAGAGGTGTCGGAACATCCGCCTAAAAATGAGGCTCGAAAAAATGCACAGTCGCCGTCCCGTCGTTCGCCATGCCCATGTGGGTGCGCCCCATGTGCTGAGCTCGTTGTTGGAAGGCCGTGGCTTGCTGGAGATGGCTCTGTTGCCCGCGTCCCTGCCTTTGTTGATGGAGGCGCCGCACGGTGACGGCCACCCGGTGCTGCTGGTGCCGGGCTTCATGGCCAGTGAGTCCTCGTTGATTGGCCTGAAGCTGATGCTGCAAAACAAGGGATACGACGTTCACACCTGGGGTCTGGGCCGCAATATGGGCTTTCGCAGCAAACATGCCAATGCCCTGCCACAAAAAATTCGCCACTTGCACTACATCACTGGCAAGAAGGTCAGCCTGGTCGGCTGGAGTCTGGGTGGTGTTTTTTCGATGTACGGGGCGCAGAATTCGCTGGATTGCGTGCGTTCCATCATCACGTTGGGCAGCCCGGTCAGTGTAGATGCCGAAGGCAGCCAGTCGCCCTCGGCCGTGAAGGCGCTGTACCGTTTGGTGTCCCACCGCCTGGGCGCAGGTGCCCATGTGATGCAGCCCAAGGTCAAGGTCATGCGCGAGCGTCGCCGGCTGGCCATACCTACGAGTTGTTTGTATTCACTGTCCGATGGTGTTGTGCCGCCGCAAGAAGCCACCATCGACGGCGACCCTGCGCTGCACGAAAACATACAGGTGCCTGGCAGCCACATTGGCCTGGGCTTTAACGGCATTGTGCTGTCCATCGTGGCGGACCGGCTGGCCCAGCCCGAAAACCAGTGGAAACCGTTTGCCGCGCACGGCCTGTTGGCCCGCGTACTGAGCGCCACGGGTGCCGCATCGCAGCACATGCCCGCCAGCCCGACTTGAACCCAGAAAGACTTTTGCATGCGCCAACTGAGCGAACACGACGCGGCCTACATCTACTCCGACAGCGCCCACGCCAATTCCAACCTCACGCTGCTCCATATTTACGACCAGTCCACAGCCCCCGGTGGCGTGGTCCGTTTCAAGCAGATCCTGGCGCATGTGGAGAGTCGGCTCGACAAACTGCCCAACTTCCGCGAAAAAATCCATCGGGTGCCGCTGGACCTGGACTACCCGTACTGGATTGAAGACGAGACCTTCAACCTTGAATACCACGTGCGCCACATCGCACTGCCCAAGCCGGGTGATTGGCGGCAGTTTTGCATCCAGTCCTCGCGCATCCACGCGCGCCCGCTGGACCTGCAGCGCCCGTTGTGGGAGATGTATGTGATCGAAGGGTTGGACAGCTTTCTGGACTTGCCGGCCGGCAGCTTTGCTGTGCTACTGAAGATTCACCATGCTGCGATTGACGTCACGCATGGCAACGAGATTACGAGCCTGCTGCATGACCTGACTCCGGTGCCGTCGGCGGGCGCACCTGCTGCACCGTGGTTCCCTGAAACGGCGCCAGGCAACGTGCAGTTGTTGTTCCTGGCGGGGCTGAATTTGGCAATCCTTCCACTGCGCTTGGCACAGCCGTTGCGCAATAGCTGGACGGCACTGAAAGCCACGGTCAAGACTTTTGCGGGCGAATTTTTGGGCAAACCCCATGCCTTTCCCATCACCCGCTTCAACACCGAAGTCTCACCGCACCGCGTGTTTGAAACCCGTCGCTTTGCGCTGGAGGACTTCAAGTCCATCCGCTGCCTGGTACCAGGTGCTTCGGTGAACGATGTGGTGTTGGCCGTGTGCGCGGCCGGCCTGCGCGACTACTTGTACAAGCAAGACGAGTTACCGCTGCAAAGCCTGGTGGCCGCCGCGCCCGTCGCCGTGCAAAGTGATCTGGATGCAGACGCGCGCAGCAACCCGAACAGCAATTATTCCTGGGTGCGCGTCGGGCTGGGCACCGACATGGTTGACCCGGTGCATCGGCTGGCCGCGATCCAGCGGGCCAGCTCTTCATCGGCAGTCATGGCACAGGCATTGAGTGCCCGTGAGCTGACGCTGCTGGCGCAGCAGGCGCCGTCACTGGCCATTGTGGCCACCAGCAAAATGCTGCGCTCGGCCTCGGCCTTGCTGGGCGACTGGGCTCCGTTGGCCAACTGCGCCATCACCAATGTGCCGGGCTCGCGCGAGCCCTTGTACCTATTGGGTGCGCGGCTCACGTATTTGTCCGCCATCATGCCCATCTCCGACGGCATGGGTCTGGTCTTTTCGGTCACCGGCTACAACGACACCATCGTCATTTCGTTCACGTCCTGCTATGAACAGTTGCCCGACCCTGAGGTCTTGGCGCAGTGCCTACGCGACAGCTTTCAGGAGTACCTGGCCTTGGCACAGCTGACAGCGCCGACCAAACCGCGTCCGGTAGCCAAGAAGCGGGTGCCAGCGGTGCGCGCAGGGACCAAGGTGGCAAATCCACGGCGAGGCGCGCGAACCACCCGCGGCACGTCTGTTTCTGCGTAGATCGCGGATAGCCCTTGTGCAGCTTGCGTAGATAGCTACAAAAACAATAGCAAATAACTACTTATGGTTGATTGCAACGGCGATCTTGAGCAGCGCCTGATGTCCATCGCCCGTGACACGCCGTGGTTCACAGAGGCGCTGTGCGCGGTGCGGGCATTGGGCCTTCATTCTTGGTGTATCGGCGCCGGGGCCGTTAGAAATCTCGTGTGGGACCACTTGCATGGATTCGCGTCGCTCTCGGCGTTGGCAGACATAGATGTTGCCTACTTCGACGCCACCGACCTGTCGAGCGAGCGGGACGCGCATCTGCTAAGGGAGTTAAAAGCAATACTTCCGGATGCGCCATGGGAGGTCACGAACCAGGCTGCCGTTTATCAATGGTTTGAAGCGTACTTCGGTCACCCGGTCGAACCACTTGGCTCGCTGGAAGAGGCCGTAGCGTCTTGGCCAGAGTACGCCACCGTTGTGGGGATCACATTGTTGCAAGACGATTCGCTGCGCGTCATTGCCCCATACGGGCTTGAAGATTTGTTCGGTATGGCGGTCCGTCGCAATCCGGCGCGCGTAAGTATTGCTACATACACGCCTGCGTGTGGAGCAAAAACGTTACGTTGCACGTTGGCCTCAGGTGCGGGTTGAGGCCTGTAATTGAACCTGCCCACGGGCCAAGCAGTGCTGACAAAGGCTATTGCGGCACGAACCCGCTGGCCTTGATGATGCGTGCCCAGGTCTGGCTATAGGCCTGCTCGCGGCTGGTCAGTTGCTGCGGCGTCATATATGCCACGGTCAGGCCCATCGCGGTCAGGCGGTCATGCACCTCGGGCAGCGCAACCACCTTGGCTAATGCAGCAGATATCTTGTCGATGGTCGCCTGGGGCGTGCCCGCTGGTGCAAAGATACCGTAGTACGGCAGGTCTTCAAAACCCGCTAGGCCCAGTTCGGCAAAGGTCGGCACATCGGGCAGCGTGGCCTGGCGCGTATTGCCCATCACCGCCACAACGCGTATCTTGCCGGCTTTGTGGTTCTCGATGAAATCGGGCACCGAGCCCGTACCCGCCGCAATCTGATTGCCCAGCATATCGCCCATCATCGGTGCGCTGCCGCGGTAGGGGGCAGCCTGCAAATCCAGCTTGTATTTCTGGCCAATCATCTTGACCAAAAATTCGGGCACCGATGCCGGTGCTGGCACGCCCACCGTGCCTTTACCCGCACCCTGATTTTGCACCCAGGCCACGTATTCGGCCATGGACTTGGCAGGCGTGCCGCCGGAGACAGCCAGTGCATTCACAAAGGTGGCGAAACCCCCAACCGCAACAAAGTCACGCGCGGGTTCAAAGCCGGGGTTTTTGACCACCAGCGGCAGAATGGAAATCGTGTGGTCGTGCGACAGAAACAAGGTGGTGCCGTCGGGCGTTGCGGTCTTCAACGCCTGCGCCGCGATTTGCCCACCGGCTCCAGCTTTGTTTTCCACGATGACGGCGCTGCCCAATGGGTCTTTGAGCTTGTCGGCCAGGGTACGGGCAATCGCGTCCGTCCCGCCGCCGGGCGGAAAGCCCACCAGCAAGCGGACCGTGCCGGTTTGTGCCATGGCCAGGTTGCCCAGGCAGGTGGCGCCCAGAGCCAGGGTCAAGACAAGGCGGCGTGTGAGTCGTGCTGCGGGCAGTTTGGAGAATGCGAGAACCATGGGGAGGACTCCGATGAAGTGAGGGCCAAAGGTGGACAGTACGTAGGCTGGCACCACTGTAGCAAGCTTTTCCGCGCCAGCCGGGGTGCTCGGGGCAGGGCTTAACCGAGTGCGTTTGTACGCCACCCGTGGCATGATGGCGGTTTGCCTGCCGAAACATGGCGGTTAAGGAGAATTTCATGAACGCACGAGTATCCCCCTTCGCACTGAACGCAGCAGACACCCTCAACCAGGTCAGCGCTCTATGGGACGCCGAGATCGTCCCGCAGTTGCAGGATTACATCCGCATCCCGGCCAAGTCGCCGATGTTCGACGCTGACTGGGAAGCGAACGGTTATCTGGATACCGTGGTGCGCAACACTGCCGCCTGGATAGAAGCCCAAAAAGTCAGCGGCCTGGTGCTGGAAGTGATACGGCTGCCCGGCCGCACACCGGTGCTGTTCTTTGAGGTGCCCGCCACCAAGGCTGGCTCCACCCAGACCGTGCTGATGTACGGCCATTTGGACAAGCAACCCGAGTTCTCCGGCTGGCGCAACGACCTGGGCCCGTGGACCCCCAAGATCGACGACGGCAAGCTGTATGGCCGTGGTGGCGCCGACGATGGCTATGCGGCCTACGCGGCCATTGCCGCCATCCAGACGCTCAAGACCCAGAATGCACCGCACCCCCGCATCGTCGGTTTGATCGAAAGCTGCGAAGAAAGCGGTTCTTACGATTTGCTGCCCTACATCGACGCGTTGAAACCCCGTCTGGGTGATGTGGGCTTGGTGGTCTGCCTGGATTCAGGCGCCGGCAATTACGATCAACTCTGGCTGACCAACAGCCTGCGCGGCATGGCCAGTGGCGTTCTCAAGGTTGAAATTTTGACCGAGGGTGTGCACTCGGGTGATGCCAGCGGCCTTGTCCCGTCGAGTTTTCGCATCATGCGCCAGGTTCTGGACCGGCTCGAAGACAGCGCCACCGGTCGCCTGCTGCCCGCCAGCTTCCATTGCGAAGTGCCCACCGACCGCCTCACCCAAGCCAAGGCCACAGCCGCGATTCTGGGCGATGAAATATACAAACGCTTTCCGTGGGCACACTATGACTGTGGGGGCGCAACGGCCTTTGCGTTGCCCACGACGACCGACCCGCTGCAGGCCTTGCTGAACCGTACCTGGTTGCCCACGCTGAGCGTGACTGGTGCCGATGGCTTTCCGGAAATGAAGAATGCCGGCAATGTGCTGCGCCCCTACACTGCGTTCAAGCTCAGCCTGCGCCTGCCGCCGTTGGTGGAAGCCGCAACCGCGGTGCAGCAGCTCAAGACCTTGCTGGAAGACAACGCGCCCTACCAGGCCAAGGTTACGTTCGAAGGTTTGTCCAGCGCCACTGGCTGGAACGCGCCCAGCACCGCGCCCTGGTTCGAAGACGCGCTGAATGCAGCCTCGCAGGCGCACTTTGGCGCGTCATGCGGCTACGTGGGCCAGGGCGGCACCATTCCGCTAATGAACATGCTATCCAAGGGCTTCCCTGCCGCGCAAATGATGGTTTGCGGCGTTCTGGGCCCTAAAAGCAATGCGCACGGACCCAACGAGTTCTTGCACATTCCGTATGCCAAAAAGCTGACGGCGGCCGTGGCCCAGGTCATTGCCCAGTTCCCGTAAGACCCCCACCGCCATCGTGAGCCACCGTTGCACCGTATGACCGCAGAATCCCGACTTTCTACTTTTACTGCCACAGACGGCGACAACGTTGTTGTTCAGGACTGGCCTTTAGCCCCCACCGTGAAACTGCGCGGTGTTGTGATCGTGGTGCACGGCCTGGGTGAGCATGCGGGCCGTTACGACCATGTGGCACGGAAGCTCAACGCGTGGGGATATGCGGTACGGGGTTACGACCAGTGCGGTCACGGCGAATCCAATGGCGCGCGCGGGGGGGTGCCCAGCGATACCCGGTTGCTCGATGACCTGGCCGACATGGTGGACAGCACGCGCGCCCACATGCCCAAGACATTGCCATTGATTCTTTTGGGTCACAGCATGGGTGGCCTGGTTGTGGGACGCTTTGTGTCTTTGGGCCTGCGCAAGGTGGATGGTCTGGTGATGTCATCCCCGGCGCTGGACGCGGGCATGAACGCATTTCAAAAATTCCTGGTCTCGATCTTGCCCAAAATCGCACCCGATCTGAAGGTGGGCAACGGCGTCAAGCCGCAATACATATCGCACGACCCCGCGGTGGTCGCCGCCTACAAGGCCGACCCGTTGGTGCACGACCGCATCTCGGCGCGGCTGGCACGGTTCATTGCCGATGCAGGTCCCCAAACCGTGGCGCTAGCGCCGCAATGGTCGGTGCCGACCTTGCTGTTGTACGCGGGGGACGACCGCCTGCTCAACCCTGAGGGAAGTCGCGCTTTCGCAGCGCGGGCCCCCAAGGAAGTCGTCACCGCGCAATGCTTTGAAAATCTGTACCACGAAATTTTTAACGAGCAGGATGCGGCTCCCGTTTTTGCGGCGTTGAGG
Organism: Rhodoferax sp.; assembly: GCA_025351745.1. GTDB lineage: Bacteria > Pseudomonadota > Gammaproteobacteria > Burkholderiales > Burkholderiaceae_C > Allorhodoferax. The sequence goes on from JANXVI010000167.1 coordinate 14,013, forward strand.
CAGTGGCTGGATCAGCGGTTTTGAGTCTGCTATAAAAATTATAGCTAACTGTGCATATTCTACAAGGGCTACAGCCGATTTTGTTTAAATCGCACGGGTTAAAAGGCGTGCAACACCTCGCTGAAGTCTTCAATTCGCGCACGCAGCATCGGGCGTAGCGGCGAACGAGGTCACGCTGCGCGCGATAGCTGCCGCGAGTTCACCTGTGAGCCTGCGCGCCCCTTGCGCTACTGCCTCCATGCCCGACCCCACCGGTTGGCTGGTGCTCAGTTGGCAGGTTGCAGCGCGGGTCTCGTCCGTGCGGCGAAGGGTCCAGCTAAAGGTGCCGTCAACGCGCGAACCTTCGATCGCGTCAAACTGGCGCACTTGTACTGCGATACGGTAGGCCGGCGTGGTCGCTTGCCGGCCGCCCTTGGTGATGTCGATGGCTCCGAGCCGCGTGGCAACACCGCTGGCCAATGCATCGCGTAGTTCATTTTCGAAGGACGACGCCCATCTGCTCTCTTCCAGCACATAAACCTGTGCGCTGGCATCGCCCTGACGGCGTACCACCATCTGTGGGCGTGCCAGTCGCTCTGGCACCGCGACGGGTGCCATATCGAGGTAGACCGGTGCGCTGCCCATCGAAATGGGGGTCGCGGTCGGCAATCCGCTGTCCGCCAGCGTGTAGTACAGCGGGGGTTTACCAGCGCAACCAGCGATCAACACAGTGGCAAGCGCGCTCACGGCGATAGTGAATTGAAATTTCATTTCTTGTCTTCCGGTTTCCCGCGCAGCAGTGACTCGGGGTGGCGTTCGAGGTAGTCGGTCAGTATGCGCAGCGAGCCTGCAGCACGCGTCAGCTCATGCAGGGTCTGGCGCAAGTCCAGTTGCAGCGGCGAGTCCTCGGCCAGCGTGCGCTCGGCGCTGTTCACGGTCTTGCGCACATCTTTCATGGCGGCCGCCAGCTCAGGCGTAACCGTGGTGTCGATGTTGCGCGCCACCGACTCGGCGCTCTTCAGCGTCTTGTCAAGGGTGGCGAGCGTCGTGCGCAGGTCGGCTGCAATTTGTTCGTATGGCACCTTGTTGAGCTTGCCTGCGATTTCCTGCACCTGCGACTGGATGTCGTCCAGGCTGTTAGGCACCGTCGGCAACTCGATGAGCGACTGGGTCGTGTCGACCTTGACCTGCGGCGATTTCGGGAAGAAATCGAGCGCCACGTACACCTGCCCCGTCAGCAGGTTACCCGTTCGTAGCTGTGCACGAAGACCCTTACCGATCAGGTACTGCAGTCGCTGCTGTTGCGTAACCGTTGATACCCGCCCAGGGTCGCCCTCTTTGCGGCGCAAGCGGTCGGAGTAGACCTGCACCAGCACCGGCATGCGGAAATCGCGTTCGGCACGGTCGAACTCGACGCCGATCGACTTGACTTCGCCGATCACAACACCGCGAAAGTCCACGGCTGCGCCCGGCGAGAGGCCGCGCAGCGACTGGTTGAAGTACAGCAGCATCGTCTGGGCCGGCCCGTCGGGGTCTTTCATTGCCGTGACTTCATCCGTGCTGAGGCCGAATACCGCGTTCTCTTTGGCGATCGGACCCATCACGTCGTCGGGCGATTGGAACGCGATGCCGCCGAGCAATATGGTCGCCAGCGATTGCGTTCGCACGGTGAAGCCGCTCGCGCTGAGTTGCGCGTCGATGCCGCTGGCCTGCCAGAAGCGCGTATTGGCGCCGATGAACTTGTCATACGGTGCGTTGACGAACACGCGCAGGGTCACACCACGGCCATCACCATCGAGTTCGAACGCCGCCACCTGCCCCACCTTGATGCGCCGAAAGTAAACCGGCGAGCCGATATCGAGTGAGCCAATGTCTTTGGCACGCAAGAGGAATTGTTGCCCCGATGAATCACGCGTCACGATGGGCGGTACTTCGAGACCGGTGAATTCACGCCTGGTTTCCTCGGACACGCCGGCGTCGGCACCAATGTAAGCGCCCGATAACAGGGTGCTCAGCCCGGAAATACCCGACGTGTCGAGCCGTGGGCGTACCACCCAGAAGCGCGTATCTTCGGCCGTAAAACTGTCTGCTTCTTTCTTGAGTTGCACGGTGACATTGACCGTCAGGCGGTCCCGCGCCAGTGTGATCTCTTGTACGGTGCCGATCTGTACATCCTTGTATTTGACAGCAGTCTTGCCGGCTTCGAGTCCTTCCGCCGACTTAAAGGTCAGCGTGATCTCCGGGCCCCGGTCGAGCAACAGCTTGGCGACCAGTGTGATGCCGACCAGTGCGGCGATGATAGGAATGAGCCAAATCAGCGAAGGCAGCCAGTCGCGTCGCCGCTCCACGGTGGGTGCGGGAAGCTGTGGGGCGGCAAGCGGCTCGGCGGAAGGGGGCTGTTCGTCATTCATGCAGGTTTGTTCTCAACAGTTGGTACGGGTGGCGCGTCTGTTGCGTCGGGTGCAGGGGTGTCGGCAGTGTCCCAGATCAGCTTGGGATCGAAAGTGAGCGATGCCATCATCGTCAACACCACAACCCCGCCGAACGCGGCAATTCCCACGCCCGCCGTGATTTGGGCAAATCCCTGGATCTGCACCAATCCGGTCAGCAGCGAAACCACAAACACGTCGAGCATGGACCAGCGGCCGATGATTTCTATCATGCGATACAGCTTAACCCGCTCGGGCTGCCGCCAGGCACTGCGCCGCTGCACGGAGATTAGCAGAATCATGAGCACAGACAACTTGAACAGCGGCACCAAAAAACTTGCGATGAAGACAATGGCCGCCAGTCCGTAGGCGCCCGACACCCAGAAAAAGATCACCCCACTCAAGATGGTGTCTTGCTGCGTGCCGAATAAGCTTGTGGTGATCATCACCGGCAGCAAGTTGGCGGGGATATAAAGGATGCACGCCGCAATCAGTAACGCCCACGTGCGGTTGAGGCTGTCTGGCTTACGCGTGTGCAGCCGCGTACCGCAGACTCCACATGGCTCGCCGCCCTTCGCGTCGCGCCACACCGCCGCACAGTGCGGGCACGCCTCCAGACCCAGCGCCGCCGCGGTGACGACCGGGGCTACGTCTTGGGGCGGCACGTGAAAGAACGGGTGCTTCAATCGGCTTCCCTTCCTGTCGTGTCGAACGCCATTTCCCAGAAGCCGCGCGGATTGAACGACAGTACCGCCGACAACAGCACGGTGAGCACCATGAATGCATACAGCGCCGGCCCTGGCAGAACGGTTGCCATGCTGGAGAGCTTGACGATGGCGACCAAAACGCCGAGTAGAAAAACCTCGATCATCCCCCAGGGTCGCAGCGTCTGCATGGCCCGCACGAGCGCCGCAAAGCCGGCAGGCCGGCGCCGACGGGCCAGCGGTACGAGCAGGTAAACCAGAATGCACATTTGTAGCAAGGGGAACAGAAGCGTCGTTGCAAGCAGCAGCAGCGCAACGAGCGATTTGCCCTCGGTACCCAGCGCTACCACGGCGCCCATCAACGTGGTCTGGCTGCGAAGACCTTGCATTTCCATTTCGACGATCGGGAAACCGTTTGCTATTGCGAACATCACCAAGCTTGCGACGGTGAGCGGCAGGATGCGGCGCCGCTGATCGCCATTGTGGCGGTCCAGTTCGGAGTGGCACCGCGGGCAGCGCGCCACATCACGGGGTCGTAGCGTCGGACGGCTGTAGACCGCGTCGCAGCCTTCACAAACGATGGTGTCGGGCACCCGTTCCATGGTCAGCTCCGACTCCCTGCGCCGCGTTGCGCCGCGAACCATGCCAGCGTTCCGGCCGTCAATAGCACCGGCACCAGAGAGCCCCAGTTCAATAGACTCCAGCCCTGCGTCGTGACCAGCGCACCGGATGCCAATGAGGTGATAGCGAGAACCGCAAACACGCAAAAATTGATTGCCGCCTGGGCCCGGTCTTTTTCTTCTGGCCGGTAGGCACTCAGTGCCAGCGTGGTGCTGCCGGTAAAAATGAAGTTCCAGCCCACACCCAGCAGGAACAGGGCGATGGTGAACTGGTGCAGTTCCACACCCGATAGGGCGATGGCAATGCACACCATATTGAGCACCACGCCGACGCCCATCACGGTTAGCGTGCCAAAACGCTTGATCCAGCCGCCGGTGAAAAAGCCCGGCGCAAACATGCCGATCACATGCCACTCCAGCACAAACGCCGCATCATCAAACGACAGGCCGCATTGCTGCATAGCCAGCGGCGTGGCGGCCATCAGCAGGTTCATGACACCATAACCCAATGCAGCGCTGGCGCAGGCGACGATGAAGACCGGCTGGCGCATGATGACGGCCAGCGGCCGTCCGCCATCCTGACCCTTCGGCGCTACGACGTGATGTGGAAAGCGTACAAAGGCCATCAGCACCATGGCCAACATGGCTACGACCGCCAGTACTACATAGGCACCCGCAAAGGGCACTTCCAACAAACCGCGCGTGCGCGCTGCCAGATTGGGACCCGCAATTGCGCCAATCAGCCCACCTGCCAAAACCAGCGATACGGCACGTTCACGCTGCGGTGCAGGCACCAGTTCGGCAGCGGCAAAACGGTACAGCTGGCCGTTGGCACTGTAGTAGCCAGCCACTACGGTGGCGGCCACCAGCAACCAGAAATTTCTGTCCAGCACGGCCCA
>JANXVI010000186.1 GCA_025351745.1 Rhodoferax sp.
GGGCCTATGAACCACAAACTCACTCTGCGCATGGACGAATCGCTGATTGCCAGCGCAAAGGGCTATGCCGCTGCCCACGGAAGCTCGGTGTCGCAGATGGTGGCCAACTACTTTGCCGCACTCACGCAAGGGCAGGCTGCAACTGACGCGCAAAATGGTTCGCCAGCGCGCCCGCATCACCAAAAGCCCGCAGCGACCTCCGGCCCGGTTACGCGCAGTCTGGCGGGCATTCTTAAACCAGAGGCCGGTCAAAAACCGGTTGCAGAAGACGACTACCGCGCCTATCTCGAGCGCAAGCACTTGGTTAGTAGCGCGAGACCATCGCCGTGATCCTGGTCGACACCAATGTGATACTGGACCTGCTCCTGGAACGTCCTGAGCATGTGGCGGCGGCCCGGCAGGTAAGCGACAAGGTGGAGTCGGGCGAGCTGCACGCCATGTTGTGCGCCACCACGGTGACCACCATTGACTACCTTGCACGCAAACAGTTGGGGGCCGCAGGCGCTAAGGCCGCTGTGCACGCCCTGCTGAGCCTGTATGACATAGCGGCAGTCACGCGCAGCACGCTGCAACTGGCATTGGACGCCGACATGCCGGACTTCGAAGACGCGTTGCTGGCCCATGCCGCACACCAGGCCGGCGCGCACGCCATCATCACTCGCAATCTGCGGGACTTTGCCAAGAGCCCCGTGCGGGCTTACACGCCCATCCAATTTCTGGCCTTGCAGGCCACCTAAGCGAAGTCACTTGTATGAACGCCATGAACGAAACCATTGCCTGGGTTGCCCCTGAAGAAGTAGCGGTACCCGCCAAGCGTGAGCGCAGCGCCGAAGAGCGCGCCGCCCACGAAACCCACAAGCTCGAAAAGCGCCTGTGCCGCCAGGTGGGCCAGGCCATCATCGACTTCAACATGATCGAAGAAGGCGACCGCATCATGGTCTGCATGTCCGGCGGCAAGGACAGCTACGGCATGTTGGACATCTTGCTGAAGATGCAGCAGCGCGCACCCATTTCCTTCGAGATCGTGGCCGTCAATCTGGACCAGAAGCAGCCCGGTTTCCCCGAGCACATCCTGCCCGAATACCTGAAAAGTCTGGGCGTGGAATACCACATCGAGACGCAGGACACCTACTCCATCGTCAAGCGCAATATTCCCGAAGGCAAGACCATGTGCAGCCTGTGCAGCCGCCTGCGCCGGGGCATTTTGTACAACGTGGCGCGCAAGCTCCAATGCAACAAGCTGGCGCTGGGCCACCACCGCGACGACATGCTGCAGACCTTCTTTCTGAACATGTTCTTCGGCGGTAAGCTGAAGGGCATGCCACCCAAGCTCAACAGCGACAACGGCGAATTCATCGTCATCCGCCCGCTGGCCTATGTGGCAGAGAAAGACCTGATCCGCTGGGCTGAGCACCGCCAGTTCCCCATCATCCCCTGCACGCTGTGTGGCAGCCAGACCAACCTGCAGCGCGTGCAGATCGGCAACATGCTGCGCGAGTGGGAGAAGCAATATCCCGGCCGTGCCGAGACCATGTTCACCGCACTGCAAAACGTGGTTCCGTCGCACCTGATGGACCACACCAAACACGACTTCAAGGCCATAAAGGCCACCGGCATCCCCGACGCGGACGGCGACACCGCCTTTGACCCGGAAGAGCCTGTGGCACCCAAGCTGTCGGGCCTGCCCGGGCTGCAAGTGCTGATGGCATGAACCAGGAGATGGTTGGCGCGACCCGCATCATTGCCATACGCCACGGCGAAACCGCCTGGAACGTGGACACCCGGTTGCAAGGGCACCTCGACATTGGCCTGAACGAACGTGGCCAGTGGCAGGCCCAACGTGCCGCCGAGGCCCTGGCCGACGAAGACATAGCCGCCATTTACAGCAGCGACTTGTCACGCGCCAGCGCCACCGCGCAGGCCATTGCCAACAAGACCAGCCGCCCGGGCGCCCGTCAGATGCGACTCAACACCGGCTTGCGTGAACGCGGATTTGGTATTTTTGAAGGCCAGACCTATGCGCAGATCGCCTCCGACTGGCCCGAAGAATCAAAGCGCTGGCGCCAGCGCGACCCCCACTTTGCGCCGCACGGTGGCGAGTCTTTGGTACAGGTGCGTGACCGCATTGACGCGATCGTCAACGTGCTGGCGAGCCAGCACATCGGCGAGCAGATCGTGCTGGTGGCGCATGGCGGTGTCATGGACGCGCTGTACCGTCTTGCTACCCGGCAAGAGATTGATTCTCCTCGCACCTGGGAGCTCGGCAATGCCGCCATCAACCGCCTGCTGTGGACGCCGGACGGCCT
>JANXVI010000210.1 GCA_025351745.1 Rhodoferax sp.
GACCAAATTTGTCTTCGTCACCGGCGGTGTGGTGTCTTCCCTTGGCAAGGGAATCGCCTCAGCCTCCCTCGCTGCGATACTGGAATCGCGGGGCCTAACAGTCACCCTGATCAAGCTGGACCCCTACCTCAACGTAGACCCGGGCACCATGTCACCGCTGCAACACGGTGAGGTTTTCGTCACCGATGACGGCGCGGAAACTGATCTGGACCTGGGCCACTACGAGCGTTTCATCGAAACGCGCATGCGCAAGGCCAACAACTTCACCACCGGCCAGATCTACAAGAGCGTGCTCGACAAAGAGCGCCGTGGCGACTACCTGGGCAAGACCGTGCAGGTCATTCCCCATGTCACCAACGAAATCCAGGAATTCGTCAAACGCGGTGCCCGCTTTGGCGAGCCCGATGCGGTGGATGTAGCCATTGTTGAAATTGGCGGCACCGTGGGTGATATCGAGTCCCTGCCCTTCCTCGAAGCGGTGCGGCAGATGAGCCTGAAGCTCGGACCCAACAACAGCGCCTTTGTGCACCTGAGTTATGTGCCCTGGATTGCCGCCGCAGGCGAACTCAAGACCAAGCCAACCCAACACACGGCCAAGCAACTGCGCGAAATCGGCATCCAGGCCGACGCCTTGTTGTGCCGTGCCGACCGACCCATTCCGCACGAAGAACGTTCCAAGATCTCGCTGTTCTCCAACGTGCCCGAATGGGGTGTCATCTCCATGTGGGACGTGGACACCATCTACAAGGTGCCGCGCATGTTGCACGAGCAGGGCTTGGATGGCCTGATCTGCGACAAACTGCGCCTAAATACACCGCCCGCTAACCTGAAGCGCTGGGACGATTTGGTCTATGAAACCGAGCACCCCAAGGGCGAAGTCAGCATCGCCATGGTCGGCAAATATGTAGACCTGAGCGACAGCTACAAATCATTGAACGAAGCACTGCGCCATGCAGGCATGAAGAACCATGTCAAAGTCAGCATCGACTACATCGACTCCGAAACCATTACGCCCGAGAGTGTCTCGCGCCTCGCCACGTTCGACGCGGTGCTGGTGCCTGGCGGCTTTGGCAAACGCGGCATCGAAGGCAAGATTTGCGCGGCCCGTTTTGCGCGCGAAAACAAGGTGCCTTATCTGGGCATCTGCCTGGGCATGCAAGTGGCCACCATCGAGTTTGCCCGCAATGTGGCTGGCCTGAAAGATGCCAACAGTACCGAGTTCGAGCCCGACTGCCCCAACCCCGTTATCGCACTGATCACCGAGTGGAAAGACGCCGACGGCACGATCAAGACCCGCAATAAGAATTCCGATTTGGGCGGCACCATGCGCCTGGGTGCGCAAAGCTCCGATGTTGCCAAAGACACGCTGGCGCACGAGATTTATGGCGACGTGGTGACTGAGCGGCACCGCCACCGCTACGAAGCCAATGTCAATTTCCTGGAGCCGCTGCGCAAGGCTGGTCTGGTAATTTCGGCACTCACCCAGCGCGAGCAGTTGACCGAAATGGTGGAGCTGCCTAGAGCCACCCACCCCTGGTACATCGGCGTGCAGTTCCACCCTGAATTTAAGTCGACGCCCTGGAACGGCCACCCACTTTTCAATGCCTTCATCAAGGCGGCTTTGGACCATCAGACTGCGGGCAAGAACCTAAAGGCGGTTGCTTAATGGCCGCCGCGCCGGGCCGCCCCAAGCAAGGCCGCACCCCCTCGGGGGGTAGCGCAGCACACGCATTGGCAAGCGTGGGGGCACTATGAACTTATGCGGATTTGATGTTGGACTGGAGCACCGCTTTTTTCTGATCGCAGGACCGTGCGTCGTTGAATCTGAGCAATTGCAAATGGATGCTGCGGGTACGCTGAAAGAGATGACTTCCAGCCTCGGCATTCCTTTCATTTTCAAAAGCAGTTTTGACAAGGCCAATCGCACCAGCGAAACCGCATACCGTGGTCTCGGCATGGAAAAGGGCCTAGAAATTCTTGCCAAAGTAAGACGCGAGATCGGCGTACCTGTTTTGACGGACATCCACCGCGAGGACCAAATTGCCCAAGTGGCTGCTGTGGTGGATGTACTGCAGACTCCTGCACTGCTCTGTCGCCAGACCGATTTCATCCACGCTGTTGCACTTTCCGGCAAGCCCGTGAACATCAAAAAGGGGCAATTCATGGCCCCCAGTGACATGAAGAACGTCATCGTCAAGGCCCGCGCGGCAGCGAAAGCGGCCGGCCTTTCCGAAGACAACTTCATGGCGTGCGAACGCGGTGCCAGCTTTGGCTACAACAACCTGGTCAGCGACATGCGCGCTTTGGCAATCATGCGCGACACGGGTGCTCCGATTGTGTTTGATGCAACCCATTCCGTTCAACTACCTGGCGGCCAAGGCACGAGCAGCGGCGGTGTTCGTGAGATGGTTCCCGTGCTCGCGCGAGCCGCAGTGGCCGTGGGCATCGCGGGTCTGTTCATGGAAACCCATCCTGACCCGGCAAATGCCTTGTGCGATGGACCCAATGCGGTACCCCTCAAACACATGAAAGCGCTGCTGGAAACCCTGGTTGCGCTGGACCAAGTCACCAAGAGGAATGGCTTTCTGGAAAACCACTTCAACGCTTGATCATCCGATTACAAGCCAGGATCAATCGGCAATGCGACACCTTTTGAGCCACAAAGCCATGCAAAAATTAACAACTACCGTTTCTTAACCTAGGAAAAAATCATGAGTGCCATCGTTGATATCGTCGGTCGTGAAATTTTGGATTCGCGCGGCAACCCCACCGTCGAATGCGACGTGTTGCTGGAGTCCGGCACCATGGGCCGTGCGGCTGTGCCATCGGGCGCATCCACTGGCTCGCGCGAAGCCATTGAGCTGCGCGACGGCGACAAAAAGCGCTACCTCGGCAAAGGCGTGCTCAAGGCCGTGGAACATATCAACACCGAAATTTCTGAAGCTGTGTTGGGCCTCGATGCCTCCGAACAAGCCTTTCTGGACAAGACGCTGATCGACCTGGACGGCACCGACAACAAGAGCCGCCTGGGCGCCAATGCGATGCTGGCCGTCTCCATGGCCGTGGCCCGTGCCGCGGCCGAAGAGTCCGGCCTGCCCCTGTACCGCTACTTTGGCGGCATGGGCCGCATGTCCATGCCCGTGCCGATGATGAACGTCATCAACGGTGGCGAGCATGCCAACAACAACCTCGACCTGCAAGAGCTGATGATTATCCCGATTGGCGCTCCAAGCTTCCGTGAAGCCCTGCGCTATGGCGCCGAGGTGTTCCATGCGCTGAAGAAAATTCTGCACGACAAGGGCATCAGCACGGCCGTGGGTGACGAAGGCGGCTTTGCCCCCAACGTGGCCAACCACGAAGCGGCCATCCAGATGATTCTGGAAGCGATTGACAAGGCCGGTTTTGTGGCTGGCGAGCAAATCGCCCTGGGCCTGGACTGCGCCGCCAGCGAGTTCTACAAGGATGGCAAGTACCACCTGGAGGGTGAAGGCCTGGTGCTGAACGCCGAAGAGTGGACCAACATTTTGGCGACCTGGGTTGATAAGTACCCCATCATCAGTATCGAAGACGGCATGGCCGAAAACGACTGGGACGGCTGGAAACTGCTGACCGACCGCCTGGGCAAGAAGGTGCAAATCGTCGGCGACGACCTGTTTGTCACCAACACCAAGATTTTGAAGGAAGGCATCGACAAGGGCATCGCCAATTCGATTCTCATCAAGATCAACCAGATTGGCACCCTAACCGAGACGTTCGAAGCCATCGAGATGGCCAAACGCGCCGGTTACACAGCCGTCATCAGCCACCGCTCGGGCGAGACCGAAGACTCCACGATTGCAGACATTGCCGTGGGCATGAATGCGGGACAGATCAAAACGGGTTCACTCAGCCGCTCGGACCGCATGGCGAAGTACAACCAGTTGCTGCGCATAGAAGAAGACTTGGGTGACGTGGCCAGCTACCCTGGTCGCTCGGCCTTTTATAACCTCCGCTAATTTGGATTTGTGGGCAAGCGCATTGTTCCTGCTGCCTTGATCGCCTTGTTGGTGATCTTGCACGGCCAATTGTGGTTCGGAAGGGGCAGCGTGCCCAACGTCACGCGCCTGGTCCGCCAATTGGACGAGCAGCAACAAAACAACGCCAAGGCCATGCAGGCCAATGAGCGCCTCGTGGCCGAAATCAACGACCTGCGTGAGGGTTTGGAAATCGTTGAAGAAAAGGCCCGCTCAGAGCTCGGCATGGTCAAGGCGAATGAAATCTTCGTCCAAATCGCCAAGTAATATGCGTTCGGTTCCTAGCGAATGAGAATTGCTGTCGTAGGTGCCCAGGGCACGGGCAAATCAACCTTGGTCGCGGCATTGCAACATGCATTGCAAGCAGACACCGACCCCATTGCATTCACTCTGGTCGAGGGAGGGTCGCTGGAACTGCACCGCAACCACGATCTGACTTTGTTGATGGGGTTGGATCTGCCGGGGCCAACCGACCCACACCATCGGTTATCGGCCGTGGAATGCGACGGCCAACTGCGACAGTTCATGGGTCAGCAAGCCATCACCTTCGCCGTCGTCTACGGCAGCGGACAGGCGCGTACGGAGTGTGCTTTGCAAGCCATTGCGTATCGCCGCCAACAGGCGTCTGCCAAACGATCGCCTGCACCAGACTGCGCATGGCAATGGTGCTGCGGCACCTGCTCGGACGCCGCCTGCGAACAAAGGCTGTTCACCACACTGGTGGGTAAACCAACCGAATCAGTGAGGATGTGACCCACCCGCCGCCTGCTGCACAGGCTCGGTAAACAACTGGGCAGCGTCCACCGCGTCAAAGCGGTATTGCGAGCCGCAGAACTCGCACGCCACTTCGACATCGGCGCGTTCGGAAAGTATGCCCTCCACCTCGTCGCGCCCAAGGCTCACTATCATGCGGCCCACCCGTTCGCGGCTGCAAGAGCACGCGAAGCGCGGAGCCGTGGCGCCCTCCAGGGGCTCGAAGCGTGTGAGGGACTCTTCCCAGAACAGCCTGCGCAAAATGGTGTCCACGTCCAACGTCAGCAGCTCGTCGCGTCTGAGACTACTGGCCAGGATGGCAATGCGGTTGTAGTGCTCGTTCAGACCGATCTCGTCTTCGTTTTCCTTGCTGACCATGCTGCCCGACAGGTTGTCGGTACCTTGCATGGGCAGGCGCTGGATCAGCAGCCCGGCGGCCACCTGGTCGTTGGCGGCTAGCACCAGCGTCGTGTCCAACTGCTCGCTCTGCAACATGTAGTGTTCCAGCACGGCGCTGATTTTTTCGATCTTGTGACGTTTGTCGTCAAACAGCGGCACCACCCCTTGGTAGGGCTGCTGACCAGGGAACTTGGTCGTAGGGTCCAGCGTGATGGAGCAACGCCCCGCGTTGCCGACATTGACCATCTGGCTCAGCGTGACTGACCCTTCGACGTCACCCACCACCGTGGCGGTCGCGCGCAGCGCCAAGTCGGGCGACACCTCGACCACCGCCAGCTTAACCGGGCCATCACCAAATATCTGCAACACCAAGGAACCGTCGAACTTGATATTGGCCTGCATCAACGCAGCGGCGGCCGTCATCTCGCCCAACATGTCACGCACGGGCTCAGCATAGGCGCCCGTGTTGGTGTTGGAGGCACGACGGCGCAAGATTTCGGTCCAGGTGTCGGTCAGGCGCACCACCATGCCCCGCACGGGCAACCCGTCAAACAAAAATTTGTGCAATTCAGACACGCGAGGCTCCTCGGCAATTACGGGCAATAGCGCGTTCAGGCAATTTTTTTCAAACCCCGCTGAAAGCGTCGGGCATTCTCGATGTAGTGGATGGCACTTATCTTCAGCGCATCCTGCTGGGCCCCGGTCAACTCACGCACCAACCGGGCGGGGCTGCCGATGATCATGGAGCCGTCGGGAAACTCTTTGCCTTCGGTGACCAGAGAACCGGCACCGACGATACAGCCTTTGCCGATCTTGGCACCATTGAGCACCACGGCGCCAATGCCGATCAGCGAACCATCGCCAATGGTGCATCCATGCAGCATCACCTGGTGACCCACGGTCACGTTTTCACCAACTGTCAGCGGCATGCCAATATCGGCGTGCAGCACGCTGCAGTCCTGGATGTTGGAGCCGCGCCCAATGCGGATGACTTCGGTGTCACCCCGCACCACCGCGCCAAACCAGATGCTGGTGTCTTCGCCCAGTTCCACATTGCCCATAACCTGGGCACTGTCCGCCACCCAGGTGGTGCCAGTCAGGCGGGGGGCGACGCTGTCAAGTTCATAGATAGCCATGGGTTTCCTAATCAAGGGGAGGGGCGGAGCTTATTGCATAGAATTGTATGTATGGAACTCAGACATCGTGCCCTTGCGGTTTTTTGCCTCAACGACCCTCACCTCAAGGCCACATCAACGATCGCTCTGGCGCTCGAATTCTCCCAATGCGGCGCCGTGGATTGCCATCTCACGTTGGCTTACGCCGACCCGCCAGGTCGGCCCCACCAGCCCGAGCTGGTCCACCCGCAACAGGTACCGCGCCGCTCGCCCTTTACCCGCGAGGGCCATTGCGCACTGGTGCATGCCATCGCCCATATTGAGTTCAATGCCATCGACCTGGCGCTGGATGCCATCTGGCGCTTTTCCGGAATGCCCGAAACGTATTACCGGGACTGGTTGCAGGTGGCCCAGGAAGAAGCGCAGCATTTCACGCTGCTGCGAAACCACCTTTTGGACCAAGGGCACGACTACGGCGACTTTGTCGCCCACAGCGGCTTGTGGACCATGTGCGAGAACACGCGCCACGATGTGACCACCCGCATGGCGCTCGTACCCCGCACACTAGAGGCACGGGGGCTGGACGCCACGCCCATCATCCAGGCCAAGCTGCGCAAGGTGGGCACACCACGCGCGCTGGCCGCGGTGGCGATCCTGGACACCATCTTGGCCGAAGAGGTGGGGCACGTCGCGATTGGCAACCGCTGGTACCACTGGCTGTGCCAGCGCGAGGGACTGGACCCTGCCGCCTTTAGCGCCGATGTAGCGGCCCGCCACGGTGCGCCCCGGCTGAAACCGCCGTTTAATCTGCTCGCCCGCAAACTGGCCGGCTTTTCTGACGCCGAGATTGCGGCTTTACCCCAATAACGACAAACAAAATGCTATCAATAACGTAGCTGCTAACGCATATCCGACGAGGGCTAGAAGCCAATTTACCCTATACTGTTCTGGCAAGGGGCGGGGGTTGCGGCCTGAAACTGACACAAGCCCACCCGGCGCAGGCACAATGCCCAATATTCCACCACCACCCACGGGGCTTCTCCCAGCAATGACCCAAACGGATAGCACCGCAAAACCACACATGGCTCGCCCTATGCTAGTGGCGTGCATGGTGTTCGCGTTGGCGATCACGGTTTGCGCGGTCGTCATGTGGAAAACGGAGCAGCGCGACACAGCGCAGCAACGTCTGCGAATGGAGGCTCTGGCCACTGACCACGCCCATGCCATTCAATCGACGATGGAGCGCGCACTGTCAGCCACCTATTCCATCGCCGCCCTGGTGCGCCAAGGCAATGGCAACGTGCCAGACTTTGAAAGAGCAGCCACCGAGATACTGCCGTGGTATCCCGGCGTATCCATCCTGGGGCTCAGCCCCGGCGGCGTCATCCAGCGCGTGGCACCGTTAGTCGGCAATGAAAAGTCAATAGGCTTCAACCAGTTGACCGACCCCAAGCAGGGACGCGAGGCACGCATGGCCCGCGATACCGGCAAGCTCACGCTGGCCGGCCCCCTAAAACTGGTACAAGGCGGCCTGGGCGCCGTCGGCAGGCTCCCCATTTTTCTGGACGGGCCAGACGGCAAGCCGGTGTTTTGGGGGCTGACCTATGCCGTCATCCGGTTTCCACAGGCGCTGAACAATGTGCGGCTGGACCAGTTGACGGCGAGCGGGGTGACGTTTTCCCTGTGGCGCATCAATCCGGACACCAGTTTGCGGGAGACTATTGCCGGATCCAGTGCGCCGCTGGATTCCCCCGCAGAGCAGACGCTGGCCGTGCCCAATGGCCAGTGGACGCTCAGCGTGGCGCCGGCAAGTGGCTGGGGCAGAACGCCCGAAATTTCCTACAAGGCATTGCTGGGCATCATGCTCAGCTTTATATTGGCCTATGCCAGCAAACTGTTGCTTGAGCTCAAGGCCCATGAAAAGGGGCAAGAAGCGCTCATTGCACAGCGCACCACCGAGATTGCCGCGTCGCAAAACAAACTCAAAGCCACGCTCGAGGCCATTCCCGATGTCATGCTGGAAATGGGCCTTGACGGCACCTACCACGACTACCATGCACCGCGCTCCAACACATCCTTTCCACCGGCCGAATTCTTCCTCGGTAAAAAGGTCGACGACGTGCTGCCGCCCGAGGCCGCCCATGCCGTCATCGCTGCATTGCAGGAGGCGAACGAACTGGGGCATTCCGAAGGCCGCGAGTTTGCGCTGCAAACGTCCAAGGGCGACTTCTGGTTTGAGATATCTCTGACGCGCAAGCAAGACACTACCGATGGTGAGCCCCGCTTCATCGTGCTGTCGCGCAACATAACCCAGCGCAAGGCATCCGAAGAAGAGATCAACAAACTGGCTTTTTACGACCCGTTGACCAGCCTGCCGAACCGCCGGCTAATGGTCGACCGCCTGCGCCAGGCATTGGCCGTCAGCGCCCGCAGCGGTAGCGTTGGCGCCCTGCAGTTCATTGACCTGGACAACTTCAAAACACTCAACGACACACAGGGCCATGACATGGGCGACCTGCTGCTGCAACAGGTTGCCAAGCGCCTGAGCGAATGCATGCGCCAGGGCGACACCGTGGCCCGGCTGGGTGGTGACGAATTTGTGGTGATGATTGAAGAGCTGAGCGATACCCGCGAAGACGCCGCGGCCCAGGCTGAAATCATTGGCGAAAAAATCCTGCACACCATCAGCCAACCCTACAAACTGGCCGGGCTCGAATACCAGATCACGCCCAGCATTGGCATCACGCTGTACTCGGACCAACAGCAATCCACCGACGAATTGCTCAAGCAGGCTGATCTGGCCATGTACCAGTCCAAATCAGCGGGGCGCAATACGCTGCGCTTTTTTGACCCGGCCATGCAGGCCGTGATCACCACCCGCGTCAAGCTGGAAACTGATATCCGTCAGGGTGTTCTGAAGGGACAGTTTCTGCTGTACTACCAGCCCCAGATCAACCGCGACGGCCACACGCTGGGCGCTGAGGTGCTGCTGCGCTGGCCCCACCCAGAGCGCGGCATGGTGTCGCCCGCCGAATTTATACCGCTGGCCGAAGATACCGGACTGATCCTGCCGCTGGGCAACTGGGTATTGGAGACCGCCTGCACCCAGTTGGCCTTGTGGGCAGCCGATGCGCGTACCCAGCACCTGACACTAGCCGTCAACGTCAGCGCGCGGCAGTTTCGACAGCCCGACTTTGTGGAATACGTGTTGGACTTGATCAGCTACACCGGCGTCAACCCCAAACGCTTGAAGCTGGAATTGACCGAGAGTCTCCTGGTCAATGACGTCGAAGAAACCAAGGCCAAGATGACGGCACTTAAAGCGCGCGGAGTGGGCTTCTCGCTGGATGACTTTGGAACCGGTTACTCGTCGCTGTCTTATCTCAAGCGCCTGCCACTCGACCAGCTCAAGATTGACCAGTCTTTTGTACGTGACCTCATGACGGATCCCAATGACGCGGCCATCGCGCTGGCAGTCATCACCTTAGGCCATGCCTTGGGCCTGACCGTCATTGCCGAAGGGGTGGAAACACAGGCCCAGCGTGACCAATTGCACAGCCAAGGCTGTGACGCCTATCAAGGCTACCTGTTGGGGCGGCCTATGCCTTTACTGAATTTTGAAAACACCCTGCATACACCAGCATTGGCATCGTCGCACCCGTGAATCAGAACACGCTACCGGCGGCACTGGCGCTCCAAATGTCAGTGGCGCGCGTCACGTTTGCACACCAGGCCATACTGGACCACAACCGCGCCATCGTGGCCTACGAGCTGTTCGACCGCTCCGTCCTGGCCAACGGCCACACCGCGTCCAGCGACGCGCAAATGCTGTTCAATGTGCTGAGCGCGGTAGACAGCCAATCGCCTATCGGCAATAAAATCGTCTTTATCAACTGCACACACGACAGCTTGGCCGGCGGCCATCTTGATTTGATTGCACCCGAGCGCGTGGTCCTGGAAATACCGCCGCTGCCCGTGACCGAGGCGGACCAGATTCTCACCCGCCTGCCCCAATTGCAAGACCTGCAACGTCGGGGTTTCAGGCTGGCGTTTGACTACTCGGTGCTGACACATTCCTATGCACCCTGGCTGGAACTGGCTGCATTCATCAAGTTCGACCTGTCGGTCATACGGCCTCAATCGTTGGCGTCCTTTGTCAAGCTGGCGCAGACCAAATCCAAAGCGCAATTGATAGCAGAAAAAGTAGAGACGCCGGCACAGTACGCCATGCTGGCCGAACTGGGCGTCAAACTGTTCCAGGGTTTCTGGTTTGCCAAGCCGGTGCTGGTGCAAGGGCAGTCGGTACGGCCTGCGCAGGCCATCATCCTGCAGCTCATCAACCTGGTGCGCAAGCAGGCCAGCACGCCCGAGATTGAAGAAGTGCTCAAGCACGACCCCACGCTGTCCTTCAACCTGCTGCGGTTCATCAACTCGGCCGGGTTTGGTGTGCGCTCGGAAGTCACGTCGTTCAAATATGCAGTGCTGCTTTTGGGTCTCAACCGGCTGTTCAAGTGGGCCGCACTGCTGCTGACCACATCGCGCAATGGCGACGTGCTGCCCGCCGTGGGCACCACAGCTGTGGTGCGCGGCCGCTTGATGGAATTGCTGGCCGCAGAGCTTTTGCCAGTCGATGACAGTGACAACGCCTTCGTGGTTGGCGTGTTTTCGCTGTTAGACACGATGCTGGGCATGTCGATGGAGGAAGCGTTGGCCACGATATCCCTGCCCGAACCGGTCACGCAAGCGCTGCTGTATCGCAGCGGTGCGCTAGCCCCGTTTTTGGAGTTGACCATCGCCTGCGAAACCGGCGATGACGAAGCCTTCGCCCGCAATGCCTCGCTGCTGGGGCTGAACAACAACCAGGTGAACTGGAACCATGTGCAGGCGCTGGCTTGGGCGGAGACGATGGGGGTGTAGGTTTGTACCGAGTCGTCACTACCGTGGCGGCAGAGTCTGGGGCCGGGGCCCGCGCCTCATGGTGTCAAATGCCCGCAAATCGGCGCGAACCCCGATCCCAAACTCTGCGGGTCATGGTACTGGTGTGCGATGCATTTTGTGATGCCAACGGACTGCGAATTGGGACATGATGTACTTCCGCAGTGGGGCGGAAGAGGTCAGTCGCGGCCAAGTCCGAAACTGGATCGATTTCTCCATAGCGGTCATTGACGGTGCCGGTTCAATTTCGCCCTTTGTCGATCGCCAAAACTACAAACCGATCGTTCATTTTCGCCTCCAATTGTCGTAGAACCCCGAGGAATAGAATCCTGCAATGGGACTATCCTGCCGACGCCTATTTATTGACAACGATGGTGGAATCTATCGGATGTCGAATGCCAAGTTCGACCGGATGATTCGCTCTCCAGCTTCTGAGCGCGTTGCATTTTTTGCTG
>JANXVI010000274.1 GCA_025351745.1 Rhodoferax sp.
CGTGCAAGACTTCTGGATGCTGCTCAGCGGCGACCGCAGCCAGCGCACGCGCCAGCTCGGCGCGCTGGTGGATGGCTACGAGCAGTTCCGCGATTTCAACCGCGCCGAGCTGGTGCTGATCGAACCGCTGCGCACGCTGCGGCTGATCCACTACAGCGCCTGGCTCGCCCGCCGCTGGGACGACCCCACCTTCCCCGTCAACTTTCCGTGGTTTGGCTCTAGTGACTACTGGCAAGGCCAGGTGCAGATGCTGGAGGAGCAGGTGGAGGCGATGCAGGAGGAACCGCTGGTGGTGTAGTGAAGTAAGGAGCCGAGCAAATTTCACCTCCACCCATTCGCCAGGTTTCAGACATGCAGATTCACTTGCTTCGGACCGAAGACCTTGATGCGTTGCTACAGCTCTATACCCATCTACACGGAACGGACGATCCATCGCCAGGAAGGAGCCAGCTTGCAGAGGTTTGGGCTGAGGCGCTTGAAAAGATGCCGCGACGCATCAATCCTATGTAAGCGTGGGATTCGATGCGGATTCAAGGAAAGCATTCGTCGCGAAATGCGCGGAGTGATCGGATGCTTGCGCTCACCCGTAAAAACCAGCACCTATTGGTAAGGTCAGCACAACAATGAACATATCCCTTCGTTATACAGAATCGCTGGTACGACTGGCCGTATGGAGATTCAGCATCCGAGTAATCGGCTGGGTCTATCCGCTGGCAGTCGTCCTGATTCTCGCCTTGGTAGTTTTTGATCTTCTGCGAGGGGACCGCTCCTGGCAGGTAGGTGCCATGGGTGCCGTATTGGCAATGGCGTTGATCTTCCCGCTTGTTTTGTATCGCAACCAACTCTCTGCCGCGTTGTTCAAGTTTCGGGCACTACAGGGTGAACCTGTAGTTTTTCAAATTTCCGAATCTTCTTTCACCATCCGCTCCGCTGCCGGGTCCGCCGAACTACCGTGGAATGCCATCACAGAAGTTTGGCGTTACGATGACTGCTGGTTGCTCCTCTTCTCAAAGGCCCATTTCATGACCTTTCCACTAGAAAATGTAACGTCCGAGATGCAGTCTTCTGTTCTGGAGCGCATCCGAGAAAAAGGGGGAAAGGTTGTCTAGTCTTTTGATAGAACGTACCACGGCGGAATGCCGCAGTGGGGCGGAAGCGGTCACAGGGGGTGAGCCTTCAATATGCGTAAAAGGCCACTAAAGCGGCGCTAAGCTATTCAGCTATCTTCATCACTTCGGGCCATTAGATGCAGCCACGCTCACAGATCCTCCAAGAGACGGACTTGATGGTGTACGCGACCGTCTCGGTGGTCGTGAGTCCATTTCGTTGCGAGCACACAATGACACGTCAATTTTTCCTTTCCGTCGCGATGTTCGCGGCACTGTCCAGCGCCGTAGCCCAAATGCCTGCGAAGTCTCAAGTCGACTCGTTTGGAGTGGTCTTAGCTGATGACAAGGAAGTGAACACCATAAAGTTTAGGTGCGTGCAGGAGAACACTGGGTTAGCCATACGGTGTTCTACAAATACTCTGACGATCTCCCGCCACAGCTTCAATACAGACAAGTCCCAGAAGGAGAAGTCCAATTGCAGCATATCCACACGTGATGAAAGTGGCGGCGTCTACCAGTCGAAAGCTCCGGGAGTGTGGCAACGCACCGAGACAGCGTTCGTTTGTGACAGCGCAGTTCAACAAACAATCACGTTGAATGGCGGAATTGCCACTTACGAGGAGGTAGTCCTTAAAAACAACTCAGACGTCATGTGCACAAAAGTGCTTGGAAGGGCAGGGAACATAAAGCGGTTCAGTCCGCTTCTTGGGATTGCTGACTTCAAGATGTCGTGCGATACGATGCGGATCCTCTCGACCCCTTGAGTGAGTCAAGGGCGGGTCGTGTGCGTTGCTAGGTTTTTTTACAGCGAAATGGCTTTGGAATTCTTCTTTCCACTTTTGCTCTTTTAGCTCGCTGGAAAGCCATGCAGCGCCTCTTTCGAAGTCTGACTCTCCCCCCTCTTTGTGAGTCAAAAGTAGGCTGTTTGGCCTCAATTCAATGACTGCTTTTGATGACTCTCTGCGTCTACTATGTGTCTTAGACGGTCATAAAAATCAACCCTTAACTCGATGGCATCTGAGCGTGGTCATCAACGCCAGCCTTGAGCGGTGACCACTCGCCCCAATGGGCTGTAAAATAGCCCCAAGGCCCGCTGCTCCGCGGGCTTTGCACTTTTATGCTTTTCGGAGCCATGTAGAGGACTACCATGTACAAAAACCTCGTCTCCCCACACGCCGTTGGGGTGTACAGCCATGCGGGGCACACCCCATGAGCTACCAGGTCAAGGAAATTTTTTACACGCTGCAAGGCGAAGGCTCCAACGCCGGTCGCCCTGCGGTGTTTTGCCGCTTTGCCGGTTGCAACCTGTGGACCGGCCGCGAGCAGGACCGCGCCAGCGCCGTCTGCAAGTTCTGCGACACCGATTTTGTCGGCACCGACGGCACGCTGGGCGGCAAATTTGTGACGGCACAGGACCTGGCCGCACGTATCGCCGCGCAATGGCCGAGCGCCGACACGGCGCACCGTTTTGTCGTCATGACCGGTGGCGAGCCGCTGCTGCAGGTGGATGCCGAATTGATTGACGCGTTGCATGCCCAGGGCTTTCACATCGCCGTGGAAACCAATGGCACGATTGCCGCGCCGGCCGGTATCGACTGGATTTGCGTCAGCCCCAAGGCCGGCTCCACGTGGGTGCAGCGATCGGGGCATGAGCTGAAGCTGGTCTGGCCGCAGCCCGGCATCACGCTCGACGAGTGCGAAGCGGCGGACTTCAGCCACCGCTACTTGCAGCCTATGGACAACCCGCAGCGCAGCGCCAACACGGAGGCCTGCATTGCCCAGTGCCTGCAGCGCCCGGCCTGGCGCCTGTCTCTGCAAACCCACAAGATCACGGGCATACGATGATGCGCACCGCCCCAACCCGCTGTGAGATCAGCCAAAAGTTTTACTTCGACGCCGCACACACGCTGCGCCGCGAGATCGAGGCCGAAGGCAGCCGCCGCATTCATGGCCATACCTACCATGCCGAAGTGAGCTTGTCCGGCGCCATAGACCCGATCACCGGCATGGTGGTGGACCTGGGCCTGGTGCGCGGCGCGATCGAGCAACTGCG
>JANXVI010000331.1 GCA_025351745.1 Rhodoferax sp.
CACCAGTTGCACGCTTTGCGGCTTGACCAACGGAGACGCAATGGCGACACCGATGGACAACGCAAACCATACCAGCACGAAGCGGGCTAGCAGGTGAGCGGTACGCAGGGTGTGCATGGACCGGATTATCGCAGTCAAAAAGCAAGGAACCTTCAATCTGCGTATATTCACGCACCAAGTGACCCAGGAGACCCCATGGAATTGAACATCAACGGCAAGCCCACACAAGTAGACACCGACCCCAATATGCCCCTGCTGTGGGTGCTGCGCGACGTGCTCAACATGACCGGCACCAAATTCGGTTGTGGTGTGGCCGCTTGCGGCGCCTGCACCGTGCGCATAGACGGCGAAGCCACCCGATCTTGCGTGATGCCGGTATCGGCCGTGGTGGGTAAGAATATCCAAACGATCGAATCCCTGGGCACACCCGACAAGCCCCACGCGCTGCAAGCGGCGTGGATTGCCGAGCAAGTGCCCCAATGCGGCTACTGCCAAAGCGGCATGTTGATGGCCGCCGCCGCGCTGTTGGAAGCCAAACCCCAACCCACCGACGCCGACATCGACGAGGCCATGCGCAATATCTGCCGCTGCGGCACCTACCAGCGGGTACGCGCCGCTATCCACCGCGCTGCAACGGCTATGGGAGCCACAGCATGAAGCGCCGCACACTGCTGTTGAGCGCCCTGGGCGCTGTCGGTGGGCTCAGCGCCTTGGTGGTGGGCTGGGGCGTGCTGCCCGCCCGCTCGCGCCTGGGGTCGGCCAACATGATGCTGCCCACAGAGGGCGCCGTGGCCCTGAATGGTTGGATCAAGATTGCGGCGGATGGCAGCGTCGTTTTGGCCATGCCACGCAGCGAAATGGGCCAGGGCGTGCACACCGCGCTGGCGATGTTGGTGGCCGAAGAACTGGACATACCGTTGGCCCGAGTGCGGCTGGAGCAAGCCGGTTCCGACAAGATCTATGGCAACGTAGCCATGCTATTGGGCAGCCTGCCCTTTCACCCACTGGACGCTGAAGACGGTCACAAGACAACAACCGTCAAGGTGGGCCAATGGATGGTCGGCAAGATTGCCCGCGAGCTGGGCATTGACGCCACCGGTGGCTCGTCCACGATTGCCGACGCGTGGGAGCCGCTGCGCAACGCGGCGGCCACCGCCCGCGCCAGCTTGTTGGGCGCGGCCGCTGCGCAGTGGAAGCTGCCGGTGCAAGAGTTGGGCGTAAAAGACGGCGTGGTGTCACACGGGTCAGGCAAGTCGGCCCACTATGGTGAACTGGCCGCTGCCGCAGCGGGCACAGCACCCGGTACCGTCACGCCGAAGGACCGCAACGACTGGAAGCTGATCGGCCAGCCCGCACCCCGCACCGACATACCCGCCAAGACCGATGGCACAGCCCAGTTTGGGCTCGACGTGCGCCTGCCTGGGATGCTGTACGCCCAGGTTCGCATGGTGCCTATGCTGGGCGGCACCGTTGCCAGCTTGGACTCCAAGGCTGCATTGGCCATGCCCGGTGTAGAACGCCTGGTAACGCTGAATGCGGTAGGCGGATCTACCGCGGGCTTTGCCGTCGTGGGCAAGACAACCTGGCATGCGCGCCAGGCCGCAGAAGCCGTCAAAGCCCAATGGCAACAACGTACCCAGGGCGCGTTGAATACGGTGCAGATTGAAGCGCAATTAATGGCGGCCCTGCAACCCGGCGCAGGCAACATCTTCTTTGACAAAGGCAAGACAGCAGACGCCGAAAGCACAGCCGCGCGCAAGATTGAGGCTACTTACTTTGCGCCCTACCTGGCCCACGCCACGATGGAGCCCATGAACTGCACGGCGCAGGTGAAAGATGGCAAGGTTGAAATCTGGGCCCCCACCCAGGTGCCGCAAATGGCGCGTGCCATGGCTGCCAAAGTGGCGGGTGTCGACATCGCCCAGGTCAAGCTACACACCACGCTGTTGGGCAGTGGTTTTGGCCGTCGGCTCGACGTGGACTTTGTAGCCCAAGCCGTGCGCGTGGCCATGGAATGTGGTGGCAAGCCCGTGCAACTGGGCTGGTCGCGCGAAGAGGACACCACCCACGAC